>NZ_JBJHAC010000002.1:0-305264 GCF_054050835.1 Blastococcus sp. SYSU DS0510 | reverse complement strand
CAGCAACGATGAGCGCGCTGCCGCCCTTGCCCCGTGGATCGAGGACTACAACACTCGACGCCGTCACAGCGCACTCGGCGGCAAGCCCCCGATCAGCCGTCTGGCACCAACCTGATGGCCGGGTACACCTAGCCCGGATCCGCGCAAGAACGGTCAAGCACCGGGGGCGCCCGGCGCAGCACCCTGTACGCATGACGGGACGGGACCGGCTCCGCGAGCTGCTCGACGCGGTGCTGGACGAGGAGAACCACACCCTCGCCGAGATGGCGGGCGACGCCTACGCCTCGCCTTTCCACCTCAGCCGCACCCTCTCCCGGGACGCCGGGGAGGCGCCCGTGGCGATGCGGCGGCGGGTGATGCTGGAGCGCGCGGCCTGGCAGCTGCAGCAGGGCAGCAGCGTCACCGACGCCGCGTGGGCGGCCGGGTACGAGTCGGTGGAGGGGTTCAGCCGGGCCTTCGCCCGTGCCTACGGTCGGCCGCCGAGCGCGGTGGACGCCGGCTCCGGCCACTGGCTGCCGGCACCCAACGGCATCCACTTCCACCCGCCCACCTCCCTGTGGGTGCAGAGCACGGAGCACGCCATGAACCCGCTCACCGAGCAGTTGGTGGCGCACGGCCTCGACGACACCCGGTACCTCGTCGAGGTCGCGAAGGGCCTGTCCGACGAGGAGTTCCGCGCCCCGCGGCTGCCCGGGCTCGTCCTCCTGCCGTGGGACGGACCGGAGGAGTCGGTGCAGGTCCTCCTCGATCACCAGGTGCACACCCTGGAGATCTGGCTGGCCTCGATCGAGGGCCGCGACCTGCCCTCGCGGGCCGCGGACCCGGACCCCGCCGCGCTGCTGGACCGGCACGACGCGGTGGCCCCGCGCTGGCTGGCCACGGTGCGCGACATCGACCGGCGGGGCGGCTGGGACGACCGGCTGGTCGACGCGCTCTGCGAGCCGCCCGAGAGCTTCGTCCTGAGCAGCGTCGTCGCCCACGTGCTCACCTACTCGGCCTCCCGCCGCCAGCTGGTCCGGCACCTGCTGCGGGCGGCGGGCCACCCCGTCGACGACGGCGACCCCATCGAATGGCTCCGCGCGCGACGCGGCGAGATCCCCGGAGGAACCCCGTGCTGACCTACCACACCGCCACCACCCTCGACGGCTTCATCGCCGACCCCGACGACTCCCTGGAGTGGCTCTTCCGCCAGAAGCAGGGCGACGTCCCGGGCTTCGGGTTCGACGAGTTCATGGCCGGCGTCGGCGCCCTCGTCATGGGACGCACGACCTACCAGTGGGTCCTCGACCACGAGGCCGCCGCCGGCAACGGGTGGCCCTTCACGCTGCCGACCTGGGTGATGACCAGCCGGGAGCTCCCCGCCGCGGAAGGCGACGTCCGGTTCGCCTCGGGCGACGTCCGCGCGGTGCACGAGGCGATGACCGCGGCGGCGGGGGCGAAGGACCTCTGGCTCGTCGGCGGCGGTGACCTGGCCGGCCAGTTCGCCGAGGCCGGGCTGCTCGACGAGGTCGTCGTCTCCATCGCGCCGGTGACGCTCGGCGCGGGGCGGCCGCTGCTCCCGCGGCGGCTGGACCTGGAGCTGGTCGAGGCCGCCGCCAACGGAGCGTTCGTCAGCGCCCGCTACCGGGTGACCGGGCCGCTCCTGGAGGACCGGGCCCGCTAGGCCGACGCGGCGCCGGCGGTCTCGGGCACCCGACCCTCGACCGACCGGCGCAGGGCCGAGTGCAGCGACTCGGGAGTGAGGACGCCGAGGAACTGGTCGCCGTCGAGCACGGCCACCCAGCCCGCCTCGTGCTGCAGCATCGTGGCGAACGCCGTCTTCAGCGACGCCTCCCGGGGGACCCAGGCCTCCATGCGGCGGGCCGCGGAGCCCACCGTCCCCGAGCCCGCCGTCCGGTCCGGCGAGAGCCAGCCGTGCAGGCGGTCCGCGTCGTCGAGCACCACGGCCCAGCGCGCACCGGAGCGCTGCAGCGCCGAACGCGCGTCGGCCAGGCCGTCGTCGGCGTGCAGCACCGGCGGGTGCTCCAGGTCCTCGGCGTCGATCCCCGTGACGGCCAGCCGCTTGAGGCCCCGGTCGGCGCCGACGAAGTCGGCCACGAAGTCGTTGACCGGCCGGCCGAGCAGGTCCGCGGGTGAGGCGAACTGCTCGACCCGGCCGCCCTGGCTCATGACGGCGATCCGGTCGCCGATGCGCACGGCCTCCTCGATGTCGTGGGTGACGAACACGATGGTCTTGCGCACGGTGGCCTGCAGCCGCAGGAACTCCGCCTGCAGCCGCTCGCGCACGACCGGGTCGACGGCGGAGAACGGCTCGTCCATGAGCAGCACCGGCGGGTCGGCCGCCAGCGCGCGGGCCACCCCCGCCCGCTGGCGTTGCCCGCCGGAGAGCTGGCCCGGGTAGCGGTCGCCGTGCACGGCCGGGTCCAGACCGACCGTGGCGAGGAGCTCGTCGACCCGCGCCCGCGTCTCCTCCCGGCCCCAGCCCAGCAGGCGGGGCACGGTGCCGACGTTCGCGCGGATCGTCTGGTGGGGGAAGAGCCCGACGCTCTGGATCACGTAGCCGATGCGCCGGCGCAGCTCCACCGGGTCGGCGCGGGTGACGTCCTCGTCGCCGATGACGATGCGGCCGGACGTGGGCTCGATGATCCGGTTGATCATCTTCATCGTCGTGGTCTTGCCGCAGCCGGAGGGGCCGACCAGCACGGTCAGCTCGCCCGCGGCGAAGGTGAGGTCGAGCTCGGCCACCCCCACGGTGCCGTCGTCGAAGACCTTGCTGACGCCCTCGAGCCGGATCTCCACCGCCTCGCCGGACGCGCTCGCGGACGGGGGAGTGTGCGCAGTAGCGTCCACGGCGTGGTCCTCCTGGGGTGCGCCCCGTGCTGAGCGCGGAATCGGGGACGTCCGCGGTGCTGGCCGTGGACGCGGCGCCGAATCCCTGGTTCGACGCAAGCTACGTGGTCGAGAACTGGGACACCATTCTGCGGTACCTGGGGGAGCACGTCAGGCTGACCGTCGCCGCGGTCGTCATCGGCGCCCTGATCGCGCTGCCGCTGGCGCTGGTCGCCCGCCGCGTCCGGTGGCTGGCCGGCCCGGTGCTGGGCTTCTCCTCGATCGTCTACACGATCCCGTCGCTGGCGATGTTCGCCCTGATCTTCCCGTTCACCGGGCTGACGGCGACGACGGTGCTGGTCGGGCTGGTCGTCTACTCGCTGGTGATCCTGGTGCGGAACTTCCTCACCGGCCTGCAGGGCGTGCCCGGTGACGTGCGCGAGGCCGCGCAGGGGATGGGCTACGGCCGGTTCCGGCTGTTCTGGCAGATCGACCTGCCGCTGGCGCTGCCGGCGTTCATGGCCGGCCTGCGGATCGCCACCGTCTCCACGGTCGCGCTCACCACGGTCGGCGTGCTGGTCGGGCACGGTGGGCTCGGGCAGCTGATCTTCGGCGGGTTCAACGCGAACTTCTACCGGGCCGAGATCGTGACCGGCGCGGTGGGCTGCGTGCTGCTGGCGCTCTTCGCCGACCTCCTGCTGGCCGGCGCCGAACGGCTGCTCAGCCCGTGGGCGAGGGCGCGGTCGTGACCGGCTTCGGCGAGGCGGTCGTCTACCTCAACGACCCGTTCAACTGGACCCGCCCCGGCGGGCTGCTGGACCTGCTCGTCGAGCACCTGGCGATCTCCGCGATCGCCGTCCTCGCCGCGCTGCTCCTCGCGCTCCCGCTGGGCATCGCCCTGGGCACGAGCGGGCGCGGCGGGGGAGCGGTCGTCGTCCTCTCGAACGTGAGCCGGGCCGTGCCGACGCTCGCGCTGCTCACCCTCTTCGCGGTGAGCCCGATCGGCTTCGGCAACGAGGCCACGACGATCGCCCTCGCGGTCTTCGCCTTCCCGCCGATCCTCACGAACACCTACGTGGGCTTCCGGGGTGTGGACGGCGACGTGCGCGAGGCGGCGCGCGCCATGGGCATGACCCGGGGCCAGGCGCTGCGCCGGGTCGACCTGCCGCTGGCGCTGCCGCTGGTGATGACCGGCGTCCGCACCGCCGCCGTGCAGGTGGTGGCCACCGCCGGGCTCGCCGCGCTCGTCGGCGGGGGCGGCCTGGGGCGGGTGGTCAACCTCGGCTTCGGGCAGCAGGACTACGGGCTGATCATCGCCGGCGCGATCGTCATCGCGGCGCTGGCGCTGCTCACCGAACTGGTGCTCGTGGCGTTCACCTGGGCGGTGCGGCCCGGTCCGCGGCGGTGGCTGCCCGTCCCCGGTCGGCAGCGGACCGTGCGCGGCGAACCGGAGCTCACCGGGGTCGGCGTCCCCTCCTGATCACGCGTCGGTAACGAACTCCCCGGCGGCGGCAACCCGATTGCGTCGCGCACAACGGGACGGTTCGATGGGTCCGCGGGAATCCTCCCGCCAGACACGCGTGCCGGTCCGGCACGGGACACAGAAGGCGGGGCGTCCAACCATGCGCGCACGCACCAGGATCATCGGCCCGCTCGCCCTCGCGGTCGCGCTCACCGCGGCCTGCGGGGAGTCGGGCTCCTCCGGCACCGGCGGCGGGGGTGACGCCGGCGCGACCGGGGCCGCCGCCGGCGACGCCTGCGCCCCGATCGCCGGCGACCAGCTCGTCGTCCTCGACGACGACCAGGCCCTGCAGAACGCCGACAACATCATCCCGGCGGTCAACGCCGCGGCGGCCGAGGCGAACCCGGCGCTGCTGCCGGCGCTGAACGCGGTCTCCGCCGAGCTCACCACCGACGAGCTCATCGCGATGAACGCCGCCGTCGACGTGCAGCGGCAGAGCGCGGACGACGTCGCCGCCGCCTGGGTCGAGGAGAACGTCGACACCGGTGCCCTGGAGCAGGGCAGCGGCCCGATCGTGGTCGGGGCCGGCAACTTCACCGAGTCGACCGTCCTCGCCACGATCTACGCCGACGTCCTCACCGCAGCCGGGTTCGACGCCTCGGTCCGGGAGGCCGGCAACCGGGAGCTGTACCTCCAGGCGCTGCGCAACGGCGAGATCCAGGTCTTCCCCGAGTACCTGGCCACCGTCACCGAGTTCCTCGAGGGCGACGACGCCACGCAGGTGGCCAGCGGCGACGTCGAGGCGACCGTCGCCGCCCTGGAGCCGCTCGCGACCGAGGCCGGCCTCGTGTTCGGCGAGCCGTCGGAGGCCGCGGACCAGAACGCGTTCGCGGTCACCCAGGCGTTCGCCGACGAGCTGGGCGTCACCACCCTCTCGGAGCTGGCCGAGGCCTGCGACGACGGCTCGCTGGTCCTGGGTGGGCCGACCGAGTGCCCGACCCGCCCGTTCTGCCAGCCCGGGCTGGAGGAGACCTACGGCCTGGAGTTCGACAGCTTCCGCGAGCTGGACACCGGCGGCCCGCTGACCAAGGCCGCGATCCAGCAGGGCGAGGTCTCCATCGGCCTGGTCTTCAGCTCCGACGGCGCGCTGGCCCAGCAGTAGAAGGACCGCCCTTCCCCCCACGCCTCGCACGCTCGGCGCGGGCCCTGAAGGGCGGCCGTTCCAGCACGTCACGAGCTCGCGGCGGGACCCTGCACGGGGGCCGTTCCAGCAGCTCAGTACCAGCCGCCGGGGGGCAGTTGCTCCCCGGCGGCCACGGTCGTGGTGACCCGGTTCCCCTCGGGGGCCAGCGGGCACGACCAGCGCGGGTCGTAGGCGCAGGACGGGTGGTAGGCGAAGTTGAGGTCCACCACCAGCCGCTCGCCGTCGCCCCCCAGGTCGGCGCCCTTCACCGTGTCGAGCAGGTAGCGCCCACCGCCGTAGGTGGTGCCGCCCGCGCTGCCGTCGCGCAGCGGCAGGAAGACACCGCCGCCGTAGAGCGCCACCCACCAGACGTCGAGCCGGCCGACCCCGGGCAGGTCCACCGCCCCGATCCGGTCCAGCGGGACGACGCCGTCGGCGGCCGTGGGGACCTCCAGCCGCAGCGGCGCCGCCGGTTCGAGCACCGGCGTGAAGCGGAGCTCCGGCCGGTAGGGCGCCACCGGCAGGCCGCGGAAGGCGGCTCGCCCGGAGGCGTCCAGCGGGGACTGGGGGTGGTCGGCGAAGAGTTCGTCCCGGCCCTCCCGCCACCGCCACCAGCCCTGCTCGGGGTCGGCGGTGTCGCGGACGGCGGCGTGCAGCGCGGCCACGCGGCGGCGCCAGTCGAGCAGCGAGAGGGTCACCCGGAGAACTGTGGCACCTGCGACCACTGTGGGCACGGGTGCGCTTCCTCCCGGTGAGCGCCACTCGTCGCTACGCTGTGTGCCATGCCCCGCCGCGAGGACGACGCCGCCCGCGGCCCCGCCCTCGCCGGCTCCCGCACGCTGCTCCAGACCGGCGGTTTCGTGCTCGCCGTCGGCGCCACGCTCGCGGTCTTCCTCACCGACAACGCCCAGCTGCTGCGGGTCGCCGTCGTGGCCGTGGCCTGGGCTTTCGTGCTGGCCGCCTTCGCCGCCGGCCGGCGCGACACCGACCGGGTGCGCGCCGCCGCCCGCGAGACCGACCTGCGCCGCGCCTACGAGACGGAGCTGGAGCGCGAGGTCGCCGCCCGCCGCGAGCACGAGCTGGAGCTGGAGAACGAGCTCCGCCGCGAGGCCGAGGAGTCGATGCGCGACGAGCTCGACGCGCTGCGCGGGGAGATCTCCTCGCTGACCGGTCTCCGCGACGAGGTCGCCCGGGTGGCCGGCATGCGCGGGGAGATCGCCGCGCTCGGCCAGCTCCGCGACGAGGTCGCCCGCGTGGCCGCCCTCCGCGACGACGTCGCCGCGCTCGCCGGCCTGCGCGCCGAGCTCGGGCAGCTGGGCGCGCTCCGCGAGGACATGGGGCGGCTCCGGGCCGAGCTCGCCGAGCAGCTGTCCAGCGAGATGCTCGTCGAGCGGATCGTGATGCGGACCCAGGCCAGCCGGCTCGACGGGTCGGCGCGCCCGCTGGAGGGCGCGACCTGGAGCGACGACGCCCCGCCGCGCGAGCTCACCGGCGGCTGGCCGGCGATCCGGCTGGACGAGCCGCGCCCCACCCAGCAGTTCCAGCAGGTGCGCACCAGCACCTGGTCGGCCGTCCCGCCGCCGGCTCCGACTGCCCCGCCCGTCCCGCCGGCCCCGACCGTCGCACCCGTCCCGCCGCCGGTCCGCGCGGCCGCGCCGCCCCCGCCGCCGGTGCGCCCGCCCGCGCCTCCCGTGCCGGTCCGCCCGGCCGCCCCCGTGCCGGCGCCCTCGGGGTTCGGCCGGCACGAGCGCGCCGCGGCCCACCACGGCGACCCCTCCCTCGGGTCCGCGGCGCCTGCTGTCGGCGAGCGCCCGGCCCCGCCGGTCACCGTCCACTCGCCGGTGGTGACGCCCTCGTCCACGCTGCCCCCGGCCCCACCGGCCACCCCGCCGCCGTCCCCCGTGGAGTGGCTGGCCGCGCGGTCGCTCCTCGACCCGCCGGCGCCGCCCCGCGCCGACGACGCCCCGCGCCGCCGGCGCACCGACGACGGGGAGAGGCCGCCCGCCGAGTTCGCCCCCACCACCGCGCAGCCCGCGGTGCCGCCGACCTGGGCGGCCCCGCCGGAGCAGGACCGCCCGGACGCCCCGATCCGCATCGAGCAGATCCTCGCCGAGAACGGCGTCAGCCCCACCGCGGGCGGCCGCCGTCGGCGGCGGTACCGGGAGGACGGCGACAGCGACGACGTCCTGGCCCGGGTCCTCGGCCGCTGACCCCTAGCGGGGACCGCGCGACAGCCCGCCCCCGTCGAGCACGAGCGTCTGGCCGGTGACCCAGCCCGCGCCGTCGCCCAGCAGGTAGGCGGCGGCCTCGCCGATGTCCTCGGGCGTGCCCAGGCGCGCCATCGGGTAGGCGGCGGCGGCCTCGGCCTCCCGGCCCTCGAAGAGGGCGCCGGCGAAGCGGGTCTTCACCACGGCGGGGGCGACGGCGTTCACCCGGACCTTGGGCGCCAGCTCCACCGCCAGCTGCGTCGTCAGGTTGATGAGCGCGGCCTTGCTCACCCCGTAGGCGCCGATCTCCTGCGACGAGCGCAGCCCGGCCACCGAGGCCACGAAGAGCACCGAGCCGCCGTGCTCGGCCATCCAGGCCCGCCAGGCCTCCTGCACGAGACCGAGGGAGGCCACGACGTTGGTGTCGAGGATCTTGCGGCACGCGTCGAGGTCGAGGTCCATGAGCGGCCCGTAGGCGGGGTTGATCCCGACGTTGCCCACCAGCACGTCCAGGCTGCCGAACGTCTCGACCGCCGTGCGCACCGCGGTCGCGCGGTGCTCCGGGTCGCCGGCGTTGCCGGCCACCGACACCGCGACCTCCGGCCCGCCCAGCGCGTCCACCGCCTCGGCCAGCGCATCGGGCTTCCGGGCGGTGAGCACCACCCGGGCGCCGCGCTCGACCAGGCTCCGGGCGATGCCCAGGCCGATGCCGCGGCTGCCGCCGGTCACCAGTGCGGTCTTTCCCTCGAACGTGTGCACGCTGCCTCCCTCGCCGATGTGCCGGCCGTCACGGTAGGGCGGCGCCCTCACCGGCTCGCCGCCGGGTGCGCCTCCCAGGACGTGAGCCAGCACACAGCGACCAGGCGTTGCGAGGGCCGCGCGTGCGTCACACACTCGCCATCGGCAGGTCGCCCGCGCGACACGGAACGGTTGCAGCGGACGCCGGCCGGAGCTCCGACCCGCACCACCCGCTCGACCACCGCGATCCCCACCGGATCGCTCCCGACGTCCGGTACCCGCCAGGGACTGGAACGAGAGGTGCACCGATGCCTGCTGCCCGCAGGACCGTCCGCGCGCTGCTGGGCCCGGCCCGTACGCACGCCCGCCCGTCCGACGCGCCCGCCCGCCTCCGCGTGGGTGTCATCGGCGCCGGCCGCGTCGGTGCCGTCCTGGGGGCCGCCCTCGCCGCGGCGGGCCACGACGTCGTCGCCGCCTCGGGCCTCTCCGCCGCCTCCGCCGAGCGGGCCGCCCGGCTGCTGCCCGGCGTCCCCCTGCTGCCGGCCGACGCGGTGGTCGACGCCGCCGACCTCGTGGTCCTCGCCGTCCCCGACGACACCCTCCCCGGGCTGGTGTCGGGGCTCGCCGAGACCGGCGCCTGGCGCGCCGGCCAGCTCGTGCTGCACACCTCCGGGGCCCACGGGCTCGCCGTGCTCGCCCCCGCCGAGCAGGCCGGGGTGCTGGCGCTCGCCCTGCATCCCGCCATGACCTTCACCGGCGCCCCCGAGGACGCCGACCGGCTCGACGGCGCGCCGTTCGGCGTGACGAGCCGTCCCGAGCACCGCCCGGTCGCCGAGACCCTGGTGCTGGAGATGGGCGGCGAGCCGTTCTTCGTCGCCGAGGCCGACCGCCCGCTCTACCACGCGGCACTGGTCACCGGGGCCAACCACCTGGTCACCCTCGTCGCCGAGGCCGCCGAGCTGCTGCGCACCGCCGGGGTGGCCGAGCCGGGGCGCGTGCTCGGCCCGCTGCTCACCGCCGCGCTGGACAACGGTCTGCGCCGGGGTGACCGCGGGCTCACCGGCCCGGTCAGCCGCGGCGACGCCGGCACCGTCGCCCGCCACCTGCAGACCCTCGGCGAGCGGGCCCCCGGCGCGGTCGCGGCCTACGTCGCCATGGCGCAGCGGACCGCCGAGCGCGCCGTCGCCGCCGGCCGGCTGCGCGCCCACGACGCGGCGCCGGTGCTCGACGTGCTCGGCGCCGCGCGGCACGACGACGTCGCGGGGTCCCGGTGAGCGTCGGTACCCGTCCCGTCGTCGCCGAGTCCGCCGCCGAGCTGCGCCGGCTGGTGGCCGCCCTGCCCGGCCCGGTCGCCCTCGTGCCGACCATGGGAGCGCTGCACGAGGGGCACCGGACCCTGGTCCGCGCGGCCCGGGAGCGGGCCGGCAGCGTCGTCGTCTCGGTGTTCGTGAACCCGACGCAGTTCGGGCCCGGCGAGGACTTCGACCGCTACCCGCGCACCTGGGACGCCGACCTCGCCGCGCTGGCGGAGGAGGGCGCCGACGTCGTCCTCCACCCGCCGGTCGAGGAGGTCTACCCGCCGGGTGCGGCCGGGGTGACCGTGGACCCGGGCCCGCTGGGATCGGTGCTCGAGGGCGCCGTGCGGCCGGGCCACTTCGCCGGCGTGCTCACCGTCGTCGCCAAGCTCTTCGGGCTGGTACGGCCCGACCTGGCGCTCTTCGGCGAGAAGGACTACCAGCAGTTGACGCTCATCCGGGCCATGGCCCGGGAGTTGGCGCTGGGCGTCGAGGTGGTCGGCGTCCCGACCGTCCGGGAGGACGACGGCCTGGCGCTCTCCAGCCGCAACCGCTACCTCTCGCCGGAACAGCGGTCCCGAGCCGGGACGTTGCACCGGGCACTGCGTGCCGGGGCCGACGCGGGCCCGCACGGGGCCGAGGCCGTCCTCGCCGCCGCCCGCGCCGTCCTGGCCGAGGAGCCCGACCTGGTCCAGGACTACCTGGAGCTGACCGATACCGACCTGGGACCGGCGCCGGACACCGGCCCCGCCCGGCTGCTGGTCGCGGCCCGCGCCGGCAGCACCCGACTCCTCGACAACACGGCAGTCCGACTGGGAGGCCCCCGATGATGCGCACGATGCTCAAGTCCAAGATCCACCGCGCCACGGTCACCCAGGCCGACCTGCACTACGTGGGCTCGGTGACCGTCGACGAGGACCTCCTCGACGCCGCCGACCTGCTCCCCGGTGAGCAGGTCGCGATCGTCGACATCACCAACGGCGCCCGCCTGGAGACCTACGTCATCCCCGGCGAGCGGGGCAGCGGCGTCATCGGCATCAACGGCGCCGCCGCGCACCTCGTGCACCCCGGCGACATGGTGATCCTCATCAGCTACGGGCTGATGGACGAGACCGAGGCCAAGAGCTACATCCCGACGGTCGTGCACGTCGACGGCGCCAACCGCGTCGTCGAGCTCGGCGGGGACCCGTCAGCCCCCGTGCCCGGGGCCACCGACCACCGGAGGAGCCCGTTCGCGGCTGCGCCCGACGGCGCCGAGTGATGGCCCCGTCCCGGGTTCCCCCTCGAGCCTGCGACCCGGACGGCCTCGTCGCAGGGGCCCACCGCGAGCGTGCGAGCGGCGGGGGGCGACGGGATCCTTCTGCCGATCCGGTGACGCGGTGCTGCTGACCGTCGACGTCGGCAACAGCCAGACGGTCCTCGCCACCTTCGACGGCGACCGGCGGGTCGGTTCCTGGCGCGTGACGACCGCGCCCCGCGCCACCGCCGACGAGCTGCGCATGCTCTGGCGCGGCCTGCTGCGCGACACCGAGGTGACCGGCGTCGCCGCCTGCTCCACGGTGCCCGCGCAGCTGCCGGCGCTGCGCCAGCTGCTGGACTCCCTCGAGGTGCCGGTGGTGCTCATCGGGCCCGGCGTGCGCACCGGCGTCCCGCTGCACGTGGACAACCCCCGGGAGGTCGGCGCGGACCGCGTGGTCACCGCCCTGGCGGCCGCGGAGCTGTTCGGCCGCGCCCCGGACGGCGGCCGTCGCCCCGTGGTCGTCGTCGACTTCGGGACCTCCACCAACGTCGACGCCGTCGGCCCGGAGGGTCAGTTCCTCGGCGGCGCGCTCGCGCCCGGGGTGGAGGTCAGCCGCGACGCGCTGGCCAGCCGGGCGGCCCAGCTGCGGTCGGTCGAGCTCAGCTGCCCGCCGCACGCCATCGGGAAGAACACCGTCGCCGCCCTCCAGTCCGGGCTGGTGCTCGGGTTCGCCGGCCTCGTCGACGGGCTGGTGGGCCGGATCTCCGCAGAGCTCGTCGCGCAGTTCGGTACCGCGCCGGTCGTCGTCGCCACCGGGGGGCTGGCGCCGCTGCTGGTCGACAGCTGCCGCACGATCGGGGAGCGCGAGCCCGACCTGACCGTGCACGGCCTGCGGCTGGCCTTCCAGCGGCAGCAGGCCGCCGAGCGGCGGCCGGCCGCACCGTAGGCTGAGCCCCCGTGACGGACGTGGGACCGAACGGGACGGGCGGCGACGACGGCGGCGAGGAGCTGCCGGAGCAGATGCGGGTGCGCCGGGCCAAGCTCGACCGGCTCCGCGACTCGGGGGTCGACCCCTACCCGGTGCGCGTGCCCCGCACGACCACGCTCGCCGCGGTCCGCGCCGGCCACCCGGACATGGAGCCGGACACGATGACCGGCGAGCGGGTCGGCGTCACCGGCCGCGTGATCTTCTACCGCAACACCGGCAAGCTCTGCTTCGCCACGCTGCGCGAGGGCGATGCCGAGCTGCAGGTCATGCTCTCCCGCGACCGCGTGGGCGAGGAGGCGCTGGCCGCCTGGAAGTCCGACGTCGACCTGGGCGACCACGTCTTCGTCGAGGGCGAGGTCGGCACGTCGCGCCGCGGGGAGCTCTCCGTCTTCGCCGACTCCTGGCAGCTGACCGCCAAGTCCCTGCGCCCCCTGCCCGTGGCGCACAAGCCGATGAGCGAGGAGCTGCGGGTCCGCCGCCGCTACGTCGACCTGATCGTGCGCGACGAGGCCCGGCGCACCGTCCGGCAGCGGGCCACCGTCATGTCCACGCTGCGCGCGGGGCTGGCCCGGCGGGACTTCATCGAGGTCGAGACCCCGATGCTGCAGACCGTGCACGGGGGTGCCGCGGCCCGGCCGTTCCGCACCCACATGAACGCCTTCGACCTCGACCTCTACCTGCGCATCGCACCCGAGCTGTTCCTCAAGCGGTGCATCGTCGGCGGGCTGGACCGGGTCTTCGAGATCAACCGCAACTTCCGCAACGAGGGCGCCGACAGCTCGCACTCCCCGGAGTTCGCGATGCTGGAGTTCTACGCGGCCTACCTCGACTACCAGGACATCGCCGTCATCACCCGGGAGCTGGTGCAGGAGAGCTGCGAAGCGCTCTTCGGCGACCACGTCGCCCGCCACCACGACGGCACCGAGCTCGACCTGTCCGGGGAATGGCGTCAGGTGCGCCTGTTCGACCTCGTCAGCGAGGCGGTGGGGGAGCCGGTCTCCCCGGAGACCCCGATCGAGCAGCTGCGCGCGCTGGCCGAGCGGCACGAGGTGGGCATCGACCCGGCCTGGATCCACGGCAAGGTGGTCGAGGAGATCTTCGAGGCGCTGGTGCAGCCCTCGCTGCAGGAGCCCACGTTCGTCATCGACTACCCGGTGGACACCTCGCCGCTCACCCGGGCGCACCGCACGGATCCGGGGGTCGCCGAGAAGTGGGACCTCTACATCGGAGGCATCGAGCGCGGCACCGGCTACTCCGAGCTCGTCGACCCCGTCGTCCAGCGGGAGCGCTTCACCCAGCAGGCGCTGCTCGCCGCGGCCGGTGACCCCGAGGCGATGGTGCTCGACGAGGACTTCCTCGAGGCGCTCGAATACGGCATGCCGCCCACCGGTGGGGTCGGAATGGGGATGGACCGCTTGATGATGACCCTCACGGGTCTCGGCATCCGGGAGACGATCCTGTTCCCATTGGTCCGCCCGCTCAGTTCCTGATCCGTTCGTATCCCGATTACTCCTCTCGAGGAGTAATCGGGTTGCCATTTCCTATTACCGCCGTTCCGTGCTGTAATAGCCCTCGCACCCGCCGGGTGCAATTTCCGTCCGGCCTCCGGGCCGTTGCGAAAAGCGAGGAACGAATGGCGCGCAAGGTCCAGGTCATCCTGAGCGACGACCTCGACGAGAATCTCCCGGCCGACGAGACCGTCAGCTTCGCTCTGGACGGCACGTCCTACGAGATCGACCTGGCGGAGAAGAATGCCCAGGAGATGCGCGACGCTTTCGCCCGCTACATCTCGGCGGCGCGCAAGGTCGGTCGCGGAACCCGTTCCTCCTCCGGTGGCGGCCGCACCCGCGCCACCGGTGGCGGTGGCCGCATGGACCGCGAGCAGGCCGGTGCCATCCGCGACTGGGCCCGCAAGAACGGTCACGCGGTCAGCGATCGCGGCCGCATCCCGGCCAGCGTGGTCGAGGCCTACGAGGCCGCCCACTAAGGCCTCGTCCGGAGGCTCGGCCCGAGCTTGCGAGGGCTGAGAGGGACGAGGTCCTTCTGCTCGCCCCCCGGCGCTCGCAGGCTCGCGCCCGGTCCCTGCGAGGGGGCCGTTCCAGCACGGCACCACCGGCCCGGCTCCCCTCAGGGGAGCCGGGCCGGTGGCGTCCCGGGCCGCGGTGGAAGCCGGTAGGCCGACAGGGGGCGGGGTGGCGTCGGCAGTCAGGGGGGCGGCGCGCCGCCGTCCGCTCACGGCGTAACGGGGGTGGAACAGCGCTCCGGGGGCCGTGGTTGGAACGAGCAGCCACCCACCGGACCCGTCGGACGACGACGGGACGGCGTGGTCCGCGACTACAGTGGAAAGACCGGTGCCCCCGCGCGCCGACGGACGTCGGGTGCTCCTTCCCACACGGGGAGGGCAGTGCCGGACCAGCCGGTCAGAGGAGAAGCAGCAGATGTTCGAACGGTTCACCGACCGAGCCCGCCGTGTCGTCGTCCTGGCCCAGGAAGAGGCCCGGATGCTCAACCACAACTACATCGGCACCGAGCACATCCTCCTGGGCTTGATCCACGAGGGTGAGGGCGTCGCTGCCAAGGCCCTGGAGTCCCTCGGCATCTCGCTCGAGGGTGTCCGCCAGCAGGTCGAGGAGATCATCGGGCAGGGCCAGCAGGCGCCGTCCGGCCACATCCCCTTCACCCCGCGGGCGAAGAAGGTCCTGGAGCTGTCGCTGCGCGAGGCGCTGCAGCTCGGCCACAACTACATCGGCACCGAGCACATCCTGCTCGGCCTGATCCGCGAGGGCGAGGGCGTCGCCGCCCAGGTGCTCGTGAAGCTCGGCGCCGACCTGAACCGCGTCCGCCAGCAGGTCATCCAGCTGCTGTCCGGGTACCAGGGCAAGGAGCCGGCCGCGGCCGGCGGCCCCGCCGAGGGCACGCCGTCGACGTCGCTGGTCCTCGACCAGTTCGGCCGCAACCTGACCCAGGCCGCGCGCGACTCCAAGCTCGACCCGGTCATCGGGCGGGCCAAGGAGATCGAGCGGGTCATGCAGGTGCTCTCGCGGCGCACCAAGAACAACCCGGTCCTCATCGGCGAGCCGGGCGTCGGCAAGACCGCCGTCGTCGAGGGCCTCGCACAGGCCATCGTCAAGGGCGAGGTGCCCGAGACGCTGAAGGACAAGCAGCTCTACACGCTGGACCTCGGCGCGCTCGTCGCCGGTTCCCGCTACCGCGGTGACTTCGAGGAGCGCCTCAAGAAGGTCCTCAAGGAGATCCGCACCCGCGGCGACATCATCCTGTTCATCGACGAGATCCACACGCTCGTCGGTGCGGGTGCCGCCGAGGGCGCGATCGACGCCGCCAGCATCCTCAAGCCGATGCTGGCCCGCGGTGAGCTGCAGACCATCGGCGCCACCACGCTGGACGAGTACCGCAAGCACCTGGAGAAGGACGCCGCCCTCGAGCGCCGCTTCCAGCCGATCCAGGTGGGCGAGCCGACGCTGGCCCACACGATCGAGATCCTCAAGGGCCTGCGCGACCGCTACGAGGCGCACCACCGGATCAGCATCACCGACGGCGCCCTGGTGGCCGCGGCGACGCTGGCCGACCGGTACATCTCCGACCGCTTCCTGCCGGACAAGGCGATCGACCTGATCGACGAGGCCGGCGCCCGGATGCGGATCAAGCGGATGACCGCGCCCCCGGACCTGCGCGAGTTCGACGACAAGATCGCGGCCGTCCGCCGCGAGAAGGAGTCGGCGATCGACGCGCAGGACTTCGAGAAGGCCGCGTCGCTGCGCGACACCGAGAAGCAGCTGCTGGGCGAGAAGGCCGAGCGCGAGAAGCAGTGGAAGGCCGGTGACATGGACGTCGTCGCCGAGGTCGACGACGAGCAGATCGCCGAGGTGCTGGCCAACTGGACCGGCATCCCCGTCTTCAAGCTCACCGAGGAGGAGACCACGCGTCTGCTCCGCATGGAGGACGAGCTCCACAAGCGGATCATCGGCCAGGAAGAGGCCATCAAGAGCGTCAGCCAGGCCATCCGGCGTACGCGGGCGGGCCTCAAGGACCCGCGCCGTCCCGGTGGTTCCTTCATCTTCGCCGGCCCCTCGGGTGTCGGTAAGACGGAGCTGGCGAAGGCGCTGGCGCAGTTCCTGTTCGGTGAGGACGACGCGCTCATCCAGATCGACATGGGCGAGTTCCACGACCGCTTCACCGTGTCCCGTCTGGTCGGGGCGCCTCCCGGTTACGTCGGTTACGACGAGGGCGGTCAGCTCACCGAGAAGGTTCGGCGCAAGCCGTTCTCGGTGGTCCTCTTCGACGAGATCGAGAAGGCGCACGCGGACGTGTTCAACACGCTGCTGCAGGTTCTCGAGGACGGCCGTCTCACCGACGGGCAGGGCCGGATCGTGGACTTCAAGAACACGATCCTGATCCTCACCACGAACCTCGGTACGCGGGACATCTCCAAGGCCGTGGGCCTCGGTTTCCAGGCCGGTAACGACGACCAGTCGAACTACGACCGGATGAAGCTGAAGGTCAACGAGGAGCTGAAGCAGCACTTCCGGCCGGAGTTCCTCAACCGCATCGACGACATCGTCGTGTTCCACCAGCTGACCGAGAAGGAGATCATCCAGATCGTCGACCTGATGGTCAGCCGGGTGGAGGGTCAGCTGGCCAACAAGGACATGGCGCTGGAGATCACGCCCGCGGCGAAGAAGCTGCTGGCGACCCGGGGCTTCGACCCCGTGCTGGGTGCGCGGCCGCTGCGCCGCACCATCCAGCGCGAGATCGAGGACGCGCTGTCGGAGAAGATCCTCTACGGCGAGCTGTCCAGCGGGCAGATCATCGTGGTGGACGTCGACGACGCCGAGGGCCCCGCGCAGAAGTTCACCTTCCGCGGCGAGCCCAAGCCGGTCGACCTGCCCGACACCCCGCCGGTGGCCCTCTCGGGCGCCGAGGGTGACGAGGACGGTCCGGCGGCCCAGGCCGACTGATCGATCAGCACGACCGGAGGGGTCGCTTCCCGCGAGGGAGGCGGCCCCTCCGGCGTTCACCGGCCCCTCCGCCCCGCGTCGCCCCATCCGCCCCGCCTCACCCCGGTCCCGCCCCGGCCACGATCAGGGACCCTGATCGTGGAGCGTCCTCCCTCACCGCACACCGTGATGGAGGACGCTCGATGATCAGGTCACCTGATCGGCGCCGCCCCCGGGGAGGATGAAGAGGCCGTCGGCGGTCTGCTCGACCAGGCCGTCGGCGAGCAGCGAGCCCAGGCAGCGGGACCGCTGGACGGCGTCGTCCCACGCCGGCTCGAGCGCCGCCGCGTCCACGGGCTCGTGCGCCGCCCGGAGGACGTCGAGCAGCCGGCCGCGCACCTGGCGGTCGGTGCCGGCGAACTTCTGCACGCGCCGGGGCGGCCCGTCGTGCGGCGGGGCGCCGGCCGACCGCCAGGCGCACCGGTCCCGCACCGGGCAGACGCCGCAGCGCGGGGTGCCGGCGACGCACACCAGCGCGCCGAGCTCCATCACCGCGACCGAGAAGCGCACCGCCCGCTCGTCGTCCTCCGGTGCGAGCGCGGCGACGTCGGTGAGGTCGGCGGACCGCGCGTTGCCCGCCTCGGCCCGACCGTGCACCAGCCGCGCCACCACGCGGCGGACGTTGGTGTCGACGACGGGCTGGCGCCGGCCGTACCCGAAACAGGCGACCGCGCGGGCGGTGTAGGTGCCCACCCCCGGCAACGCCTCCAGCGCGGCGACGTCGGAGGGGACGACGCCCCCGTGCCGCTCGCTGATCGCGATGGCGGCATCCCGCAGCCGCAGCGCCCGCCGCGGGTAGCCGAGCTTCCCCCACGCCCGGATGACCTCGGCGGGCGGCTGGGCGGCCAGGTCCGCCGGGGTGGGCCACCGGGCCACCCAGGCCCGCCAGACGGACTCCACGCGGGCCACGGGGGTCTGCTGGAGCATCACCTCGCTGACCAGCACCGCCCACGGGTCGACCTCCGGCGTCCGCCACGGCAGGTCGCGGGCGGCGGTGGCGTACCAGTCGACGATCAGCTCGCCGACGGGCGCGGCGGTGGAGGAGGGCGGCCCGGTCACGGGCACCCAGTCTGCCGTGCGGCCGGCGCGGCGTGCCGAGCGGACCAGTCCCGACCGGGCGCACTAGCGTTCTGCGCGTGTTGCACCCGGTCGGCCCGCTGCCTGCAGCCGTCTACTGGCGGCGTCGGCTGGCCGTGCTGGTGGTCCTGCTGGGCGTGCTCGGCGGTGTCGCCTGGGGCGTGCTGGCTCTCGTGCCGGACGGCGGCGGCAGCGGATCGGCCGCCGCGTCCGCGGCGGGGGCCGCGCCGACGGAGCCGCCGGCGCTGGAGCGCGTCGTGCCCTCGCTCGCGGAGGTCCGGACGCCGGGCACCACGGCGCCGCCGACCCAGCCCCCGGTCCCGGCGGGGCCGACCCCGGGCGGGCCGTGCACCGACGAGATGCTGGGCCTGGAGGTGCGCACCCCGGGGACGGTGGCCGTGGGCGAGAAGCCCACGTTCGAGCTGGTCGTGGTGAACACCTCGTCGGTTCCGTGCGTGCGGCCGCTGGACAAGCAGCTGCAGGAGTTCGTGATGGTGGATGCCACCGGCGCGCGGATCTGGGGGAGCAACGACTGCTTCCCCGAGAGCAGCAGCGACCAGCGCACGCTGGCGCCGGGGGAGCCGGTCGTGCTTCCCGTGCAGTGGGGCGGGCTCACCAGCGACCCGGCCTGCGCGGCGCCCCGGGTCACTCCCTCGCCGGGGAGCTACGTGCTCCGCGGCCGCCTGGACACGAAGGTGTCCGGCGACGCCCCGCTCACCCTCACGCCTTCGGCGTGAGCAGGCACCGCCTCGGCTCCGCCGAGCGCGTCCCTGGTGCAGCCCGAGCAAGGGTCGGGATGCTTCGCATGCCGATCCGCTCCGGCTGTCAGCTGTAGCGGTCCAGGATGGAGGTCTCGGCGAGCCGGGACAGCCCTTCGCGGATGCCGCGCGCCCGGGCCTCGCCGACGCCCTCCACGGCGAGCAGGTCCTCGATCGTCGCGGCCAGCAGCTTCTGCAGCCCGCCGAAGTGCTCGACGAGGCGGTCGATGATGCCGGCGGGCAGCCGGGGGACCCGGGCGAGCAGGCGGTAGCCCCGCGGGCTCACCGGCGAGTCCAGGGCGTCCGGTGACGTGGGCAACCCGTAGCACCGGGCGACGGCGGAGAGGTCGAGCAGCTCGGTGGCGGTGAGCGCCCGCAGGTCGGTGAGCACCTGGTCGATCGTCCGGGCACGGCGGCCGGCCGCGGGCAGGTAGTCGCGGACGAGCAGCCCGCGGTCCTCCTCGACCCCGGCGAGCATCTCGTCCAGCTGCAGCGCCAGCAGCCGCCCGTCGGTGCCGAGCTCGACGACGAAGCCCTCGATCTCGTCGGCGATCCGGCGCACCATCTCCAGTCGCTGGCTGACGCTCATCGCGTCGCGCACGGTCACGAGGTCCTCGATCTCCAGCGCGGAGAGGGTGCTCGCCACCTCGTCCAGGCGGAGCTTGTAGCGCTCCAGGGCCGCGAGGGCCTGGTTGGCGCGGGCGAGGATCGTCGTCGGGTGCTCGAGGGTGTACCGCCGGCCCGCGACGTACACGCTGATGATGTGCATCGACTGGCTCACCGAGATCACCGGGAAGCCGGTCTGCACGGCGACCCGCTCCGCCGTGCGGTGGCGGGTGCCGGACTCCTCCGTCGGGACCGTCGGGTCGGGCATGAGGTGCACGCCGGCCCGGACGATGCGGCTGCCGTCGTAGGAGACGATCACCGCCCCGTCCATCTTCGCCAGCTCGCGCAGCCGGGTGGCCGAGAGCGCGACGTCGAGGGCGAAGCCGCCGGTGCAGAGGGACTCGACCACCCGGTCGTAGCCGAGCAC
This sequence comes from Blastococcus sp. SYSU DS0510, assembly GCF_054050835.1. Taxonomy (NCBI): domain Bacteria; kingdom Bacillati; phylum Actinomycetota; class Actinomycetes; order Geodermatophilales; family Geodermatophilaceae; genus Blastococcus; species Blastococcus sp. SYSU DS0510. Next base: position 285,439 of record NZ_JBJHAC010000002.1, on the reverse strand, counting down.
GATCAGCGCGCCGGTGCGGCCGGCGAGGATGCGCTCGAGGCCGTCGCGGAGCGCCGTGCCGGGGGCGATGCGACCGAGGAGTTCGCGCAGGGCGACCTCGGGGTCCACGGCGGCGGGCACGAGCGCTCCTGACGGTCGAGTGGTACGGCAACCGAGTCTACGTGCCCGCGCCGGGGGCCGAGCACGCTCGGGGGTGCGCCGGCGTCGACCGGCACCTCATACGAGACCCTACGGGCTCAGAACATGCGGCGGAAGGCCGCACCCAGGTCGGGGACCTCGATCAGGCGCATGCCGGCCGGGGCGGCACCGGCGTCCGGGGGCACCAGGGCCACGCGGTAGCCCTGGCGGGCGGCCTCGGCCAACCGGCGACCGGTGCCCCCCACGCGGCGGATCTCGCCGGAGAGGCCGACCTCCCCGAGCGCGATCAGCCCCGCCGGCAGCGGGGTGTCCTTGGCGGCCGAGGCGATCGCCAGGGCCAGCGCCAGGTCGGCCGCCGGCTCGGCGATCCGCACCCCGCCGACGGACGCCGCGAACACGTCGGCGTCGGCGAGCTTCACCCGCCCGCGGCGCTCGACCACCGCGTTCACCATGGCCACCCGCTGGGAGTCCAGCCCGCTGACCGCCCGGCGGGGGGAGCCGCCCCCGCTCGTGCTCGCCACCAGGGCCTGCACCTCGGCCAGCAGTGGCCGGCTGCCCTCCAGGGTGACGGTGACGCAGCTGCCGGGGACCGGGTCGGTGCGGCGCGACACGAACAGGGCCGACGGGTCGGGCACGCCCACGACCCCGCTGTCGCCGATCTCGAAGCAGCCGATCTCGTCGGCCGGGCCGAACCGGTTCTTGGTCGCCCGGACCATGCGCAGGGTCGAGTGGCGCTCGCCGTCGAAGGAGACGACCACGTCGACCAGGTGCTCCAGCGTCCGCGGGCCGGCGATGGCGCCGTCCTTGGTCACGTGGCCGACGAGGATCGTGGTCATGCCGCGGCTCTTCGCGACGCCGGTCAGGGCCGAGGCGACCGCGCGCACCTGCGTGGCACCGCCGTCGGTGCCCTCGACGGCGGGGGAGCGGACGGTCTGGACGCTGTCGAGGACCAGCAGGGAGGGGTTGACCGCCTCGACGTGGGCCAGCACGGCGGAGAGCTCGGTCTCGGCGGCGAGGAAGAGCCGGTCGTGCAGGGCGCCGATCCGCTCCGCGCGGAGCCGGACCTGCCCGGCCGACTCCTCCCCGGAGACCACGAGCGTCGTGCCGCCCGACGCCGCGACCCGGTGGGCCACCTCGAGCAGCAGCGTGGACTTGCCGACACCGGGCTCGCCGGCCACGAGGAGCACCGCGCCCGGCACCAGGCCGCCGCCCAGGACGCGGTCGAACTCGTCGATGCCCGTCGGCACGGCGCGGGCGCCGGCCAGCTCGACCTGGGCGATCGGCCGCGCCGGAGCGCTCACCTGGCCGGCCGCGACGGCCCGCAGCCCGGTGGTCGGGGCGCCGAGCTCCTGGAGGGTGCCCCACGCCTGGCACTCCGGGCAGCGCCCGACCCACTTGGCCGAGGCGTAGCCGCACTCGGTGCAGCGGTGGGCGGGGCGGGACTTCACTCCGGCAGGTGGCACGGCGGGCACGCTAGCCGCGGCCACCGACAGTTCCCCGCAGAACGCGCGACGGCGGCTCCCCGGGAGGAGCCGCCGTCGCGGGTGGAGCAGGGGGTGGAGGTCAGTTCTCGGGGTTCCCCCCGCCGGCGACCTCGGTCTGCTCGCGGTTGCTCTCGTCGACACCGCCGCCGGTCTCGCCCTCCTCCTCGTGGTGGAAGTCGAACGACTCGCCGCGCTCGCGGACCTCCTCGAGGGCGGCGACCGGGACCATCGTGGTCACGTCGCCGGCGTTCTCGAAGCTGAAGGTCAGCTCGAGGATCCGGCCGGTCGTGAGCGGCTCGTCGAGGTCGGTGAGCGTGATGGCGGCGTCGGTGTCCTGGCCGAAGAAGACGGTGGCGCCGGCCGGGATCTCCAGCTCGCCCTCGCCGGCGGGGGCGCTGGTGCCGCCCGAGGTGCCGCCGCCGGTGCCGGGCGGCTGCGCGCTCGGCGACGCGGAGCCCTCGGGGGCGGTGATCTCGACGTCGCCGAACCCCTCGCCGGAGACGCCGGTCAGCGTGTCGCTCTCGGTGCCGGTGTTGACGACGGCGAGCCGCAGCGGGGCGTCCTCGCCGGCCGGGTACTCGCCGTCCTCGGGGGCGACGACGGCGATCTGGCGCAGCGCGATGTCACCCACCGCGGCCATGGCGCCGACCTTGTCGCGCTGCTGCTCGGCGGTCTGCGTGACCTGGCCGGCGCTGCAGGCCGAGAGGGCGAAGGGGGAGACGAGCAGAACGCCCATCGTGGCGGCGCGCAGAGCGCGGTTCACGGCTGTCGACCTCCAGCAGGACCGTGCCGGCCACCGGGGATCGGCGGCAGGGAGACCTCCCGAGCGTATCGGTCGCCTTCCCGGCCCGCCCGCAGGGAGCGGGCAGCGGCGCGGACCGGCGCCGGCCGAGGGCGCCTCAGGTGAGCGCCGACCCGCTGCCGACCAGCAGGGCGACGTCCAGCACCGTCAGCAGCATCACCGCGGGGAAGGCCAGCCGGCGGAAGCGCGCCGTGCCCGCGAGAGCGGCCACGGCCGTCGCGGGAGCGGCCAGGGCGAGCGCAGCCCACCCGCTCGCCCCGGGTGGGCCCGGCGGGCCCAGCACCAGCACCAGCGACGCCCCGGCCAGCAGGAGCGCGCCGGTTGCCGCGGAGACCCGCGCCCCCAGCCGGTGCGGGAGCCCGCGGACCCCGGTGGCCAGGTCGTCCTCGAGGTCGGGTGCGACGTTCGCCAGGTGGGCGGCACCCCCGAGCGCCGCGCCGGCCACCACGAGCCACCAGGGGGCCGCGGGGGTGCCCGGGGCGGCGGCGACCACCCCGGCCGGCAGCGCGCCGAAGCCGACGACGTAGCCGGCACCCGACCAGATCGTGCGCTTGAGCCCGGCGTTGTAGGCCCACCCGCTCGCGACGAGCAGCAGCAGCAGCGCGCCGGGGACGAGGCCCAGCAGCAGCGAGAGCACGACCGCGACTGCGGCGGCGGCGAGGGCGGCGCGACGCAGCAGGGCGGGGTCGACGGCGCCCTGGACGACGGGCTTGTCGGCCCGCGCGACGGCGCGGTCGCGGTCGGCGTCGAGCCAGTCGTTGCTCCAGCCGATGGACGCCTGACCTGCGAGGACGGCCGCGCAGAGCAGCGCCGTCCGCGCCGGGGGGACGTCCGCCGCCAGGGCGAGCAGGGTGGCCACGGTGGTGACCGCGAGAGCCGGCCCGGGGTGCGTGGCGCGGACCAGCGCGCGGGCCGTCCCACCCCGGGGAGCGGCTCCCGCAGGCACATCAATCACGCTGTGTCAACCCCTCCGACGGACTTGCCCAGGCCGCTGACCTGCAGATTTACTGCCCGGCGCCGATCCGCTGGTCAGTCTGCCGTGCTAACCTTGGGGGAGCGAAAGGGGTCACATCCACATGGGCTTCACTGTCGGCGAGACCGTCGTCTACCCGCACCACGGTGCCGCGCTCATCGAGGCGATCGAGAAGCGCACGATCAAGGGTGAAGAGAAGGCCTACCTCGTGCTGAAGGTCGCCCAGGGCGACCTCACCGTGCGTGTGCCGGCCGACAACGCAGAGATCGTCGGCGTCCGCGACGTCGTCGGTCAGGAGGGGCTCAACCGGGTGTTCGAGGTGCTGCGCGCCCCGCACACCGAGGAGCCGACGAACTGGTCGCGCCGCTACAAGGCCAACCTCGAGAAGCTGGCCTCCGGCGACGTCAACAAGGTGGCCGAGGTCGTCCGCGACCTGTGGCGCCGAGACAAGGACCGTGGCCTCTCGGCCGGCGAGAAGCGGATGCTCTCCAAGGCTCGTCAGATCCTGGTCAGCGAGCTCGCGCTCGCCGAGGGCACCAACGAGGACAAGGCCGAGATCCTGCTCGACGAGGTCCTCGCCAGCTGAGCGCTCCGCGCTTCCGCAGATCCCACCGAACCGCTCCCGTGCACGCTGTCGCCATCGTCGCAGCGGCCGGGAGCGGTTCGCGTCTGGGCGCCGAACGGGACGGGCAGGCGCTGCCGAAGGCGCTGGTCCCGCTGGCCGGGCGGCCCCTGGTCGCCTGGGCGGTCGACGGGCTGCTCGCCGGGGGCGTGGACGAGGTCGTCGTCACCGTGCCTCCCGCCGAGCGCGCCACCTTCGCCGCCGCGCTGCCCCCGGCGGTCCGGCTCGTCGACGGGGGAGCCACCCGCACGGCGTCGGTCCGCGCCGGGCTCGCCGCCGCGGGGGCGGGCGCCGACGTCGTCCTCGTGCACGACGCCGCCCGGCCGCTCACCCCGCCGGACGCCGTCGCCCGGGTGCTCGACGCCCTCGCCGGGGGTGCGCTCGCCGTCGTCCCCGTGCTGCCCGTCGTCGACACCACCGTCCTGGTGGGCGACGACGGCGTGGTCGCCCAGGCGGTGCCCCGCGCCCCGCTGCGCCGGGTGCAGACGCCGCAGGGGTTCGACCGCGTCACCCTGGTCGCCGCCTACGCCGCCCTCGACGACGCGGCCGAGCTCACCGACGACGCCGCCGTCGTCCGGGCCGCGGGCGTGCCGGTGCACACCGTCCCCGGCGACGAGCGCGCCGCGAAGATCACCGTCCCGCACGACCTCGCGCTCGCCGAGCTGAGCGTGGGCCTGGCCGCGAGCGAGGTGCGCCCGTGACCTTGCTGCCACGCGTCGGCATCGGCACCGACGTCCACCCGGTCGTCGCGGGCCGGCCGTGCCGGCTGGCCGGCCTGGACTGGCCCGACACCTACGGCTGCGCCGGGCACTCGGACGGCGACGTGGTCGCCCACGCGCTCACCGACGCCGTGCTGTCCGCCGCCGGGCTCGGTGACATCGGGGGCCTGCTGGGCACCGACGACCCGCGCTGGGCCGGGGCCGCGGGCATCGCCGTCCTCGAGTACGTGCGCGAGGTGGTCACCGGCCTCGGCTGGGAGATCGGCAACGCATCGGTGCAACTCGTCGCGAACACCCCGAAGCTGGGTCCCCGCCGGGCGGAGGCCGAGGCCGCGCTCTCGGCCGCGCTCGGCGCCCCGGTGAGCGTGGCGGCCACCACCACCGACGGTCTCGGGCTGACCGGCCGGGGAGAAGGCCGGGCCGCGGTCGCGACCGCGCTGGTGATCCGCACGGAGGAGGCGGCCTCGCCGCAGGCGGAGGGGCCCGCGGACAGTCCGTAGACTCCCGTCGGTGTCCACGCCGCGCTACGTAAACTTCGCGCGGTGAGCCTCCGCCTGTACGACACGGCCGCCCGCGCGGTCCGCGACTTCACGCCCCTGCGTGCCGGTCACGCGTCGGTCTACGTCTGCGGTCTCACCGTGCAGGGCCCGCCGCACGTCGGGCACGTCCGGGCGGCGGTCTCCTTCGACGTCCTCCGGCGCTGGCTGATCGCGCGCGGCCTCGAGGTGACCTACGTCCGCAACGTCACCGACATCGACGACAAGATCCTCGCCAAGGCCGACGAGCACGGCGTCCCCTGGTGGGCGTGGGCGTTCGACAACGAGCGGGCCAGCACCCGCGCCTACGACGTCCTCGGTGTCCTGCCGCCCACCTACGAGCCGCGCGCCACCGGGCACGTCCCCGAGATGGTCGAGCTCATGCAGCGGCTGATCGAGCGCGGGCACGCCTACGCCGTCGACGGCGACGTCTACTTCGACGTCCGCTCCTTCCCGGGGTACGGGGCGCTCACCGGTCAGCGGCTCGACGCGCTCGAACCCGCCGCCGACACCGACAGCGACGAGCGCAAGCGCGACCCCCGCGACTTCGCGCTGTGGAAGGCCGCCAAGCCCGCGGAGCCGGCGACGGCCTCGTGGCCGACCCCGTGGGGGCGCGGCCGGCCGGGCTGGCACCTGGAGTGCTCGGCGATGGCCGGGAAGTACCTCGGCGCCGAGTTCGACATCCACGGCGGCGGCCTGGACCTGCGCTTCCCGCACCACGAGAACGAGCAGGCGCAGTCCCGGGCCGCCGGCGACGGCTTCGCGCAGTACTGGCTGCACAACGGCTGGGTCACCCTCGGCGGCGAGAAGATGAGCAAGTCGCTGGGCAACACGGCGCTGGTCGACGAGGTCGTCCGGCGGGTGCGGCCGGTCGAGCTGCGCTACTACCTGGTCGCGCCGCACTACCGCTCGATGATCGAGTTCACCGACGCCGCGCTGGAAGAGGCCGGGCAGGCCTACCGCCGGATCGAGTCCTTCGTGAAGCGGGCGGCGGAGCGGGTCGGCGCGGACGCCGGGGCGCCGGTGCTCTGCGCCGACTTCAGCAACGCGCTCGACGACGACCTCGGCACCCCGGCGGCGGTCGCCGCGATCCACGACATGGTGCGCGAGGGGAACACCGCCCTGGCTGCCGGGAACGAGCAGGCGGTCGCCGGCGCGCTGGGCTCGGTGCGCGCCATGCTGGGGGTGCTCGGGCTCGACCCGCTGGACCCGCAGTGGGCCGGCGGCTCCGACGACCGGCTGGCGCAGGCCACCGACGGCCTCGTGGCACTGGCGCTGGAGCAGCGGCAGGCTGCCCGCGCCCGCAAGGACTTCACCGCCGCGGACGCGATCCGCGACCAGCTCGCCGCCCTCGGCGTGCAGGTCGAGGACACCCCGCAGGGACCCCGATGGGAGCTGACCCACTGATGGCCGGCAACAGCCAGCGCCGCGGCCGCACGACCGGTGCGGGCAAGAAGACGGCGACCGCGGGGACCGGCGGCAAGAACCGTCGGTCGCTCGCCGGCCGCGGCGCCACCCCGCCCGCCGAGATGCGCACCGGGCACCCTGCCCAGCGGCGTGCCCAGGCCGAGGCGCGGCAGCGGGCCGACCGCGCCCGCGCCCGCCAGCGCGCCGAGGAGACCCCGGAGCTGCTGCTCGGGCGGAACCCCGTCGTCGAGGCGCTCCGCGCGCAGATCCCGGCGACGGCGCTGTACGTGGTCACCGGGGACACCACGCGCGGCGGGACCGATGAACGGATCACCGAGGCGCTCGCGCTCGCGGCCGACCGCGGGCTGCCGCTCCTCGAGGTGGGCAGGGCCGAGTTCGACCGCATGTCGCAGGGCGCCCTGCACCAGGGCATCGGCCTCCAGGTGCCGCCGTACGACTACGCGCACCCCGACGACCTGCTCGACCTCGCCCGCGACTCCGGCCGGGCGCCGCTCGTCGTGGCGATGGACGGCGTCACCGACCCGCGCAACCTCGGCGCCGTCGTCCGGTCCGCGGCCGCATTCGACGCCCACGGCGTCGTCGTGCCGCAGCGCCGCGCGGTCGGGATGACGGCCTCGGCCTGGCGCACCAGCGCCGGCGCGGCGGCCCGGCTGCGCGTCGCCCGCGCGGTCAACCTGCCGCGGGCGCTCGCCGCCTACCAGGACGCCGGGCTGCAGACCGTCGGGCTGGCCGGTGACGGCGACGTCGACCTGCACCGGTACGACGGCTTCGCCGACCCGGTCGCCCTGGTCGTGGGCGCGGAGGGCACCGGGCTCTCGCGGCTGGTGCGGGAGAAGTGCGACGTCGTCGTCCGCATCCCGATCTCGCGCGACACCGAGTCGCTCAACGTCAGCGTCGCGGCCGGCATCGCGCTGTACCAGGCCGCCATGGTCCGGAGCTCGGGCGTGGCCAGGTAGCTCCCCGGCTCGCGCCGGGCGGTCCGGACACCGTTGCACCAGCGAGGAGGCAGGAGCACACTCCCGGCACCGGCCCGAGGAGGACAGCGTGCGCATCAGCCAACTGCTCCGGCGCAAGGGCTCCGAGGTCGCCACCATCGACGGGTCCGCGAGCATCCGGTCCGCCCTCGCGCTGCTGGCGGAGCAGGGGATCGGTGCGCTCGTCGTCTCCTCCGACGGTCGCCGGATCGACGGCATCATCTCCGAGCGGGACGTCGCGCGGGGGCTCCACGACCGGGGGAGCGAGCTGCTGGCGCAGGCCGTGGAGAGCGTGATGACGACCCAGGTGCACGTCTGCTCGCCCGACGCCACCGTGGACGGTCTCGCGCGGACGATGACCGAGCACCGGGTCCGGCACGTCCCCGTCGTCGCCGACGGGGCGCTGGTCGGGATCGTCTCGATCGGCGACGTCGTCAAGGCGCGGCTGGACGAGCTGGAGGCGGAGCGCCAGCAGCTGGTGGACTACATCCAGCGGTGAGGACGGAGCGCCGGGTGGGGGTCCTAAGCGCGGGTCAGCCGAGCAGCTGCGCCACCGTGTAGATCACCAGGCCGGCCAGGCCGCCGACGACGGTGCCGTTCACCCGGATCCACTGCAGGTCCCGGCCCACCTGCAGCTCGATCCGCCGGCTGGTCTCGTCGGTGTCCCAGCGGGCGACGGTGGTGCTGACCAGGTCGGCGAGGTCGCCGGAGAAGCGCTCGGCGAGGTAGCCCGCCACCTGGCCGCTGTGCCGCTGCACGAGCTCGCGCACGGTCGGGTCGGTCTGCAGCATCCGCGCGCCGTCGAGGATCAGCGCCGTCACGCGGGCGCGCAGCGGCGACGTCGGGTCGCCCGCGGCGGACAGCAGCGCGTCCTTCGCCGTCGTCCAGAGGGAACCGGACCAGTCGCGCACCGCGGGGTGGGCCAGCACCTCGTGCTTGAACTCCTCCACGCGCTCGGCGGCGGCGGGGTCGGTGCGCAGCTCGTGCACGTACAGGCGCAGCCGCGCGTCGTAGGCGCGGCGCAGCTCGTGCCGCTGATCGGCGGCCACCTCGGCGAGGAACTGGTGCACGCCGGCGAAGGCGCGGTCGAACACGCGGTCGTCCACCCAGTCCGGCACCCAGGCGGGGGAGGCGTCGCCCAGCTGCGCCCGGAGCACCAGCCGGTTCTCGTCGAGGAAGCGGGCGGTGAGCCGCAGCGCCGCCGACAGCACCTCCTGGTGCCGGTCGCCGTCCACCACGAGCTCGAGCACCCGGGCCAGAGCGGGCGCCGCCGGCGTCTCGTGCAGCTTGCGGTCCACCAGCGCGGCGACGGCGGGCTGCACGTCGTCGTCCTTGAGCAGGTGGGTGAGGCCGGTGAGCGCGGTGGCGGCGTCGCCACCCAGGCGCTCGGCGCGGCCGGGGGCGGCGAGGAACGTGCCCAGTCGGCCGGGGACGTCGATGGTGGCGAGCTTCTCCGCGACGACGGCGCGGGTCAGGAAGTTCTCCTGCACGAAGGCGCCCAGGCTCTCACCGATCTGGTCCTTCTTGCGCGGGATGATCGCGGTGTGCGGGATCGGCAGCCGCAGGGGGTGCCGGAAGAGCGCGGTGACGGCGAACCAGTCCGCGAGCGCGCCGACCATCGAGGCCTCCGCCGTCGCGCGCACGTAGCCGACCCATGCGCCGGTCTCCTCGCCCAGCAGCACGCAGACCAGGAAGACCGCGGCGGCGAGCAGGAACAGCCCGGTCGCCAGCCGCTTCATGCGGGTCAGGTCGCGGGCCCGGGCCGGGTCGTCGAGCGTCCCGGCCAGGGGGGCGGTCAGCGGGGGAGCGGCCACCCGGCCCAGCCTAGGGAGCTGGGGCGGGTGGCCTCCGGGGTGTCTAGCTCGTCTCGCCCAGGGTGACCTCGACGGTGACGTCGGCCGAGCCGCGGCGGACCGTGAGCTCCACGGTCTCGCCGGGGGCCTTGCTGCGGATCGCGGCGGTCAGCTCCGTGGAGGTGGTCACCGGCCGCTGGCCGACGGCGGTGACGACGTCGCCGGTGCGCAGCCCGGCCTCCTCGGCGGCGCTGCCGGGCTCCACGGTGATGACCTCGGCGCCGGTGCCGACCTCGCGGTTCTGGTCGTCGGCGGCGACCGTCGCGGTCACCCCCAGGAACGCGCGGGTGGCGCTGCCGGTCTGGATGATCTCCTGCGCGATCCGCTGGGCGGTGTTGCCCGGGATGGCGAAGCCGACACCGATGTTGCCGCTCTGCGCCTGCCCGCCAGGTACGCCCGACGCGACGGTGGCGATCGCGGTGTTGATGCCGATCACCTCGCCGGCGCCGTCGACGAGCGCGCCACCGGAGTTGCCCGGGTTGATCGCCGCGTCGGTCTGGATCGCGTCCAGGACCGTGGCGTCGCCCTCGGTGGAGCCGGTGGCCACCGCGCGGCCGGTCGCGCTGATGATCCCGTCGGTGACGGTGTTCGACAGGCCCAGCGGGGCGCCGATGGCGACGGCGACGTCGCCGATCTGCACCTCGTCCGAGTCGGCGAACGTGGCCGCGACCAGGTCCTCCGCGCCGTCCAGGCGCAGCACGGCCAGGTCGGACTCGGGATCGGTGCCCACGACTGCGGCGTCGTAGAGGGTGCCGTCGGCGGTGCGCACCTGGACCGCGCCGCTGCCCCTCGCGCCCTCGGCGACGACGTGGTTGTTGGTGAGGACGTAGCCGTCGGAGGTCAGGACGACGCCCGAGCCGCTGCCCGCGCCGGACCCGCTGCTCACGTAGACGGTGACGACGCTGGGTGCCGCCTTGGCCGCGGCGGCCGTGGCGGTGGTCGCCCGCTCCGGGTTCTCGATGGTGACGCTCTGGGCGGAGGCCGGCGTGCCGCTGCCGGCGGCCGGCTCGTCGAGCAGGGTCACCACGCCCGCACCGGCGCCACCGCCGATGAGCGCGCCCGCGACGAGACCGGCCAGGCCGATGCGCAGCCGGCTCGCGCGCCGGGAGGCGGGCTGCTCGACCGTCGGCGCGGGCAGCCCGCCGTACCCGGGGTAGCCGGGGACCGTCACCGGCTGCGGCGTCGTCGCCTGGTGCGGCGCCGACAGGGGCGGCTGCCAGCCGTACTGCTGGCCGGCGCCGGGGTACTGGTGCTCGCTCACGTGTCGATCCTCTCCTCGCAGCCGTGCGGCCGCTGCATCGCCACCCACTGTCGGCTCGGCCTCTGGCTCAACGCTGGAGGGTGCCTGTGAGCTTCCTGGGCGCCGCGATCAGCGGGGGACGGGCAGCAGCCTGCCCCGGGCGACCAGCTCCGTGACGGCCCAGACGGCCAGCACCTCGGTGGCGAGCAGGCCGACGAGCACCAGCAGCTGCGCCGCGCCGGCCTCCAGCGGGCTGCCGCCGCCGAGCAGCACGCCGACGAAGGCGCCGGGCAGGGTGACCAGCCCGACGGTGCGGGTCTGGTCCAGCGGGGGGACCAGCGCGGTGCCGGCCACCGGGCGGCCGACGAGCAGCACCGCGTCCCGGGGGAGCAGGCCGATGGCGAGCGCCGCCTCCACCTCGCCGCGCCGCTGCCCGAGCTCCTCGCGCAGCCGCCGGCCCGCCAGCGAGGTGGCCGTCATGGCACCGCCGATGAGGATGCCGGCGATGGGGATCAGCGCCTCCCCGCGCAGCGGCACCGTGCCGCTGGCGAGCACGAGGGCGACCACGGGGGCGGCGCCGCCGACCACGGGGACGGCGGATGCGGCCAGGCGCGGGACGGCGCCCGGCGAGCGCAGCGGACGGCCGGTGGCCCGCCCGGCCGCGGTGGCGGTCGCCACCGACACCATGAGCAGGACGAAGGCGGTGGAGAGCCACAGCGAACCGACGACGACCAGCAGGACGGCGGAGACGACGGCCAGCTGCACGGTGGCGCGGGCCGCCGCCACGAGCACGGACCGGCCCTCACCCAGGCCCGACAGCCGCCCGCTCGCGGCGGCCAGCGCGGTCAGCGTGACGAGGACGATCCCGAGGCGGAGGTCGACGTCGACCACCGAGGACCCCACGGCGCCGATCCTGCCCGGTCGCCTCCGCGGCCCGGGGTGGTGGGTGACAGTTCCGAGACACCGTGTGCAGCGGCGGCAGCAGGCGGGTAGTGGCGGTTCCTGAGCCGGGGTCCCCGCCCGCGGCCCGCCTCGCCCGTCCCGTCGGCCTCGTGGAGCTCTCCGTGCCCGTCCGTGGTCCTCTCTTCCGGTTCCTGATCGGCCTGGGTCTGGCCTGCGCCGCCGTCGTGGCGGTCGTGGGCGGCATCGCGCTCCGGGGGCCCGGGCTGGTCGCCGTCTGCGTGTCCGGCGCCCTCGCGGGGTGCGTCGCCGCCGGGGTGGCGCGCGAGGCGCCCGGGCCCGCGCACCGGTCGGTGCTCGAAGCGGCCGCGCAGGCGGCGGCCGTCACCATCGCGGTGCTGCTGGTGGTCAGCGGGACGGCGGTCCTCGCCGGTGGGGCGCTGGCGCTGCTGCTCGTCGGCGTGGGAGCCGCCGGCTGGGCCGCCCTCCGCTGGGCGCGCGACCGCCGCGAGGCCGCGGCCCGCCCGGCGCCGTCGCCGGGCCCGGTCGCCGGCGGCTGGCAGCCCACGGCCGTGGTGGCGGGCGCGTCGACGGCGGCGCTGGGGGAGGAGTGGCGGCGCACCGGCGCGGAGCTGAAGCGGCCGCTGGCCCCGGCGGCGCGACAGCGGCTGGTGGCCCGCCGGGAGCAGGTGCTCGACGAGCTGGAGCGCCGCGACCCGGCCGGGTTCGCCCGCTGGCTCGCCGCCGAGCCCCTGGGCAGCGTCGACCCCACGGGCTTCGTGCGCGGCACCCCGCCGCGGGCGGACCCCAGCGCGGAGACCGAGGCCGCCTGACCGGCGTCCGTCCGAGCCGGGTAGGACGACGCGGGAGCCGTCCCGGCGTTGTCCCTAGACTCGGGTCCGGGACCTGTCCCCGCGTCTCGCCGGCGTGGCGCAACTGGTAGCGCACCCGACTTGTAATCGGGCGGTTAGGGGTTCGAGTCCCCTCGTCGGCTCAGTCGAAGCTCCCCGCGCCGTCGCGCCGGTAGGGGGAGAGCCGCTCCACCCGCGCCCGCTCGGCGCGCTCGGCCCGCAGCTGCGCCGCCGTCCCCGGCGGGTACCCGGCCTTGGCCACGCGGTGCTCGATCGTCTCCACCATGTAGGCCAGCGAGAAGAGCAGGCCGAGCAGCAGGCCGCCGGCGGCGGCGGAGACGCGGTAGGCCAGCGGGACGGGGACGAGGAGCAGGCACGCGACGACGAGGGGCAGCAGCTGCACGACCGCCCGGGCCAGGTGGCGCCAGACCCAGGTGTTGCGCGTGGTGTCGGCCAGCACCCACGGCGCCAGCTCGCGGGGCAACCCCCCGCCGTACGCGTACCAGACCCATTGCAGGGGGCCCGGGCGCCGAGTGCTCACACCCTGACGGTAGGCCGATCCGGTCGCCTGCGGCCGGTCTCCGGCCCGGGCGTACGGTGCCGCCGTGGACGAGCGTCGCCTGGGAGTGGTCTCCGGGCTCGGCGCCTACGCGCTCTGGGGCGTCTTCCCGCTCTACTTCCCGCTGCTCGAGCCCGCCGGCGGCCTGGAGATCGTCGCCCACCGGGTGCTCTGGTCGCTGCTGTTCGTCGGGCTGCTGCTCACCGTCGTCCGCCGCTGGGGCCACGTGCGGGCCGCGGTCACCAGCCCCCGCACGGTGCTCGTCCTCGCCGGTGCCGCGGTGCTGATCGCCACGAACTGGCTGATCTACGTCTACGGGGTCAACTCCGGGCAGGTCGTGGAGACCTCGCTCGGCTACTTCATCAACCCGCTGGTCAGCGTGGTCCTGGGCGTGGCGGTGTTCACCGAGCGGCTGCGCCCCCTGCAGTGGGTCGCCGTCGGCATCGCCGCGGTCGCCGTCGCGGTGTTGACCGTCGACTACGGGCGCCCGCCGTGGATCGCCCTCGGCCTGGCGCTCTCGTTCGGCCTGTACGGCCTGATGAAGAAGCTCGTCCGGGTCGAGGCGGCGCCGGGCCTGTTCCTGGAGACGGCGCTGGTCGCCGTCCCGGCCGGCGTCGTCCTCGCCGTCCTCCACGGCGGGGGCTCGGGCACGTTCGCGAACGCGGGTGCCGGGCACGCCCTGCTGCTGGCCAGCGCCGGGGTGGCGACGGCGGTGCCGCTGCTGCTGTTCGCCGCGGCCGCCCGGCGGATCCCCCTGTCGACCGTGGGCCTGCTGCAGTACCTGACGCCGCTGATGCAGCTCGCGATCGGCGTCTTCGTCTACGACGAGCCCATGCCGCCGGCCCGGCTGGCCGGTTTCGTGATCGTCTGGGTGGCGCTGGCGGTCTTCACCGCCGACACGCTCCGACACGCCCGGGCCGGGGCCCGCAGGGCGGCCCGTGACGCGGTGGTCGCGACCCCCTGAACCGGCCGCCGGAGTCGCCACGGCGCGGTCGCCGGAATCGTCGGTGGGCGGCGCTACCGTCGTGCCCGAGCCGCCGGGAGCACCCGGTCGGCGGAGCAGCTCAGGAGATGGTCCGACCATGAACAGCGACCCAGCCCCCGTGGTCTCCCCGCCCCGGGTCGACGGGTCAGGGGAGGGATCCGTGCAGGCCGGAGCCGCAGGCCTCTCACGGCGCGAGCACGACATGCTCGGTTTCGAGCGCCAGTGGTGGCGGCGCGCGGGCGCCAAGGAGACGGCGATCCGCGACCTGTTCGGCACGACACCCACCCGGTACTACCAGGCCCTCAACGCCCTGGTCGACCGTCCCGAGGCGCTCGCGGCCGACCCGCTGGTGGTCCGCCGGCTGCGCCGGTTGCGGACGGCGCGTCAGCGGACCCGTTCCGTGCAGGTCCTGGGCAAGGGGAATGACATGGATTAGATTTGGTCACCGTGGGCAGGCACGCCGCGTCAGGCAGTGACGGACTGGTTCAGGGGAACGCGTCTGCGCCCGCTGGGCGGCGCAGGACCGACGCCCCGGACGGCGCCTTCCCGGGCGTCGGCCTGAGCGACCACCCCACCGCGCCCGGGCGCGACCGCGCCGCTCTCCGGCGCGACGTCCCGGTGGATGCGCCCGTCGACGGCCCCGGCCAGGTCTCCCGCTCCCGGCTGCCCCTGCCACCCGTGCCGGTCGGCCCGCGCGCGGGTGCCGTCCCTGCCCCCGCTCCCGTCATCGCGCCGCAGACGAGCGCCGCACCGTTCCGCGCGGTGCCCTCACCGGCTCTCGCCGCCGAGGTCCCCGCCCCGTCCCGCCCCGCCGACGCCCTCGCGCGGCCGGTCGCCGAGGCGGCTGTCCAGGCAGTCCCGCTGCCGGCGAAGCCCATCCTCCCGGCCCGCGCGGGGGTGCTCGTGGACGACGAGCCCCTGGCCTCCACCGGCCCCGCCCGCGGCGTGGGACGCAGCACCCCGGCGCCGCTCGTCCCACGCGTGCCGCGGCAGACCACCCCCTCGGGTGCGCCGGCGTCCTCCTACGGTGACTGGACCAAGCCCTCGCGCACCGACGAGACGGGCCGTTCCCGGGTCGCGCCCGAGGTGCTGCAGGCGCCGGCCACCACGGCGATCCCGGAGCGGGGCGCCGGTGCCCGCCGCGCCGAGGCGGCTGGCCTCGACGACGACCTCGACGACGGCCTCGCCCACGACGGCCTCACCCACGACGGCCTCACCCACGACGAGCCGGGCTACGACGACCAGGACCTCGAGGCGGCCGGCATCGCGCCGGGCGCCGCGGTCAAGGGCGGGCGCGCCGCCTACCGCGCCGAGCGGCAGGCCGCCGACGCCGCCCGCCGCAAGGCGGCGAAGCGCAACGGCACCCCCGAGGTCATCTTCGACGACGAGCCGGAGCGCAAGCCGCGCCGCGTGCTCATGGGCCTGGTCGCGATGGCCGTGGTGGCCGGCGCGGTCCTCGGCGTCTACACGGTCACCGCCCCGGAGAAGCAGGAGGCCTCGGCCGCCGTCCCGGCTCCGGCCAGCGTCCCCACCGTCGCCGTCCCCACCGCGGCCCTGCCGCCGCTGCCGGAGGAGCCCGTGGTCGTGGAGCCGGCGATCACCACCCCCGTGCGCGTCCCCGTGACCGTCCTCAACGCCACCAACGTCACCGGCCTGGCCGCGAAGATCTCCGGCGCCGTGGCGGCCGGCGGCTGGGAGTCGCCGGGGGTGGGCGCCTACGAGGGCACCGACGTCTCGGCGACCACCGTCTTCTTCACCGAGGGCGACGAGCAGCAGCGCCAGGCGGCGCTGCAGCTGATCGACCAGTTCCCCGAGCTCACCGGCCCCGCGCCGCGCTTCTTCGAGGTGACCGACGCCCCGGCGCCCGGGCTGGTCATCGTGGCCACCGGCAACTGGCAGCCCTGAACCGGCTCGGCCGGAACACGCGCCGCCCCTCGGCCGTTGGGGGCAGCGTGCGTCCCCTCCGAGGGCCCGTGCGTCGCCGCCCGCGCCCCGGTGCGGGCGCCGTGGCCGCCGCCCTGCTCGCCCTCGCCCTGCCCACCGGTCTGCTCGTGCTCGCGCCCCCGGCGGGCGCCGCCGAGCTGCGGACCGAGGAGGCCCGGGTGCCGTCGGGCTCCGG
Source organism: Blastococcus sp. SYSU DS0510 (assembly GCF_054050835.1). Classification (NCBI taxonomy): domain Bacteria; kingdom Bacillati; phylum Actinomycetota; class Actinomycetes; order Geodermatophilales; family Geodermatophilaceae; genus Blastococcus; species Blastococcus sp. SYSU DS0510. The sequence goes on along the minus strand of NZ_JBJHAC010000002.1, from coordinate 269,256 downwards.
CGAGGACGCCGTCGAGCTCGACACGACTCTGTACCTGCCCGACACCGACGAGCCCGCCCCCGCGGTGGTGCTGGCACACGGCTTCGGCGGCAGCAAGCGGTCGGTCGCCGACGACGCCGCCGACCTCGCCGAGCGCGGCTACGTCGTCCTCACCTACTCCGCGCGCGGCTTCGGGGAGAGCACCGGGCGGATCGGGCTCAACGACCCCCGTTACGAGATCGCCGACCTCTCCACGCTGCTCGACCTGCTCGCCGAGCGCGACGACGTCCGGCTCGACGCCGACGGCGACCCGCGGGTGGGCGTCGCCGGTGGCTCCTACGGCGGCGCGCTGGCCCTGCTCGGCGCCGCCTACGACGAGCGGGTCGACGCCATCGCGCCGCAGATCACCTGGCACTCGCTGACCACCTCGCTCTTCCCCTCGCAGACCGGCGAGCTGGAGGCCGACACGGTCGCCGCGGTCCCGCAGACCGAGGGGTCGGGCGTCTACAAGCGGCTGTGGTCCGGGCTGTTCTTCGGCATCGGCTCGTCCTCCGGTGGCCTCCTCGACGCACTCGGCGGTGGTGGCGGCGGTGCGGGCGGCGCCGCGCTGCCCGCCCGGCTGCCCGACGAGCTCCTCGCGCAGGCGGCGCAGGACCCAGCGGCCGCCGAGCTGCTGCTCACCTGCGGCCGCTTCCGCATCGAGGTCTGCGAGGCCTACCAGACGGCCGCCGCCACGGGCACGCTCACGCCGGAGGTCGCCGCGGTCCTCGACCGCAGCAGCCCGGCCGGGGTGCTCGACCGCATCGACGTGCCGACGCTGCTCGTCCAGGGCACCCAGGACTCGCTCTTCGGGGTCGGCCAGGCCGACGCCAACGCGCGCGGGATCGCCGCGGACGGGACGCCGGTCAAGGTGGTCTGGTTCGCCGGCGGCCACGACGCCTCCTCGTCCGACCGGCAGGCGCAGGAGCTCCGCGACCAGGTCGCCGGCTGGTTCGACTGGCACCTGCGGGGGGAGGGCGAGGACCCCGGCACGGGCTTCCAGTACCCGGCACCGACCGGGCTCGGCGCCACCGTCGGCCGGGTGCAGGGCGGCGGCCAGACCGTCGCGGCGGCGGCCTACCCCGGCCTCGACGGCGCGGAGCCGGCCACCCGCCGCGCGGTGACCGTCTCCGGCCCCGTGCAGCCGGTCGTCACCCCGGCCGGCGGCACGCCCGCCGCGCTCACCACCGTGCCGGGGCTGGGGGCGCTGACCTCCGCGCTGGGCGGCACGACCGCGGAGATCCCCGGCCAGTACGCCGCCTTCGACAGCGCCCCGCTGGAGGCCCCGGTGGAGGTCGTCGGCGCCTCGACGGTCGACCTCGCGGTCGCCTCGCCCAGCGGCAGCGCCACCCTGTTCGCCAAGCTCTACGACGTCGGCCCGGACGGCGCGACGACCCTGCCGGGCGGGCTGGTGGCCCCCCTCTCGCTCACCGGGATCTCCACCGACCCCACCGCGCCGACGCGGGTGAGCGTCACGCTCCCGGGCATCGTTCACCGGTTCGAGACCGGCCACACCATGCGCGTGCTGGTCTCCTCCACCGACCAGGCCTTCGCGCTCCCCGACGAGGCGGCGGTCTACACCGTCGGGCTCGCCTCCGACGTCGCCCCCAACGGCGTCGCCGCGGGCGAGGCGACGCTGGCCGCTCCCGAGGTGGACGGCCGCAGCGAGGCCACGACCGGCTCCTCCCGCTGGTGGGTGCTGCTCGCCGTCCTCGCGGGCCTGGGCCTGCTCGGCTGGCTCGCCGCCCGTTGGTGGGGCGCCCGCCGGCGCCGGCAGATCTCCCAGGTCGAGCCGGACGGCGAGGACGTCCCGCTGCGGTTCACCGGCGTGACCAAGGCCTACAAGGACGGCTTCGTCGCCGTCCGTGACCTCTCGTTCGAGGTGCGGCGCGGCCAGGTGCTCGGCCTGCTCGGGCCCAACGGCGCCGGCAAGACCACGTCGTTGCGCATGCTGATGGGCCTCATCAAGCCCACCGAGGGGCGGATCAGCATCTTCGGGCACGCCGCCGGCCCCGGCGCCCCCGTGCTCTCCCGGCTCGGTTCGTTCGTGGAGGGCACCGGCCTGCAGCCGCACCTCTCCGGCCGCGACAACCTCACCCTCTACTGGGCCGCCACCGGACGTCCGGCCGAGGACGCGCACATGGCGGAGGCCATCGAGATCGCGGGGCTGGGCGCCGCCATCGACCGGCCGGTGCGCCGGTACAGCCAGGGCATGCGCCAGCGGGTCGCGATCGCCCAGGCGATGCTCGGGCTGCCCGACCTGCTGGTCCTCGACGAGCCGACCAACGGGCTGGACCCGCCGCAGATCCACGCCATGCGCGAGGTGCTGCGCTCCTACGCCGCCACCGGCCGCACGGTGATCGTCTCCAGCCACCTGCTCAGCGAGATCGAGCAGACCTGCAGCCACGTCGTCGTCATGGCGAAGGGGCAGAAGATCACGCAGGGCACCGTGGAGGAGATCGTCGGTACCGGCGGCTCGGTGCTGGTCGGCCTGGCCGACGAGGCCGACACCGACCGGGCGGTCGCCGTCCTCTCGTCGCTGCCCGGGGTGACCGCCGGGCGCACGGACGAGGGCCTCGTGGCCGAGCTCGAGGGCGCTCGGCGCGCCGACGTGCTGCAGGCGCTGGTGGCCGCGGGGGTCGCCGTCGAGCAGTTCACGCCGCGACGCCGGCTCGAGGACGCCTTCCTGGCGCTGGTGGGGGAGTCATGACGACGGGCACCCGCGAGGACGACGGTCGAGCGGGCATCGCGGGGAGCACCAGCGACCGAGGAGCGGATCGAGGCCGGAGTCGAGCCATGACACAGCACGTGCAGCCGACCGGCGCGGTCGCCGGCTACCGGCCCGAGCGCACGCTGCGGTTGTCGGTCGAGCTGCGCCGGCAGTTCAAGCGGCGGCGCACCCTCGGCGTCTTCGCGCTGATGGTCGCGCTGCCGCTGGTGCTCATCGCCGCGCTGCAGCTGGGCGCCAGCGAGGAGGCGGCGGAGAACACCCGGATCAACCTGGTGGACGTCGCGACGGCGAGCGGCCTGAACTTCACCCTGTTCGTGCTGTTCGCGACCACGGGCTTCTTCCTCGTCGTGGTCTACGCGCTCTTCTTCGGTGACACCGTGGCCGTGGAGGCGCAGTGGGGGTCGCTGCGGTACGCGCTGGCCACCCCGGTCCCGCGGATGCGGCTGCTCCGGCAGAAGTGGCTGGCCGCGCTGGTGCAGTCCGTCGCCGCGCTGCTCACGCTCGCGGCGGTGGCGGTGGTCGCCGGGGGCATCGCCTTCGGCTTCGGCGACATCACGACGCCCGTCGGCGTGGGGATCGACCAGGGCGAGGGCATGCTCCGGCTGGCCGGGATGCTCGGCTACCTCGCCGTCCACCTGCTCGTCGTGGGCGCGCTGGCGTTCTGGTTCTCCACCATCACCGACGCGCCGCTGGCCGCGGTCGGCGGCGCGGTGTTCACCATGGTCGTCTTCGCGATCCTCGACCAGGTGGAGCAGCTGGGCTCGATCCGCGACTGGTTCCCGACGGCGGAGGAGTTCGCCTGGACCGACCTGCTGCAGACGCCGGTCGACGACGGCGACCTGTTCCGCGGCGTCATCCAGTCGCTGGTCTACATCGCCGTCTTCACCGCACTGGGCTTCCGGCACTTCGCCCGCCGCGACGTCACGTCGTAGCTGTCGCCCTGCCGGGCGGCACCGCGGCCAGGTGCCGTCCCGGCCGGCGTGGAGCCGCTGCGTCGCGCCTGCGGGGACCCCTCCGGGGCCCACTCGGCACGACGAGGCGTCACAGGCTCTGCCGCACGGCCTGGGCCCAGCCCTCGCCCATCGCGGCTGCGGTGACCGAGGCGTTCGGGACGGCGGCCAGCGCGTCTGCCATGCCGTCGGCGGCGGCGCCGTTCGCGGTGATCCACAACCGGCCCACCGCGGGCGCCATCTCCAGGTCGCTGACGCTGTCCCCGATGGCCACGGCGTCGGCGGGGGAGAGGCCGCGCCGCTCCAGGTCCCAGGCGATCGCCGCGCCCTTGGAGATGCCGCGCGGCATCAGGTGGTAGACCCGCGGGGGCCCGGCGTCGGCATCCAGCCCCATCCAGGAGGCCCGCTGGATCGCGCCGTTGTCCTTGAGCGTCAGCCAGCCCGCCCCCCGCTCGGCCAGCCAGGCGTCGACGGCGAGCGGGTCCAGCCGGCCGCGCAGGAGCGCGTCCGCGGCGTGGGTGGCGTGCCACGGCGCGTGCCACTCGATCCGGCCGGGGTGCTCGGCGAACAGGTCCTCGACGATCCCGAGCTCGGCCATGACCTCCATCGGCGTCCGGTCGCCGTACTGCGGGGGCAGCGCGCCGCGGAGCCGGTGCGTGTTCCGGCCCGAGCCCCAGCCGATGGTGGCGCCCAGTTCGGCGATCGCGCCGTCGGCCGCGAAGATGCGCGCGGCCTCCACCACCTGCTCGTAGGTGCGGCCGCTGACCAGCACCAACGCCACCCCGGCGCGGTGCAGCTCGAGCAGCGCGCCGGCCGGCCCGTCGGTCAGCTCCCGCCCCTCCGTGTGCCAGAAGGAGCCCCGCGGCCCCACCATCGTGCCGTCGAGGTCGGTGTAGACGACGCGCGCGCTCACCAGGCCATCCTGTCCGGCCGTCGGGCGCCGTCCGCCACGGGGTCCGTGCGCCGGAGCCGCTCCGGTTCTGCACCAGGGGTGGGAGGTAGAGTCCACGCCGTTCACTCATCCAGAGGGGCAGAGGGACACGGCCCGATGAAGCCCCGGCAACCGCCGCCTGCAGCGCTCCGCGCGACGGGCGGGAGGTGCCAATTCCGTCCCGCGCGGCTCGACGGCCCGCAGCGGGGAAGATGAGGAGGTAGTCGTCGCATGACCCTCACCGCTCCCGGTTCCGCCCAGGCCGACTCCAGCGCAGGCGGCCCGGTGCCGCCCTGTCCGGCCCGCGGGCTGGTCTGCCGCAACTGCGGCGCCACGTTCGGCCTCATCGCCCAGCACGCCTGCGCCGAGTGCTTCGGCCCGCTGGAGGTCGACTACGACCCCGAGCTGATGAAGGCCGTCACCCGCGAGCAGATCGAGGCCGGGCCGCAGAACATCTGGCGCTACGTGGCCCTGCTCCCGGTGGGCCAGCACCCGGCCGACCGGGTCACGCTCGACCCCGGCATGACCCCGCTGGTCCGCGCCGACCGGCTCGCCGCCGAGCTCGGGCTCACCGGCGGCCTCTGGGTGAAGGACGACTCCGCCAACCCCACCCACTCCTTCAAGGACCGCGTGGTCAGCCTGGCCGCGACCGCCGCCAAGGGGCTGGGCTACACGAAGATCGCCGCCGCCTCCACCGGCAACCTGGCCAACTCGGTGGCCGCGCACGCCGCCCGCGTCGGCCTGCCGTCGTTCGTCTTCATCCCGAGCGACCTCGAGCCCGGCAAGGTGGTCCAGTCCGCGGTCTACGGCCAGACGCTGGTCGCCGTCGACGGCTCCTACGACGACGTCAACCGGCTGACCAGCGAGCTCGGCGAGACGGACGAGTTCGAGGACACCGCGTTCGTCAACCAGAACGTCCGGCCCTACTACGCCGAGGGCTCCAAGACGATGGGCTACGAGATCGCCGAGCAGCTCGGCTGGCGCATCCCCGCCCAGGTCGTCATCCCCATGGCGTCCGGCTCGCTGCTGACCAAGGTCGACAAGGCCTTCCGCGAGCTGACCGCGGCCGGCATCGTCGAGGCCTCCGAGTGGACGATCTTCGGCGCCCAGTCGGCCGGGTGCGACCCGATCGCCACCGCGTTCGACAACGGGTGGGACGTCGTCAAGCCGGTGAAGCCGACCGGGATCGCCAAATCCCTGAACATCGGCAACCCCGCCGACGGCCCCTACGCCCTGGACGCCATCCGGCGCACCGGGGGTGCGGTGGCCCGCGTCGGTGACGACGAGATCGTGCAGGGCATCCGAGACCTCGCCCGCACCACCGGCGTCTTCGCCGAGACCGCCGGCGGCGTGACCGTCGCGGTCCTGCGCAAGCTCGTCGAGGGCGGGCAGCTCGACCCGGCCAAGGAGACCGTCGTCCTCAACACCGGCGAGGGGCTCAAGACCCTCGACCCGCTCGAGCCGGTCGTCGGCCCTACCCACCGGGTGGAGCCGTCGTTGAAGTCGGTGCGGGCCGCCGGCCTCATCGGCTGATCCGCGTCGCCCGATCCGGCAACACAGCGGCGGAGAACCACGTGCACCCGGTGGGTGCTGATGTACCTTCTCGCGCGGTTCCAGTTCCATGTTCGTGATATGCGGGCGGAAGAGCTAGGCCCGGTCCCCCGATCCAGAGGGGCCGTCCGCACGCACGAAACGTGGGAGCACACGTGGCACAGGGCACCGTGAAGTGGTTCAACGCCGAGAAGGGCTTCGGCTTCATCGCCGTCGACGGCGGCCAGGACGTCTTCGTCCACTACTCGGCCATCCAGATGGACGGGTACAAGAGCCTCGACGAGGGGCAGCGCGTCGAGTTCGAGGTCGTCCAGGGCTCGAAGGGTCCGCAGGCCGACGCCGTCCGCAGCGCCTGAGACACCCACAGCACCGGAGGCCCGGTCCCCCTCGAGGGGGCCGGGCCTCCGTCCGTCCTTGCACCCGCCGGGGTCGAGTGCCAGACTCGGTTCTGGCACTCGTACCCTTTGAGTGCCAATCAGGTCGGAACGGTGAGGCACCGGTCGGTGGACCGAAGGAGCGTCCACGCCACTGGTGTCGTCCGTCGCGGGCACCAACCGGCCGTGCAGCGATCCACGCTCGGAGGACATCACCACATGGCCAAGATGATCGCGTTCAACGAAGAGGCACGCCGCGGCCTCGAGCGAGGGATGAACACCCTCGCCGACGCCGTCAAGGTGACGCTCGGCCCCCGTGGCCGGAACGTCGTCCTGGAGAAGAAGTGGGGCGCGCCCACCATCACCAACGATGGTGTGAGCATCGCCAAGGAGATCGAGCTCGAGGACCCCTGGGAGAAGATCGGGGCCGAGCTCGTCAAGGAGGTCGCCAAGAAGACCGACGACGTCGCGGGTGACGGCACCACCACCGCCACCGTGCTGGCCCAGGCGCTCGTCCGCGAGGGTCTGCGCAACGTCGCCGCCGGCGCCAACCCGATGGCCCTGAAGAAGGGCATCGAGGCCGCCGTCGCCTCGGTCAGCGAGTACCTCCTCGCCACCGCCAAGGACGTCGAGACCAAGGAGCAGATCGCCGCGACCGCGTCGATCTCCGCCGCCGACCCCGCCATCGGTGAGCTCATCGCCGAGGCGATGGACAAGGTCGGCAAGGAAGGTGTCATCACCGTCGAGGAGAGCAACACCTTCGGCCTCGAGCTCGAGCTCACCGAGGGCATGCGCTTCGACAAGGGCTACATCTCCCCCTACTTCGTCACCGACGCCGAGCGCATGGAGGCCGTCCTCGACGACCCGTACGTGCTCGTCGTCAACTCGAAGATCAGCTCGGTCAAGGACCTGCTCCCGCTGCTGGAGAAGGTCATGCAGTCGGGCAAGCCGCTGGCCATCATCTCCGAGGACGTCGAGGGCGAGGCCCTCGCGACCCTGGTCGTGAACAAGATCCGTGGCACCTTCAAGTCCGTCGCCGTCAAGGCCCCGGGCTTCGGTGACCGCCGCAAGGCCATGCTCGGCGACATCGCCATCCTCACCGGTGGCCAGGTCATCAGCGAGGAGGTCGGCCTCAAGCTCGACACCGCCGGCCTCGAGCTGCTGGGCCGCGCCCGCAAGGTCGTCGTCACCAAGGACGAGACGACGATCGTCGAGGGTGCCGGGGACACCGACCAGATCGCCGGCCGGGTCAACCAGATCCGCAGCGAGATCGAGCGGTCGGACTCCGACTACGACCGGGAGAAGCTGCAGGAGCGCCTGGCCAAGCTGGCCGGTGGCGTCGCCGTCATCAAGGCCGGCGCCGCGACCGAGGTCGAGCTCAAGGAGCGCAAGCACCGCATCGAGGACGCGGTGCGCAACGCCAAGGCCGCCGTCGAGGAGGGCATCGTCGCCGGTGGTGGCGTCGCCCTCGCGCAGGCCACGGCCGTCGCGTTCGACAAGCTCGAGCTCGAGGGTGACGAGGCGACCGGTGCCAACATCGTGCGCGTCGCGCTCGAGGCGCCGCTGAAGCAGATCGCGATCAACGCCGGCCTCGAGGGTGGCGTCGTCGCGGAGAAGGTCCGCAACTCGGAGACCGGCTGGGGCCTCAACGCCGCCACCGGCGAGTACGTGGACCTGGTCGCCGCCGGGATCATCGACCCCGCCAAGGTGACCCGCTCGGCGCTGCAGAACGCCGCCTCCATCGCGGCGCTCTTCCTCACCACCGAGGCCGTCATCGCCGACAAGCCGGAGAAGAACGCTCCGGCCATGCCGAACAGCGATGGCATGGGCGGCATGGACTTCTAAGAGGACCTCGTCCTCCTCACCCCTCGCACGCTCGGGGTGAGCCTCTGGACGAGGCCGTTCCATGGCCTCACCAGCAGGGGCGGTCCCGCTTCGGCGGGGCCGCCCCTGTCGCCGTCTCCAGCCCTTCCGCCCGGAGCCCGACTTCCCGGAAGAAGCGCCCTGCGCGGACTTCCAGGCCCCCGTCTCCCGGAAGAAGGGGGCCCGACCGGCCCGTGCTGGCGGCGCGAGGTGCGGCGGATCGGGGTGTGCAGGCGTCGGCAGAGCCCGATGTGGCGCACCTGGAGCCGGGGTCCACACAGGCCGAGGGCCCGCCACCGGCTGGTGACGGGCCCTCGGTTGGTGGAGCGGTCAGCGCACCTCGACCGGGAAGGGTCCGGAGACCCCACCCTCACTCGACTTCACCCAGATCTCGGTGGGTGCGGTCGTGGGAGCCGGGTCGACGGTGATGGCCCAGGCTCCGGAGGCCTCCGGAGCCTCGATCGGACCGACGACACCGGTCGGGTACCCGGCGATCGGGTTGAGGGCCGGCCCGGTGCCCGCGGTGTTGGTGCGGTGCACCGTGATCGTCGCCCCGGGCACGGTGCCCGAGCCGTCGATCCGGAACTCGTCGCCGGTCCGGAACTGCGCCAGCCCGATGGCGATGTCGTCACCCACGACCCGGTGGCTGACCGGCGCCGCCAAGGTGCTGTACGGCGTCGTGGCCCCCGTCCGGGACTGCACCCGGAACTGGTACCGCTCGCCGTCCGCGCTCTTGGCCAGGCCGGTGACGTCCGCCGTGGTGCCGGTGACGATGGTGTCGTGCTCGGGCATCAACGTGACCGTGGCTGCCGCCGTGGCCGTCGGGTCGGTGCGCAAGAACACCCGGACCCGGTAGGACACCGCGTCTGGCACGGGATTCCACCCGAGGCTGACCCGGCCCTGCGGCGCGGCCGGATCCGGCCCGGCGCCACCGGTGCTGGTGATCGCCAGTCCGGTCGGCGTGGCCGCCGTGGCGACCGGCTGGGGGGACACGACGCCGGAGGCGTGCGTGGCGTTCCCCGCGGCGTCGATCACCGCGATGGCGACGGGAGTGTTGTCGGCCGTGATCGAAATCGGCTGCGTGTAGAGCACCGCGGTGGTCGATGGCACGTTGCCCTCAGGCTCCGTGGTGACCGCGGAGCCGTCGACGGTGTAGTAGATCGTGCCCTCGTCGGCGGAGAGGGTCAGGGTCCGGTTGGGCGCGACCACCGCGGTGGTCCCGGTAAGCACCGGATCGGTGGTCAGCACGGGGTCGGTGGTGTCCGGCGCGCCGTCCTCACCGGGCGGCGTGATCGTCCCGGCGAGGGCGAACGGAGCCCCCATGTCGCTGCCGACCATCGAGCGGACCTCGATGGAGTACAACGAGCCGCTCGTCAGACCGTCCACGACGACCTGGGTGGCATCCGCGCCCACCCGGTAGCCCTCCTGGCGCTTGGTGGTCTCGTCGATGGCGGTGACGCTGTAGCCGGTCACCGCGTCGCCGCCCGCGACCGGGGTGGCCGCCGCCCAGGTGACCGTGGCGGAGGTCCCGTCGGCGTTCCAGACGGCGGAGTACTCGCTGACGGGCGGCCGCGCGCCGTCCGGGCCGGCGGGGCAGCCGGGAGCGCCGCCGCTGGCCAGTCCGTACTCGGCCAGGGTCAGGCCGAGCTGCTGCTCGACCGTGGTGGCGTCGGCCATCCAGCTCAGGGCCACGGCCTGGCCCTCGTACACCAGCTGCTGGTCCGACGCGGACATGTCGGCGAAGGTCACGGAGAACACGCCGTTCTCCGCGGTACCCGAGACCGTGTAGCCGGTGGGCGCCTCGTCCGGGACCTCGTTCGGGCTCCAGCCGATGGCCCGCTCGCCGATGGCGCCCTCGTCGCGCATGGTCGGGTTGACGACCTCGACGGCGAAGCGGTCGAGGCTGACATCGCTGCCGTAGGTGCCGTTGTAGGTGACGGAGTTGACGTTGCCCTCGGCCGGCTCGCTGGCGACCACCTCGGTGATCTCTGCCGAGCTGACCTGCATGCCGTCCACCAGGGGCGATGCGCTGAACGACAGCGACACCTCGTCACCGGCCTGCAGGTCGGGCGTGACGTCGGTGAAGCAGCTGGCCGAGTCGTGGTTCCACTCCCGGAAGCCCGTGGCGTCGACCTCGCCGGAGGCAGTCCCGACGACCTGGCCGCCGCGCCGGACGGTGATGTTCGCGGTCTGGCCGGCCTGGGCTGTGTAGCCCTCGATGGCGATCATGTCGCGGTCGGGGAACACCTCGATGTTGCCCGGTCCGGCTGGCGGGGTGCCGGCGCTCGCCACGCCCGAGAGGGTCGCGAGGACGCCCGCGGCCGTGACGACGGCGAGGCCGCCCGCCATCGTGCCGCGGCGGGTCCTGGTCGTGGGATGGAGGGCTCCGGTCGTGGGGGCGGTCACCGGTCCGTGCCGTCCCCTGCGACCACGCCCGGTGGTCGGTCCTGTCCTGTTCATGGCTGTCTCCGCAGTGAGCCGTGGTCGCCTCGGTCGAGGGAACGTGCTCACCGTGGTTCAGCCGGAGGGGCTGAGGCAGCCGAGGGGTGGGGGGCCGTGCACCCCCCAAAAGGAGGCATCCCGCCCGATCACCCGGAGGAGCGCGGACGCCGACGTGCCGAGGGCCCGCCACCGGAACGGTGACGGGCCCTCGGCGTCCGGTCGTGGCGGCGAATGCGGTCGCCGCCACGACCGTGGTGGTCAGCGGCGCTCCATCGGCACCCCCGTCAGGCTCCCGCCGGACGACGAGGTGACCGTGAGCGTCGCCCCCGGCGTGGCCTGCGGGCCGTTGCGGGTGCTGACCGACCACGCCCCGTCGTCGGTGACCGCGACGTTCTGGGCCACGAGCTGGCCGGTGCTGAGCCGGATGGTCACGGTGTTGACGGTCGTGTCCTGAGCCGTGCCGGTGATCCGGTACTCGTTGCGGTCGTCCCGGAACTGGGCCCTGCCGACGGTCAGCACGTCGTTCGGCACCACCGTCCCGGGGTGGCCGTCGGCGAAGGTCGCCGCCGGGCCCCTCGACTCGCCGGCCACGGCGACGACGTCGAGCCGGTAGGTGGTCCCGTTGGCCAGGCCCGAGATGGTCCCCGTGGTGACGGCGCCGACCGAGGCCGTCACCGGCTCGCCCGTGGCAGTTCCGGTGCTGTCGACCGGGGTGGCCGAGAGCTCGTAGCCGGTCACCGGGCTGGCGGAGTTCCCCGGGGTGGCTGCCAACCACTCCATCGTCACCCGCTCGTGGCCCGAGATGACCCGGCTCACCGTGGTCGAGCTCGGCGCTGCCGTGCTGAGCGTGGTGGCCTGGACGGGGCCGGCCGCTGCACTGGTGCCGATGCTGTTGGTGGCCGTGACGGTGATGTCGTACACGGTCCCCGACGCCAACCCGGTGAGCGTCGCACTGGTCGCGGGCGCCGTCACCGGCAGGGTCACCGGCTCGCCGGAAGCTGCCGTGGCGGTGACGGTGTAGCTGGTCACCGCGTCCTCCGCCGGAGATGCGGCCCAGGTGACGGTCACGCTGTCGAGGCCGGTGCCTTCGGCTGCGAGCCCGGTCGGCGCCGCCGGGGCGGTGGTCGGCTCCGTCGGGGTCGTCGGGTCGGTCGGCGTGGTCGTGCCGCCACCGGAGCCGACCACGATCGAGCCCACCGACTGTGCCGCCGACCAGCGGCCGTTGTACGCCTCGATCATGATCTCGTACGAGGCGCCGGCCTCCAGGCCGTCGAGGGACACGGCGGTGCCGGCGGTCCGTTCCGCGACCTCCTGCTCGAGGTGCGCGCCGCCGATCGCGGCCACCCGGTAGCCGGTGACCTCAGGCGCGTCGGCAGGCTGCGCCGCCGGCTCCCAGGTGACGCCCACCGAGGTGGAACCCGTGGCCGAGGACAGCTGAGCCGTGGTCGGGGCCGTCGGCACCTGACCGTCGGGGCTCGGCGGGCAGCCGCCCATCCCCGGCCCGGGGATCTCCTCGAACTCGTTCTGGGTGAGGCCGAGGGCGAGTTCACCCGACTCCGCCATCCACGAGGCGGCGACGTGGTCGCCCGCGAAGGTCCGGTCGTAGTCGGCCTTCGTGTAGAGCGTGTAGGTGCCCGACCAGGTGCCGGTCGCCGGGTCGATCGTGGCCGTGGCGTCCCACAGGCCTGGCTCGCCGTTGGGGTGCTCGGCGTCCGGGACGAGCGTGATGCCCATCGCTCGGGCGTCCACCAGCCCCGGGTCCTCGCCGGGCGGCGTCTTGTCGTCCTTGTTGTCCGGGTTGACGGTCTCGATCACGAACCGAGCCGGATCGAACCACGGGTCGGCGGGGTCGTACGTCCCGTTGATCGTGACCGTCCCGGTGCCGCGCACGCGGGTCTCCGGATCGCCCTCGACCACCTCGCCGGACGCGACGAAGTTGCTGCCGACGACGGAGGTCACCGTGGGCGACATCGTGACGGCGGAGTCCGTGAACAGCGCCCCGCTGAACGAGACCTTGACCTCGTCGCCGGGCTTGATGTTGGGGGTGACCCCGATCCAGCACTCACCGCCGGGGTGGTTGAACTCCAGGAAGCCGGTGTCGTCGATCGTCCCCCGGCCGATGCCGACGATCTCGCTCCCGCGGATGACCTCGACCGTGGCCTCCTGGCCGGCCTGGGCGGCGTAGCCCTCGAGGGCCACCATGCTGCGCTTGTTGAAGATCTCGATGTTGCCGGGGCCGGCCGGGGGTGTGCCCGCCTCGGCCACGGCGGCGAACGTGATGATGGCGCTCGTGGCCAGGGCCGCGCTGAGCCCTCCGGCCATGAGGCGCTTGCGGCTCGATCGTGGGGCAGGGGGGACCACGGCGCGGTGCGCACCCCCGCGACCACCTCTCGGGGTCGTTGCTGTACTGGTCATGTCCAACTCCGCGGTTCCCGCCGTGCCCACCCCGTCGTGGGCCAGGTCTGGTACGCCAAACGGTTGTCCGTGACCGGACACCCCGGCAGCCGAGCAGAGGGGTGCGGCCGTCCCCCAATACGGGGGGCGCGGGGGGTCGCCGCGTCAGCCACCGCGGTACGGGGTAGCGGCCGGGGATGGCGGTGATCATCGGGACGTCGGGGTGGCAGTACCGCGACTGGCGCGGGGCCTTCTACCCGCAGAAGCTGCCGCAGCGGTTGTGGCTGGAGCACTACGTCGAGCACTTCGCCACCGTTGAGAGCAACGCCGCCTTCTACCGGCTGCCGGAGCTCGAGACGTTCCAGAAGTGGCGCGCGCGCACCCCGCCGGACTTCCGGTGGGCGGTCAAGGCCAGCCGGTTCCTCACCCACATCAAGCGGCTGCGCGAGCCCCAGGAGCCGGTCGCCCGCCTGATGAGCCGCGCCGAGGGGCTCGCGGACAAGCTGGACACGGTCCTGCTGCAGCTCCCACCCACGCTCAAGGCCGACCCCGAGCTGCTGCGGGAGTGCCTGGCGCAGTTCCCGGCCGGCACCCGCGTGGCGGTGGAGCCGCGGCACGAGACGTGGTGGACCGACGAGGTCCGGGGGCTGCTGGAGCGCTACGGGGCGGCGCTGTGCTGGGCCGATCGCGACGAGCAGCCCGTGGCCCCGCTCTGGCGGACCGCCGACTGGGGTTACCTGCGGCTGCACCACGGGTTCGAGGGCTGGGGGTACCGCCCGGAGACGCTGCAGCTGTGGGCCGACCGGCTGGCCGCGGCGTACGGCGAGAGCGACGTCCTCGTCTACTTCAACAACGACCCGGGCTGCAACGCGGTGATCGACGCGGTGCGTTTCGCCGACGCCGTGCGCCGGGCCGGGTCGGCACCCACCCGGGTGCCGACCCCAGCCCAGGCGACCGGGCTGGCGTGGGAGCCCGAGCAGCAGGTTCCCGTCTGACCGGAGGTCAGTTCCCGCCGCGGCCCTGGTTCGCCCGGCCCTGGCCGGCGGGCTGGCCGGTGCTCTTCCCGACGGTCTCCGCGACCGGCTCCTCGACCGGGGTGGCGGCGTCGCGGGCGGCCTTCGCGGCGTCGGGAGCGGCCTCGTCCGCGGCCCGGGCCGCCTCGCGGGCGGCCTTCTCGGCGTCGTGGGTCGCCTGGCGGGCCTGGGCCGCGGCCAGCGCGCCCTGGGCGTGCTCGTCGGCGTGCGCGATGGCGTTGTCCAGGCCGCGGAGCCCGGCGTCCTCGCCGGCGCCCTCCTCCTCGACGACGTCGCCCTGGGTGGGTTGCTCCTCGACGGGCTCCTCCCCGAGGACGGGCTCCGCCTCGACAGGCTCCACGGGGGCGGTCTCCTCCTCGGCGTCCACCTCGTCGGGGTTGGTCCCCTCGTCGGTCGCCGTCACCTCGTCCTCCGAGCCGGAGAACTCGAACGGCGTCACCGTCTCGACCGTGCTGGCGACGGCGTCCTGCACCGGCGTGGGCAGGGCGCCGACGGCACCCGCGCCGGTGACCCCGGCGGTCGCGATGCCGACGCCGGTCGCCACCTGGGCGACCGTGCTGGCGCCGGCGAACTTCGCCGCCAGCGCGGCCAGACCTTCGAGCAGAGCCATGGATGTCGATCCCCTCGGGCGGGCGGCCGTCGGTACGGCCGTTCCGGTTCCCATCGGCACGCGCCCGCGGCCCCTGCAGCCGTGCCACCCGGTCGGGGGACGGTCAGCGGCCCGCCGGCACCCGGTCGGCGAGGTGCTCGGCGAACGCGCGCGGTGGCCGGCCGAGCAGCGCGGTCAGCACCCGCGGGCTGCCGGTGAAGCCGTGCGCCCGGTACCAGTCGAACATCGTGGTGCGGCACCGGCCGGCGTAGGTCCCGTCGTCCTCGGTGCGGACGTCGACGGCGGTGACCGGCCGCCCGGAGCGGGCGGCGAGCAGCGTGGCGACGTCGGGGGCGGTGAGCGCCTCGGGGCCCACTGCCTCGAAGGTGCCGCTGTCCAGCCCGTCCTCGGTGAGCAGCACGGCAGCCGCGTCGGCCACGTCGCGCAGGTCGACGAACGACTGCGCCCGCTCCAGGCCCCACGGGCTGCGCAGCTCGCCGGTCGCGACGGCGGTGGTGAGCGCGCCGTCGAGGTTGTCGGCGTAGGCGCAGGGCTGCAGCACCCGCCACCGCGCGGGCGTGCCGGCGACGGCGCCGTCGAGCGACTCCTCGACGCGGTCCTTGGCCGCGTGGTGCGGCATGGCGCGGGCCTGGGGGCGGAGCACCGAGTGGTAGACGAGCCGGGGGATCCCCGCGCGCGCGGCGGCGGTCAGCACGGCGGGCGCGCCGGTCGCCTCCGCCGGGTCGAAGTTCGGCCAGATCAGGTAGAGGGCGTCGGCGCCGGCGAGGGCGGGGGACAGGTCGCCGGTGAGGTCGCCGACGACCACCTCGGCGCCCAGGCCGTCCAGCTGCGGCCGCGGCTTCCGCGAGGGCACCACCGCCCGGACCCGCTCGCCGTGGGCGAGGAGCGCCCGGACGACGGCGGTGCCGGTGGCCCCGCCGGCGGCGGTCACGACGATCACAGGACGTCGACCGCCTCCGCGTGCCGCACCCCGAGCTGGTCGGCGGCCTGCCCGAGCACGTCCTGCACCACGAGCGTGTCCGCCAGCGGCATCACGGCGCTCTCCGTCCCGCCGGCGCGCAGGCACTCGGTGACCTCGATCAGCTCGTGCGCGTACCCGGCGCCGGTCTGCGGGCGGGTGATCTCCTCGGGATCGGCCCCGGCGCGGTGCAGCACGATCGTCTGCGGGTGGTGGAAGCGGGGGACGACGTCGATCCACCCCGTCGTCCCGACCACGCGAGCGGCGCCCGGCAGGGCGTACTTCAGCGACGTGGTGAGCGCGGCGTTCCGGCCGTCGTCCCAGCCGAGCAGGATCGCGGCCTCCGCGTCGGCGCCGGAGGGGAAGAGCGAGCCGGTGGCGACGACGCGGTCGGGGGAGCCGAGCAGCATCTGGGCGAAGTTCACGACGTAGACGCCGAGGTCGAGCAGGGCGCCGCCGCCGAGCTGGAGCGCGAACAGCCGGTCCACGGGGTCGTACTCGCGGGCGACGCCGAGGTCGGCCTGCACCGAGCGCACCTCGCCGATGGCACCGTCGGCCACCAGCTCGTTCAGCGCGACGACGGCCGGCTGGAACCGGGTCCACATCGCCTCCATGACGAAGGTGCCGGTCTCGCGGGCCAGATCCACGACCTCGGTGGCGCCGGCAGTGGTGGCGGTGAACGCCTTCTCCACGAGCAGCGCCTTGCCGGCGCGCAGCGCGGCCAGCGCGAACTGGTGGTGCTGCGGGTGCGGGGTGGCCACGTACACGACGTCGACGTCCGGGTCGGTGAGGATGTCGGCGTAGGAGCCGTACGCGCGCTCCAGGCCGTGACGGGCGGCGAACCCGTCGGCGCGCTCCTGCGACCGGGAGGCGACGGCCACGGCGCGGGCGCCGTCGACGACCGCGAAGTCCTCGACCACCTTCTCGGCGATCCGGCCCGGCCCGACGATGCCCCAACGAATCTCTCCGGTCACCAGGCAGACGCTAGTCGCGGCCCGGCACACTGCTCCCCGTGGCCGTGCTGATCGACAGCCCCGTGTGGCCCTGGCGCGGGCGGATGTGGTCCCACCTGGTCAGCGACGTCTCCTACGAGGAGCTTCACGCCTTCGTCGCCACCGAGCTCGGCATCCCGCGGCGGGCGTTCCAGGGGGACCACTACGACGTGCCGGCGGACCTCTACGACATCGCCGTCGCCGCGGGGGCCCTGCCGGTGGGCTCCCGGGAGCTGCTGGCGCGCCTGCTCGCCGCGGGCCTCAGGCTCCGGAAGCGCGCGCCCGCAGCAGGGTGAGCTCGGCGGTCAGGTTGGCCCGGGCGACCGGCTCCCACTCCTCGGCGGCGGGCAGCCGGTAGAGGCGGGGCAGCTCCAGCAGCCGTTCCAGGACGGCGATCCGCCCGGCGGTGAACTCCCCGTCGGAGAGGTGCCCGTACTCGGCCCGGACCGCCGAGGCGTACCCCGCGTAGGCGGCCGGCGGTGCCGCGAGCACCGCCAGGTCGGCGTCGCAGAGCGCGGCCCCGTTGGCGTCGCCGGGCTCGGGGTCGTGCCCGGCGGTGAGCAGGACCAGCCGGGCCACCTCCTCCGCACGCTCCTCGGGCACCAGCCCGCGCAGCCCGGCCCGTGCGCGCTCGGCGCTGACCTGCTCGTTGTCCGGGCGCAGCGGGTCGTAGACGACGTCGTGGTACCAGGCGGCCAGGGCGACGGCGTCCGGGTCGGGGACGCCGGCGGAGAGCCGCTCCACGAGCCCGAGGACGGCCGCCAGGTGCGCGAGGTCGTGGTAGCGGCGGTGCGGCTCGCTCCATGCGGCGACGACCGCGGCCCACTCGGTGCGCGAGATGGGGGAGTCCCCGGCCAGCGCGGCCCAGGCCTCGAACCCGACCGGGCCGCTCACCGGACCCCGCAGGTGCGCAGCGCCAGCAGCGCGAAGGCGCGGGCGGCGGTGACGAGCTCGGCGACCGGCACCTGCTCCTGCGGGCCGTGGGCCAGGTGCAGGTCGCCCGGGCCGTAGTGCAGCGTCGGGATCCCTGCGGCGGCGTAGAGGCGCAGGTCGGTGCCCGCGGGGAGGGCGCGCTCGACCGGTGGCGGCCCGCCGGCGTCGACGACCGCAGCCCGCACCGCGGGCAGCAGCGGGTGCCCGGCCGGCAGCTCCCCGCTGGCGAACGCCCCGCCGACCCAGGTGAGCCGCACCGGGTGCTCGGCCAGCCACGGGTGCGTCGCCGAGATCTCCGCCAGCCGGGTCTCCAGCGCCGCGCGCGCCGCCTCGACCGGCTCGCCGATGCGCACCCCGTACCGTCCCTCGGCCACCAGCCGGTCGGGCACCGAGCTCGCCCAGTCGCCGGCCCGCACCCGCCCGACGGAGATGCCGTAGGGGAACCGGGCGTCGCCGAAGCGGGGGTCGGCACCCCGCTGGCGCTCGGCCTCGAAGGCGAGCAGCGCGGCGTGCACGTGCGCGAACAGCTCGACGGCGCTCACCCCGCGGTCGCGCATGGCGGCGTGCGCGGCGCGGCCGCTGATCTCCAGCCGGAACGTGAGCGCGCCGGCGTGCGCGGTGACCACGGCCTGCGCGGTGGGCTCGGGGATCACGCACAGCTCGCCGGTGTGGCCGCGCCGCAGTGCGGCCCAGGCGCCCAGGCCGCCGTCCTCCTCGCCGACGACGCCGTGCAGGGCGAGCGGGCGGGCCAGGCGCACCCCCGCCGTCCGCAGGGCGTGCACCGCGGCGAGGGTGGCGACGACGCCGGCCTTCATGTCGCATGCGCCGCGGCCGTGCACCGCGCCATCGGCGAAGCGGGGGACGAAGGGGTCGCCGGACCACCGGTCGAGGTCGCCGGGCGGGACGACGTCGGTGTGCCCGGAGAGCACCAGCGCCGGGGTGCCCTCGCCGCCGACGGTGCCGACGACGCCCCACGCCTCGGTGCGCACCACCTCCTGGCCGGGGGCGTCGGCGGCGGCCGCCGCCTCGGCCAGGTCGACGGGCCAGCAGTCGACGTCGCAGCCGAGCTCGTCCAGCCACCCGGCGAGCAGGTGCTGCACCTCGCTCTCCGCCGCGCTGCCCCCGACGGAGGGGACGGCGATCATCGCCGCCAGCCGGTCCACGGCCCACCGCTCGTCGACGGCGGAGAGGACGCGGGCCTCCACGTCGGTCAGGTCGGCCACGGTCGGAGTCTGGCACGGGGCAGCAGGGGACCGGCGCTAGCGTGACGGCCGTGACGCAGCCCCCGCCGCCGCCCGGCTGGTATCCCGATCCCGCCGGCGGCGGAGGCACCCGGTGGTGGGGCGGGCAGGGGTGGACCGAGCACGCCCGGCAGGCGGCGCCCCCGGCCGCGGGCCCGTCGCTCTACGACCAGCCGGTGCTGCTGGTGAACCAGAAGACGAAGCTGATCGAGCTCACCAACGAGTACGCCGTGCTCGACGGGAGCGGGCAGCAGATCGGCGCCGTCGTCCAGGTGGGGCAGAGCTCGCTCAAGAAGGCGGTGCGGCTGGTCTCCAACCTCGACCAGTTCCTCACCCACCGGCTCGAGGTCCGCGACGCGCGCGGGCCGGTGCTGGTGCTCACCCGGCCGGCGAAGTTCGTGAGGTCGCGGGTGGTCGTGGAGCGGCCCGACGGCGCCCCGGTCGGCGAGATCGTGCAGGCGAACGTCTTCGGGAAGATCCGCTTCGACCTGGTCGCCGGTGGGCAGCCGGTCGGCGCCATCCAGGCGGAGAACTGGCGGGCCTGGGACTTCGCGATCACCGACGCGGCCGGCGTCGAGGTCGCCCGGATCACCAAGAAGTGGGAGGGCCTGGCACGGACGATGTTCACCACGGCCGACCGCTACGTCGTCCTCGTGCGCTACCGGCTGCCCGAGCCGCTGGCCAGCATGGTGATCGCCTCCGCGCTGACCGTGGACACCGCGCTGAAGCAGGACGAACGCGGCTTCAACTGATCTGCGACGCTCCGTGTCGCACCGCGGCCAGGTGCCGTCCCGACCTGCGCGGACCCCTCCGGGGCCCACTCGGAACGACCCGACCGACCGTGTCCACGGCCACGTCCTGCGACATGACGCCGGTCCGTCCGGCGCGTACGGTGGATCCCGTCCGGACCGGGTGCATCGTGCCCCCGGGTGCCATTTGGTTACGCCTTCACGGACTACCGCCCCGACCTCGGTCGGGGGCCTGGAGCCGTGTTGTGCTTTTCGCCGCGAGGCGGCCGTCATCCGGTCCGGACCTCGACGCACGAGAGCCCCCGTCCTCCGGGCGGGGGCTCTCGCGTCTTCGCCGAGCGGCTCGGCTCAGTAGGACTCCTCCGTGGTGCTCCGGCGCACCGGGGCGCCGCCCGGGTCGCCGTAGGCGTCGGTGCGGGTGACCCGGCGCTGGCGTGGGCCCCAGACGGCCAGCTCCAGGACGATGCCCAGCGCACCGGCGATCATCAGGATCCAGCCGACGACCTGCAGGTCGACGCCGCTGACGTCCACGCGCAGGGCGAAGGTGAGGATCGCGCCGAGCGCGAGCAGCACGATGGCGGTTCCGAGTCGCATGACGAACTCCTCCGGTGGCGGCCGGCGGAGCGCCGGCCTGCGGCGCTCGCCGCGGGGGCGACGGTTCCCGCGCGCCGGGCGGTGAACCGCTCCTGCGCCCGATGTCACCCCGACGGGTGGGTCTGAGGCCCCCTTAGGCGGGGCCCGGTACCGGGGACGGCGTGGTCGCCCGATGTCGCGGGTCCCCCCTCAGCACGACCGTTCTCCTCGTCCGAACCGATGAGAGGAACGACCATGACGTACCCCAACCCCGGACTCGAGGCCGAGCTCGCCTACCGCCGCGAGGTCCTCCAGGAGCTCGGTCGCGGCACGCGGACCCGGCGGGGTCCGTGGCTCCGCAGGCCCCGGCGTTCGCGCTGAGCACACCCCGGCCGGGTGGCGCCAGGCCCGATCGGTCACCCCCGCGTGCCACGATCCCTGCCGTGTCTCGCTGGGACGACGCCCCGCTCGTGGGCCGGGCCGAGGAGCTCGCCCACCTGCTCGCGCAGGTGGAGCGGGCCGTCGCCGGGCGGGCGTGCGCCACCCTGCTCGCCGGCGACGCCGGCGTCGGCAAGACCCGGCTGCTCGACGAGCTGAGCCGGCGAGCGACCGAACGGGGGCTGCGGGTGCTCACCGGGCACTGCGTCGACCTCGGCGACGTCGGGCTGCCCTACCTGCCCTTCGTCGACCTGCTGCGCCCGGTGGCGGCCGACCCGGACCTGGCGCCGGCGTCCCGCGAGAACCCGGTGCTCGCCGGTCTGATCGCAGGCCGCCCCGGTGCGGTCGTGCCGGTGCGGCCCCCGGCGGACGGCCAGGACCTCGGCAGCCCGCTCCCGCACCGGGCGGCTCCGCAGCCGGTCGAGGACGGCCGCCTGCAGCTGTTCGAGTCGGTGGCGGGCCTTCTGTGCGAGCTGGCGGCGGCCGGCCCGCTGCTGGTGCTGCTCGAGGACGTGCACTGGGCCGACCGGTCCAGCCGCGACCTCCTGCGCTACCTGCTGGCCCGGCTGTCCGACGAGCCGATCGCCGTCGTCGCCTCCTACCGCGCCGACGACCTGCACCGCCGGCACCCGCTCCGCCCGTTGCTGGCCGAGCTCGTCCGGCTGCCGGGCGTCGAGCGCCTCGACCTCGCCCCGCTGCCCGACCAGGCGCTTGGGCAGCTGGTGCGTGACCTGGCACTCCGCACCGGTGGGCTCCCCGACGACGCGATCGACGACGTCGTCGCCCGCGCGGAGGGCAACGCCTTCTACGCCGAGGAGCTGCTGGCCGCGGGGCTGCACGGCGAGGGGCTCCCGCTCGCGCTGGCCGACGTCCTGCTGGCCCGGGTGGAGCAGCGCTCCCCGGCCGTCCAGCAGGTGCTGCGGGTGGCCGCTGTGGCGGGGCGCCGGGTGCGCCACGAGCTGGTCGCGGCGATCGGTGAGCTGCCGCCGGACGAGCTGGAGCGGGCGTTCGCCGAGGCGGTGCACCACCACCTGCTCGTCGTCTCCGACGACGGTCGCTACCGCTTCCGGCACGCACTGCTCCGCGAGGCCGTGCTGGCGGACCTCCTCCCGGGCGAACGGGTGCGGCTGCACGCGGCGATCGCCGGCTACCTGGACGCGCACCCCGACGCCGGCACCGCCGCGGAGCGGGCCCACCACGCCCGGGAGAGCAACGACCTCGCCGGTGCGTTCGCCGCCTCGCTGGAGGCTGCTGTGCACGCGTGCCGCGTGGGCGCCCCCGCCGAGCAGCTGCAGCACCTCGAGGCTGCGCTCGCGCTCTGGTCGGCCGTGCCGGATGCGGGCGAGCGGGCCGGCCGGGACCAGGCGGCGCTGCTGGCCGAGACGGCGGCCGCCGCGCGCACCGTGGGGGAGCTCCACCGCGCCGTGGCCCTGCTCCGCTCAGCTCTGGAGGTGCTCGGCCCGGACGGCGACCCGGCCAGGCGCGCCCGGGTGCACTACACGCTCGCCCAGGCCATGGTGCGCGTCGAGGACGTCACCGGTGCGCACCGGGAGAGCGCCGCGGCCATGGCGCTCGTGCCCGCGCAGCCGCCGTCGGAGGAGCGCACGTGGGCGGCGGCCACGTTCGCACGGTTGAGCTACAGCAAGGGCGACCTGGCGGAGGCGGAGGCGGCGGCCGAGGAGGCGCTGGCCGCGGCCGACGTGCTGGGCCTGGAGGGTGCCTGGTCCGACATCGCGGTGACCCAGGTGCGCGCGCTGCCCGGAGCCGACCCCGTGGCGGTCCGGGCCCGGCTGGACGAGGCGCTGGCACGGGCCCGGCGGTCCGGAGACGTGGACGTCGAGATGCGGGTGCTGTTCAACCTCGCCACGGTGTCGTTCGAGGCCGGCCGCATCGGCGAGGCGCTGGAGTGGACCCGGTGCGGCACGCGGCGGGCGGGCGACCTCGGCATCGAGTGGTCGTACTACCCGGCCGAGCTCCGGCACCTGCAGGTGACGGCCCTCTACATGACCGGGGAGTGGGACGCGAGCCTGGCGGAGGCCGACCTGCTGGCCCGGGTGCCGGAGATGGCCGCGCACGTGCGCGCCGCCGGGCTCCTCGTCCTCGTCGGGCGGGGGGAGCCGGCCGCGCGCGAGCGCGTCGACTGGGCCCGCGGGCTCATCCCGCGCCTCGGCGCGCACGTGCTCCTCGACCTCGTCACGGCCGGTTCCGAGATCGATCTGGCGGCGTGGCAGGGCGACGCCCGGACGGCCGTCGACGTCGCCCTGGCCGCCAGTGGGCGGCTGCAGCGTGCGTGGACCGACCACCTGGGCGTCCTGCGGCTGGCCGGCACGGCGCTCGCTGCCGTCGCCGACGCCGCAGCCGCGGCCCGGAGGGCCGGGGACGTGGCGGAGGAGTCCCGGTGGGCCGAGGTCGGTGGGGAGCTGGTCGACGTCGCCGGTTCGGCGGTCGAGATCTACCGGCGGTGGTGGGGCGACACGATGGGCGTCGAGGCGAGGGCCTGGCAGGCCCGGGTGGCGGCCGAGGCGGCCCGGCTGCGCGGGGACGCCGCACCGGAGCTGTGGCGCGCGGCGGTCGAGGCGTTCGGGTTCGGGCACGTCTACGAGGAGGCGCGGTCCCGCCGGCGGCTCGCCGAGGCGCTCCTGGCCACCGGCGACCGGGCCGGCGCGGGGGAGCAGGCACGGGCCGCGCACGAGGTCGCCGTCCGGCTGGGGGCACGGCCGCTGCGGGAGGCGGTCGAGGCGCTGGCACGCCGCGGCAGGCTCGACGTCGCCGGCATCCGGGCGGTCGACGTCTCCGCCGTCCTCACCCCGCGGGAGGCGGAGGTGCTGCGGCTGCTGGCCCTCGGGCGCACCAACCGGCAGATCGGCGCGGAGCTCTACATCAGCGAGAAGACCGCCAGCGTCCACGTGAGCAACATCCTGGCCAAGTTCGGCGCGGGCGGCCGCACCGAGGCCGTCGCCATCGCCGCGAGCCGGGGCCTGCTACCGACACCGTGATGAATCGCGCCGAGTGGGGCCCGGAGGGCTCCGCGCAGGCGCGATGCAGCGGCTCAGTGCGTCAGGGGGACGGCACCTGGCCGCGGTGCGGTCCGGAGGATCGCAGTGTCACAGCATCGTGCGGAGGCGCTCGCGGCGGGCACGGAGGACGTCGACCGACGCCGACGCCGACGGCGGGCCGGGCACCGACTGGCGGAGCTGCGTGTGCACCACGGCCTGCGGCTGCGAGGTGCGCGCCGCCACCCGGTTGACCAGCCGGTTGATCTCCCGCCGCAGCTCCGCGGCATCGCGCCACGAGCGGCCGGCGTCGTCCTCGTCCGGGTGGTCCTCGACGACCATGAAGTCGTCGGCGTCGTCCCGGTGGCTCTGGGCGATGCGCAGCCGCAGCTCCTCGTCGCGCTTGGCCAGCAGCGACGCCGTCTGCTCGGGGGTGAGCAGGCCGGGGATGCCGAGGAAGTCCTCCTCCTCGGGGGCCACGACCGTCGCCGGGCGGCCCTCACCGGTGTGCGCCGTCCCCCCGTGCAGGACGTGCGCGAAGCGGGCGTCGGCCTCCAGGGCCTCCCACTGCTTCATGCCGTCGGGGTCCTTCTCCTTGGGTGGCAGCGGCTCGAGGTCGAGCTCGTCGCCCTGCACCGTCTTCGGCGGCGGCATGACGTGGTTCCGCTGCTCCTCCATCGAGGCGGCCAGCGTCAGCAGCGGGCGGACGGCGGGGAGGAACACCGTGGCCGACTCGTGCGCGGCCCGCGAGCGGACGACGCGGCCGACGGCCTGGGCGAAGAACAGCGGCGTCCGGTAGGAGGTCATCCACGCGAGGACGGCGGCGCGCGGCACGTCCACGCCCTCGGAGATCATCCGGACGCAGACGGCGATCCGCGCCGACCCGGTCGCGAACCGCTCGATCTTCTTCGACGCCTTCGGGTCGTCCGAGAGGATCAGCTCCGGCGCCTTGCCCGTCACCCGGCGCACGATCTTGGCGTAGTCGCGGGCGTCGTCCTGGTCGCTGGCGAGGATCAGCCCGGCGGCGTCGGGCATGCCGCCCTCCTCGCGCAGGTGCGTGATCCGGTCGTCCATCGCGGCGATGACGTGCGGCACCCACTGGCCCTTCGGGTCCAGGGCGGTGCGCCATGCCTGCATCTCCACCGACTTGGTGCCGGCCTCGCTGAGCGACGCGGCGACGACCTCGCCGGCGGAGTTCCGCCAGCGCGACGTCCCGGTGTAGGCGGCGAAGACCACCGGGCGGACCACGTTGTCGGCGAGCGCCTCCTTGTACCCGTAGGTGTAGTCGGCGCGGCTGACCAGACCGCCCGCCTCGCCCTCGAAGGTGTCCTCCTCGTAGCGGACGAAGGGGATGCGCTCGTCGGGCTTGGTGCGGAACGGCGTCCCGGTGAGGCAGAGCCGGCGCGCGGCCATGCCGTAGGCCTCCTCGACCGCCTCGCCCCAGGAGAGCCCGTCGCCGGCGTGGTGCACCTCGTCGAGGATGACCAGCGACTTGACGGCGGTGGCGCGGGCGGCGTGCAGCATCGGCTTGCCGGCGACCTGCGCGTAGGTGGTGACGTAGCCCTGCGTGCCGGCGCGCACCGGGCCCACGGCGTTGGTCAGGTTCGGGTCGAGGACGATGCCCATCGCGTCGGCCGCCTCGGCCCACTGCAGCCGCAGGTGGTCGGTGGGGGCGACCACGACCACGCGCGCCACCTCCCGCCGCGACAGCAGCCGAGCGGCCAGCGTGAGGGCGAAGGTCGTCTTCCCGGCGCCGGGCGTAGCGGTGACCAGGAAGTCCTTGGGGGAGGCCTCCTCGTACTGGCCGAGGGCGGCCTGCTGCCATGCCCGGAGCGGTCGGCTGGTCGTCTGCGGGGCCCGGGCCGCCGCTGCTGCTGCAGTCGCCATGTCGGGACCCATCTTCGCTGCCGCGCGGACGACACGCCCAACCGGTCTCCTGCCGCGCGCCCCGCCGGGCGGCACGTATGGCCGCGTGCCAACAGGCCTGTGACCTGGCCCTATGTCCATCGTTGCGAGGTCGGTGTGGCGATCGTCATGGCGTGGACGGACCGGCTCGTCACTCCCGTCGGCCCCGGGGATCCCAGGCGTCCCCGGCGGCATCGCGGTCACTTGACAGAGTCCGGCGGTGCGCTGGCTGACCGGTCCCGACCAGGTGACCTCGCGGCTGCGGGCGGAGCTCGTCGCCTGCTGGCGGGACGTCGCCAACGCCGGGGGAGCGGTCGGCTTCGCCCGGCAGGTACCGGTGGACGACGGTGTCGTGGCGCCGGTGGTCGACCGGCTGGTCGCGGGGCTCGACCCGCGGCTGTGCCGGGTCCTCGTCGCCGAGCACGAGGGAGAGGTCGCCGGCTGGCTGGTGCTGACCGGCAACGCCGACCCTGTCGCGGCGCACTGGGCGCGCGTGACGCACGTCCAGACGGCGCTGCCCTCCCGGGGTCGCGGCGTTGGTGGCGCGCTGATGACCGAGGTGGCCCGCGCGGCGCGCGACGACCTCGACCTGGACTCGTTGCGGCTCGAGGTGCGTGGCGGGATGGGGCTGGAGACGTTCTACGCGCGGTACGGCTGGGTGGTCACCGGCTGCTGGCCGGGAGCTCTGCAGGTCGCCCCGGACGACCGCCGCGACGAGGTGCTGATGGGCCTGGACGTGCGGCCGGCCGGCGGCTGATCGGCGAGAACTGTCAGAGGTCGAACGTATGTTCGATGCATGACGGACGGGTGTGCAGCCGACGACGCGCCACCGGCCGGGTGGGCGTCCGGTCCGCTCGGCGCGGTGCAGGCCGCTGACCGGGAGATCGCCCGGCAGACCGCGCTGCGGGCCCGGGCGATCGCCGAGTTCGCCGCGACCCGCCCGGCATCGGTCGACCGGCAGCCCGGCGAGCCGGGCGCCATGAGTGCCGATCGCCGGGCGTCGCGCGCTGAGGTGCTGTCCGGGGTCAGCGAGTGGGCGACGCAGGAGCTCGCCCTCGCCCTGTCCCGCACCTCGCAGTCGGCCGAGGCGCTGCTCACCCGGTCCCTCAGCCTCGTGCACCGCTTGCCAGGGACGCTGGACGCCCTCGAGTCGGGGGCGCTGCACGACGGGCATCTGTGGCCGATGCTCGGCACCGTCGCACCGATCGCCGACGCGGGGATCCGGGCGGAGGTGGAGGCCGAGCTGCTCGCCTGGGCCGCCGGCCGGGTCACCAGCCCGGCGCAGCTGGGTGACAAGGCGCGCCGGGTGGTGCTCCGGCGGGACGCCCGGGACGCCGCCGGCCGGCTGACCCGGGCGCTCCGCGAGCGCGGCGTCTCCGTCCGGCCCGGTGCCACCGACGGGACGGCGGTCCTCAGCGCGCTGCTCTCCGTGCCGGAGGCGCAAGCCCTCCTCGACGCGCTGGGTCGGTACGCCGACGCCCTGGATCCCACGCCCGACGACCGGCGCACCCGCGGGCAGAAGATGGCCGACTGCCTGCTCGATCTGGTGCTGCGGCCGGGGGAGAACGATCTCGCGCCCGTGCAGGCGCAGCTCACCCTGGTGGCCGGGGTGCGCACGATGCTGGGGGGCGACCAGCCGGGGGAGATCAACGGCCATGTCGTACCGGCCGAGATGGTGCGGGCTCTCGCTCGCGCGCTGGGCCTCCTGCCCGACTCTGCGGCACCGGCTGGAGCCGCACGGCCGGTCGACGCGGCGGCACCGGCACCCGCGGAGCCGGACGAGCCCGCGCCGCCGGAGGAGCCCGCGCCGCCGGAGGAGACCGCGCCGCCGGAAAAGACCGCGGAGCCGGACGCGACCTGGTCGCCCGGCACCCGCCCACCGGACGCGTGGGAGGAGGAGACCCTGGCCGACTGGTGGGCCGCCACCGAGGCGCGGGTGCTGGAGGAGTGGGGCGGCGCGGAGGCCCCGCCACCCGAGGAGCAGGTCCGGTTCTGGGAGGAAGCGGCCCGCTGGGAGGCGATGCCGGCCGCGGTGGACCTCCTCCCGTGGCTGGACCCTGATTGGAGCGTGGACGACGGCCCGTGGTCCGAGCCCGGCCCCGAGCGGGGCTCCGGCCCTGCCCCCGCCGGCGCACCGCCGCAAGACCCCCGGCTCACTTCTGCGCTCGCCGACGCCCCTTCGCCTGGGGCCGGTCCTTGGGCGGCCGCCGACCGTGCCGTCGAGGCGGCGGGGGCGGTCCTGCTGGATCTGGAGCGGGCGGTGGCTCGGGCGA
The DNA here is from genome assembly GCF_054050835.1 of Blastococcus sp. SYSU DS0510. Lineage (NCBI taxonomy): Bacteria > Bacillati > Actinomycetota > Actinomycetes > Geodermatophilales > Geodermatophilaceae > Blastococcus > Blastococcus sp. SYSU DS0510. The sequence continues at coordinate 241,303 of NZ_JBJHAC010000002.1, read as the reverse complement.
GAGGTGCGGTGGCGGCCGCGGAGGTGGCTGACGCGGAGGACGAAGCCGATTGGCGGAGGAGCGAGGGAGGGCGGATCTCCTCGGCCTCTGATGCCCTCACCGCACTCGGAGCCGCGACCCAGGCCCAACGCACCGCGCTCGCGCAGCTGCTGGACCGGACCGGTGGCGGTGGGCTGGTCGACCGCCCGCGGATCGCGGTCGTCGACGAGCTGACGGGTGCGCTGGTGGCGCTCACCGACACGGATGAACTCCGCCGGCGGTCCCGGTGCGAGGCCAGCGCCTGCCGGCAGAACCCGGCCTGCTGCACCCACGACCTGAGCGCCTTCCCGGGCCTCGGCGCTCCGCCGCCGACCGACGGATACCGGCCGGGCGCCCGGCTCGACCGCTTCGTGCGGGCTCGCGACCGCCGGTGCCGGTTCCCCGGCTGCCGCCGGCCGGTACCCAGGAGCGGCGAGCTGGACCACGACCGGCGCTGGCCCGAGGGCGAGACGAGCGCAGAGAACCTCGTCGGCTACTGCACCCCGCACCACCGCGGCAAGCACCAGGCCCCGGGTTGGCGGCACGAGCTGGCCGCCGACGGCACGCTCACCGTGACCACCCCCAGCGGCCTGGTCGCCTCGACGTCCCCACCGCCGTACTGATGCGCCCCGCGACGCCGCTACGGTGCGGGCGCATGACGCGGTTCGTGATCGACGCACCGACGCTGCTGCACCTGGTCGCCGAGGGCATCGAGATCGCGCCAGGTCACCAGCTGGTCGCCCCGCAGGTGCTGCGCTCTCAGGCGCTGGAGCTGCTGTTCGCCGCCGTCGCCCGGGGAGAGCTGACCGAAGCCGGAGCGCTGGAACGCCATGACGCCATGACCCGCGTGAAGATCCGCTCGCTCGGTGACCGGGTGTCGCGGCGGGTCGCCTGGCAGATCGCCCGCGAGCAGGGTCTGCCCTCGACGACCGCCGCCGAGTACCTGGCTGTCACCCGGCTGCAGGCCGACGCGTTCGTCTCCGTCGACCCGGCAGCTCGGGCGCGGGCCGAGGGCGTGGTGCCGGTCCGCTCCGTCGACCAGTTGTCGACCCGCGGGTGACCGGCCCCGGGGTCAGTCGGCGGGCTCGTCCACCCAGTCGGGGCCGTTGACCTCACCGGGACCGGCCAGGTCGGCGGCGTCGACGATCGTGTACGCGTAGCCCTGCTCGGCGAGGAAGCGCTGCCGGTGGGCGGCGTACTCGCTGTCGAGGGTGTCCCGGCTGACGACGGTGTAGAAGTGCGCCTGCCGGCCGTCGGCCTTGGGCCGCAGCACACGGCCGAGGCGCTGCGCCTCCTCCTGGCGCGACCCGAAGGTCCCCGACACCTGCACCGCGACCGCGGCCTCGGGCAGGTCGATGGAGAAGTTGGCGACCTTCGAGACCACCAGCGTCTTGATCTCGCCGGTGCGGAAGGCGTCGAACAGCCGCTCCCGCTCCCTGTTCGTCGTCGACCCCTGGATCACCGGGGCGTCGAGCGCCTCACCCAGCGCCTCCAGCTGGTCGAGGTAGGCGCCGATGACCAGCTTCTGCTCGTCGGGGTGCCGGTCGAGCACCCGGCGGATCACCGGCAGCTTCGACTGCGCGGTCGCCGCGATCCGGTACCGCTCCTCGGGCTCCGCGACGGCGTAGGTCATCCGCTCCTCGTCGTCGAGCGCGACCCGCACCTCCACGCACTCGGCCGGCGCGATGTAGCCCTGCTGCTCGATGTCCTTCCACGGCGCGTCGTAGCGCTTCGGCCCGATCAGGGAGAAGACGTCGTCCTCGCGACCGTCCTCGCGCACCAGCGTCGCGGTCAGCCCCAGCCGGCGGCGGGACTGCAGGTCGGCGGTCAGCCGGAAGATCGGCGCCGGCAGCAGGTGCACCTCGTCGTACACGATCAGGCCCCAGTCCTGCGCGTCGAAGAGGTCCAGGTGCCGGTACTCGCCCTTCCGGCGGGTGGTGATCACCTGGTAGGTCGCGATGGTGACCGGCCGGATCTCCTTGCGCTCGCCGGAGTACTCGCCGATCTCCTCCTCGGTCAGCGTGGTCCGCGCGATCAGCTCGCGCTTCCACTGCCGCCCGGAGACGGTGTTGGTGACCAGGATGAGCGTGGTCGCCTTGGCCTCGGCCATCGCCGCCGCGCCGACCAGCGTCTTCCCCGCACCGCAGGGCAGCACGACGACACCCGAGCCGCCCGCCCAGAAGCCGTCCACGGCCTCCTGCTGGTAGTCGCGCAGCTGCCAGTTGTCCTGCTCCAGGAAGATCGGGTGCGCCGTGCCGTCGACGTAACCGGCGAGGTCCTCGGCCGGCCAGCCGACCTTGAGCAGCGCCTGCTTGAGCCGGCCGCGCTCGGCCGCGTGCACCACGATCGAGTCGTCGTCGATGCGGGCGCCCAACATCGGCGCGACCTTCTTCGACCGGATGACCTCCTCGAGCACCGCGCGGTCCGAGGACGTCAGCACCAGCCCGTGGATCGGGTTCTGCGCCAGGGTCAGCCGGCCGAAGCGGTCCATCGTGTCGGCGACGTCGACCAGCAGCGCGTGCGGCACGGGGTAGCGCGAGTAGCGCACCAGCGCGTCGACGACCTGCTCGGCGTCGTGGCCGGCCGCGCGGGCGTTCCACAGCGCGAGCGGGGTCACCCGGTAGGTGTGCACGTGCTCGGGGGAGCGCTCCAGCTCCGCGAACGGGGCGATGGCCGCGCGGCACTCACGGGCCAGCGGGTGGTCCACCTCGAGCAGCAAGGTCTTGTCCGACTGGACGATCAGGGGGCCGTCAGACACGCGTCAACTCTCTCCATGGGGCGGGGGCTGCCCACGGTAACGCCGGGGGGCGACACGACCTTCCCTCTCGCCGGGGTCGGGGCCGTCCTCGGGCTCTACCTGCTGGCGGTCCTCGGCCGGGTCGGCTGGATGCTCACCCGCCGCTACCAGGTCCCGGAGCCCGGCTGACGGCGAGCGCCACCCGCACTCGGTCGCCGGCGCGCAGCCCCTCGGCGTCCCGCACCGGCTTCTTCACCGGCAGCAGGTAGGAGCCGCTGCGCGCGTCCGGGAACACCGAGGTCTCCCACGAGGTGCCCCCCACCGTGACCGCCACCCGCACGGAGCCGAAACCGGCGCGGGCACCGGCGCCGAGCTCCCGCACCTCGTCGGCGACCGCCGGCGGCAGGGTGAGGAAGTGCCACCCGGCCGGGCCGTCGTGGACCCACAGGGCGGCGGTGAACGTCTCGGTCACGGCGGCACGGTAGGCCGCCCCACCGACGGAACGCCGCCGGTCAGACCGCGTCGTCGTCCTCCACCAGCGCCACGGAGGTGATCCGGTGGACGGCGAAGGTGCGGCTCTCCCCGCGTCGCTCGTCGTACCCCTGCAGGAAGCCTCCGGCCAGCGACACCGGCTGCACCACGCGCTGGCTGCCGCTGCCCTGGGCGTCCACGTAGCCCAGCCACACCGGCACCCCGTCCCGGACCGCCCGTGACAGCAGCTCCAGGGTCGACGCCGTCGTCACCCCGGGCACCTGGCGCACCGCCTCGCCGCGGCGCGCGGCGAGCGCCGCGTCGCCGGCCCGGATCTCCCGCACCGTCGTGTCCAGGTCGGCGGCGCCCAGCGGGCGTGGCGCGGCCGGCGGCTCGGTGCCGCGGCGGCCGGCGGCGCGCGGCCGGGCCGGTGGCCGGGTGAGCACCGCCCCGCCCGGGTGCTCACCGGCCGGGGCGTAGCCGGCCTCCCGCAGCACGGTCAGCACCTCGTCGGCGCCGAGCCCGCTCACCAGCACCCCGGGCGCCAGCCGGCGCAGCTCGGCGGCGGCGGTGCGCCGGTCGCTCAGCACCTGGGACAGCAGCCCGTGGTCGTCCGAGCGCACGTAGGACTCGATCGCGCCCACCCGCAGCCGCCCGTGCTGGCGGGCGACGTCGTCGACCAGGTAGTCCAGCGCCTGCGGCACGGGGGTCCGGGACGCCTTGGCGAAGAAGTCGTGCAGGTCCGAGGCCGACCAGCCAACGTCCAGGGCCCGGCGGACCGAGGACTCGGACACCCGGAACACCGTCGCCCCGCCGGAGGACTCGACGTCGGCGACGACGGAGAGCGTGTCGGCGAGCTCCGCGACCAGCGGCCCCGGCGCGATCAGCGACAGGTCGGGCTGGGCCAGGACGTGGTCGACCGGCTCGGGCAGCAGCCCGCGCATGCCGTCGGCGGCGCCGTCCACACCGAAGGCCAGCAGGCCGCGACCGCCGGTGGAGAGCACCCCACCCACGAGGACACCGAGCCGCGCGGCCTCGGCCAGCATGTCGGGCACCGGCGCCAGCCGGTCGGCCCGCCGCGGGGTGCGCCAGCGCAGCAGCCCGGTCAACTCGTCCGCCGCCAGCCCCGACCCCGGGGGCTGCTCGGCGAGCACGGCCAGCGCCGACCGGCGGATCGCCGGCGCGGTGTGCCGCACCAGGTCCGGGGAGAGCGGGTTGGCGGCCTTGCCGGCGAGGTCCCGCACGCCCACGAGGGACGGCAGCCGGACACCGCCCAGCCACCCGGCCGCCAGCGCCGCCCAGCGGTCGGCGAGGTCCTGCTCCCGCCAGACGTCGTAGGCGCGGGTGGGCAGCCACTCGTCGCGGTGCGGCCCGCCCACGTCGAGCAGCCCGGCGGCGTGGGCCAGCTCCAGCAGCCAGGCGGCGTCGGGCTCGCTCACCTTGAGCGTCCGGGCCAGCCGCTTCTGGTCGCGGACCCCCACCCCGCCGCTGCGCAGCAGCCCGGCCGGCTCGTCCTCCAGCAGCGCCAGCAGCTCGCCGACCCGGCCCACCTGCTCCAGCGCCGCACCGGCGGCCTGCCGGTCCACCACCTGCGGGTCGCGGCTGACGACGGCGGGCTCCGGTCGCCGGCGCGGCGGCCCGTAGGGGCGGTCACCCCGCAGCAGCAGGCCCAGCTCCCGGGGCAGCTCGACGTTCAGGGCGTCGATGCGCGCCAGCAGGCCCCGCTGGAGCAGCCGCCGCGCCGGGGAGGCGCTCCCGTTGGGGCTGTCGGGCAGGTGGCCGACCGGGCGGTCGCCCGCCAGCCGCTCGAGCACCTGCCGCTCCTCGGGGGTCAGCTCGCCGACGGCGGCGGCGAGGTCCGCGGGCAGCTGCAGGCGCAGGTCCACCGCCCGGCGGCCCAGCCCGGCGGGGTGCCGGACGGCGCGGCGCACCGGGTCCGGCGCGTGCAGGACGTCGTCGCCCCACAGCAGGGCCCGGGCGGTGAGCGCCTCGACCGCGCCGGCGACGACGTCCTCGGGCACCTCGGGCAGCTCGCCGAACAGCGCGTCCGGGGCCAGGCCGTCGGTGGGGGCCAGCAGCACGACGTCGAGCACCTGCAAGGTGGCGGCATCGAGCTCGTCGAGGGCCCGGTCCACCGACACCGGGACGGCGAGCCGGCTGGCCAGCGCGACGACGTCGGACGGTGCGGGGCGGGCCACGTCGGGCCGGGCCGCCAGCAGCGCGCGCAACTGCTCGTCGCTGCGGGTGCGCAACCAGGCGGCGAGCGTCGCGGGGGCTTCCGTGGACATCCGGTCCACGCTACGTCGCCGTCCCCGGGGACGCTGCTGCCAGCATGGGCGCATGCACCCGGCGAGTGACGACCCCGGCACCCGGACCTCCCTGGCCGCCCTCCAGGTCGGCGCGCTGCGCTGGCTGGGCGGCGGCGCCATCGCCGTCGTCCTGGGGGTCCTCCTGGGCGTCGCCACGGTCACGCTGGCCGGCGAGGACGGCCGGCGGGTGCCCGGCGCCGGGCTCGCGGTCATGGCCCTCGTGCTCGGCGGGGTGGCCGCCGTCGTCGTCGGCGTCGGGGCCCTGATGCGCACCAGCCGCTGGCGGCGGGCGCTGGCCGGCACCACCTGGCGCTCCGGGCGGCTCTTCGTCGCCGGGCCGGCCGTCCTGGCCTTCGAGCCCGACAGCGGGGAGGACGCCGTCCACCTGCGCCTGCTCAGCACCGCCATCTGGCGGACCCGCGCGGTGCAGGAGCTCGACGGCGCCGGCGTGCTCGCCGCGCCGGTCGGTCCGGGTCAGTGGGTGTTCACCGCCGAGGGAGCGGGCACCCTCTGGGGGGCCCGGGTGGTCTCCCGGGGCCGCTGACCGACACCACCGCCGCCACGGGGGGCGGTGGCGTGCGGTCGGCAGGTCGCTCAGGGGAAGATGTCGGCAACAGTGCACCGCGCGGTGCACCCGGTACCGCACACGGAGGCGTCATGGCCAAGCGCAACGAGAAGCACGCGCACCTGGTGGAACCCACCTGGGGCGAGTCCGACGGCGGCGGCCCGCCGGTCACCGAGCTCTCCGCCTCGGTCGCCGGCGGCCTGTCGCCGTTCGGCGAGGACCACGGGTTCCCGATCCCGGCGGAGCGCCTGCGCTACGCCCACCCGACGGACAAGCCGAACCGGGCCGGCGTCCAGACCGCAGAGGGCCGGCGGAGATGAGCGAGCTCGCGCTGCCGTCCTACAGCAGCGGGACCTCCACGGTCCCCCTGCTCGGCGACACGATCGGGGCGAACCTGGATCGGACGGCGGCGCGGGTGGGTGACCACGAGGCGCTCGTCGAGTGCGCCTCGGGTCGCCGCTGGAGCTACCCGCAGCTGGTGGCCGACGTCGACGCCTGCGCGCTCGGGCTCGACGCCCTCGGCGTCGGCAAGGGCGACCGGGTCGGCATCTGGGCGCCCAACTGCGCCGAGTGGGTCTTCGTCCAGTACGCGACGGCGAAGCTCGGCGCGATCCTGGTCAACATCAACCCGGCCTACCGCACCCACGAGCTGGCGTACGTGCTGAAGCAGGCCGGCATCTCGGTGCTGGTGAGCGCGCCGGAGTTCAAGACCAGCGACTACCGCGCCATGGTGGCGGAGGTCCGGGGGGAGTGCCCGGCGCTGCGCGAGGTCGTCTTCCTGGGATCCGGCGAGTGGGACCGGCTCATGGCGACCGGCCGGGCCGGCGACCGGGGCCGGCTGGCCGAGCGGGCCCTCGAGCTCTCGGCCGACGACCCGATCAACATCCAGTACACCTCCGGGACGACGGGCTTCCCGAAGGGCGCCACGCTCACCCACCACAACCTGCTCAACAACGGGTTCTTCGTGGGGGAGGGCTGCGGCTACACCGAGGCCGACCGCATCTGCATCCCGGTTCCCTACTACCACTGCTTCGGCATGGGCATGGGCAACCTGGCGGCCACCAGCCACGGCGCCACCATGGTCATCCCCGCGCCCGGCTTCGACCCGGCGCTCACGCTGCGCGCCGTCCAGGACGAGCGCTGCACCTCGCTGTACGGCGTGCCGACGATGTTCATCGCCGAGCTGGGCCTGCCCGACTTCGCCGACTACGACCTCTCCACCCTGCGCACCGGCATCATGGCCGGCTCACCGTGCCCGGTGGAGGTGATGAAGCGGGTCGTCGCCGAGATGGGGATGACCGAGGTGACCATCTGCTACGGCATGACGGAGACCTCGCCGGTCTCCACCCAGACCGGCGCGGACGACGACCTGGACCGCCGGACCTCCACCGTCGGCCGCGTGCACCCGCACCTCGAGGTGAAGGTCGTCGACCCGGCCACCGGGCTGACCGTGCCCCGCGGGACGCCGGGGGAGTTCTGCACCCGCGGCTACTCGGTGATGCTCGGCTACTGGGAGGAGCCGGAGAAGACCGCCGAGGCGATCGACGCCGCCCGCTGGATGCACACCGGCGACCTCGCCGTCATGGACGAGGCCGGCTACCTGAACATCGTGGGCCGGATCAAGGACATGGTGATCCGCGGCGGGGAGAACGTGTACCCGCGGGAGATCGAGGAGTTCCTCTACACGCATCCCGACGTCGTGGACGCGCAGGTCATCGGCGTCCCCGACGAGCGGTACGGGGAGGAGCTCATGGCCTGGGTGCGGCTGCGGGAGGGGGCCGAGCCGCTCACCGCCGAGTCCCTGCGGGAGTTCTGCGCCGGCAGGCTGGCCCACTACAAGGTGCCGCGGTACGTGAAGGTCGTCGACGAGTTCCCGATGACCGTCACCGGCAAGGTGCGCAAGGTCGAGATGCGCCAGGTCGCGGTCTCCGAGCTGGGGCTGGAGTCCGCCGCCGCGGTGCGGAACGCCTAGACGCGGGCACTGCTCGCGGGCGCCAGCTTGACGATCAGCTTCGACAGCAGCGAGCCCGCGACCACCCAGATCAGCGCCGCCAGCGCGGTGTTGACCGCCTCGGCGACCTCCGGGTCCGACGGCGTGAACAGGTCGCGGGTGAACCAGCCGAAGGAGTCGCGCCAGCCGGCCGCGAACTGCACCAGCACGTTCGCCGGGTTGGCCTCGAACAGGACGAACACGGCGTGGACGACGAGGACCGCGGCGATCACCGAGAAGACGGCGCGCACGATCGTGGCGACCAGCGACAGCATGCGGGCGGCTCCGGACATGCGGTCATGATCCACGGAACGGTGTGCCACCGCGACCGGCCTCCCCCCGGTCAGGCGGCCGCGACCGGCACCACGAGCGCCCGGTGGTCCGACAGCGGCAGCCGCACCGCCTCGGCCGGGCCGCTCGCGCGCAGGCCGCCGCGCACCAGGACGTGGTCGAGCTGCCGCGACGGCCGCGGCGCCGGGAAGGTGGCCGCCGTCGCGATCGGCGTCAGCCCGCTGTGCCGGGCGGCGGCGCGCTGCTGCATGTTCAGGTCGCCGAGGAGCACCAGCGGCTCCCGGGTGCCCTCCAGCGAGCGCACCAGCGTGCGCAGCTGGTGGCCGTTCCACCGCGGGATGAACGACAGGTGGGTGTTGCAGACCGTGAACTGGCCGAACGGTCCGTCCAGGACGGCCGCCACCGCCACCCGCGGCTCGTCGCGGGCCAGGAAGGGACGCCGGGACTGCGGGGACCACAGCGGCACGCTGACCCGCAGCGGGGCCATCCGCACCACCCGCCAGGAGACGACGGGGTAGCGCGACAGGAGCGAGATGCCGTAGCTCGCCGACCCGGGCTGCTCCTCGCCGGTCGCGGCCATCCAGGTGCCGCCGGGGGTCCCGTCGAGGGCCGCGACGAACTGCGAGTCGACCGCGCCCATCGCCTCGGCGGCGACCGCGGTGAGGTCCGCGCCGAACGACCGCGGCTGGTCGCGGTCGACCTCCTGCAGGCCGAGCACGTCGGCGTCCAGGGTCTTCACCGCGGCGGCCAGCCGGTCGACGTCGACCCGGCCGTCGTCGAGGGAGCGTCCGTGCAGGATGTTGAAGCTCGCGATGCGCACCCGCTCCCTGTGCCCCGCTGCCCGCCGGGTCCAACCCCGCCGTGTGCCGCGGTGACATGCGGGTAGCAGGCGGCAGGTGCAGACGTCTCCCCGCGACCAGGTGCGCGACCTGCTGAAGCGCACCGCCGTCGCGCTCAAGCAGGGCGACGTCCCGTTCGCGCTCTGCGGTGGCTACGCCGCCTGGGTGCGCGGGGCCCCCGAGCCCGACCACGACGCCGACTTCCTCGTGCCGGCCGGTGAGGCCGAGCGGGCGGCGAAGGCGCTGGCCGACGCCGGCCTGGACGTCGTCGACCCGGCGGAGGACTGGCTGCTCAAGGTGGCGCGGGACGAGGTCTTCGTCGACGTCATCTGGCGGACCTGCGGTCGGCCGGTGGAGAACGACCTGGTCGAGCGCGCGGAGGTGCTGCCGGTCCTCTCGGTGCAGATGCCGGTGATGCTGCCGACCGACATCGTCGTCTCCAAGCTGATGGCGCTGGACGAGCACTACTGCGACTTCTCCCGGCTCCTGCCGGTCGCCCGGGCGCTGCGGGAGCAGGTCGACTGGGCCCGGGTGGCCGCCGAGGTGGCGGAGAACGACTTCGCCGTCGTCTTCCTGCACCTGGTGGAGCGGCTGGGTGTCGTGCCGGACGTCACCCGGGGATGACGACGGCGACGGCGGCGGCGAGGGCGGTGAGGACGACCGCCGCCGTCGCGCCCCGCGCCGCCGCCCGGCCGACCACCGCCCGCTCCGCGGCGACCCGCCGCTGCACCTGGCGGTAGCGGACCGGCGCGAGCCCGCCCAGCACCGCCAGCCCGAGCAGCGCGGCCACCCCCGCGAGCACCAGCAGCGCCGGCCGGCCCAGGTGCACCGCCCGGTGCCCGACCAGCCCGGCCACGGCCAGCAGCCCCAGGCCCGTGCGCTGCCAGGCCAGCGCCGTGCGCTCGGGCTGGGTCTCCACCGGCGCGCTCACCCGCGCATCACCTCCAGGCCCACCAGGACCCCGACCACGACCACCACCGCCGCCACGGCGGCGACCGCCGCCGGGACGAGCACGCTCGACGGCAGCGCGCGCCCGGCCTCGATCGCCGCCTCGTTCGCCTGCCAGCGGCGGTACCCGGCCAGCGCGATGCCCAGCCCGATGAGGACCAGTGCGAGCGCGACCGCGGCGCTGCCCCAGCGCACCCCGAGGTCCGGCGCGTAGGTGGCGACGGCCACCCCGCCGGCGACCAGGGCCAGCCCGGTCCGCAGCCAGGCCAGCAGCGTGCGCTCGTTGGCGAGGGTGAAGCGGTAGTCGGGGTGGTCGGGCACCGGCCCAGCGTAGGGACACCCCCGGAATCGGCAGGTGGGCGCGACGCAGCGGCGGCTAACCTGTCAGCCAGCGGTGTCCTGCCGCCGTCGTCCCACCGCGCCAGACCGAGAGCTGAGGGAATCCACCGTGCCCACCGGCAGAGTGAAGTGGTTCAACGCGGAGAAGGGTTTCGGGTTCCTGTCCCGCGAGGACGGTCCCGACGTCTTCGTGCACAAGGACGCCCTCCCCGCCGGTACCGATCTCAAGCCCGGGCAGCGCGTGGAGTTCGGCATCGTCGCGGGTCGCCGGGGGGACCAGGCGCTGCAGGTGCGGCTGCTGGACCCGCTGCCGTCGGTGGCCGCCACCGTCGCCGCGGCCAGCCGGCGCAAGCCCGACGAGCTGGTGCCGATCGTCGAGGACCTGATCAAGCTGCTCGACGACGTCTCCGAGGGTCTGCGGCACGGCCGGTACCCCGAGCGCGGCCACGCCCGCAAGGTCGCCGCCGTGCTCCGCGCGGTGGCCGGCGACCTGGAGGGCTGAGCGCCCTCAGCTCGTCAGGTCACCTCCGGCGCGCAGGAAGCCGACCGGCCAGGCCGCGGTGAACTCCCCGCAGTCGCCGCCGGCGTCCTCGACGACGACGAGGTAGAAGGCCGGCGGCACGACGTCGGAGGAGCTGATCTCCGCGAACGTCTCCGTCCCCGCCGGGACGTCGACCTCGCCGATCAGCTCCTCCAGCGACTCGTCGAACACCTGCACCTGCCAGCCGCGCTCCGCGATCGCCTCGGGGACGGTCAGGGTGATGGTGGTGTCGGGGGAGACCTCTACCAGCGGCGGCGTCGTGCCGTAGCGCTGCCCCTCGCCGTCGAGGCAGTACTGGGTGGGCGCGGCGGTGACGTCCTGGCTGCCGGCCTGCACCCGGACGTCCTGCGGGGTGGCGGGCTCGCCGGCGCAGGCCGACAGCGAGCCGGCCGCGCAGAGGGCGAGCAGGAGCGCGGGGAGGGGGGTTCTCACGACCACGACGGTCCCACCGGCGTCGTCGGCGCATCGGAGGCCCCCGTCGCCGTCGCCGGGGGACGGCTGCGGTAGAGGCTCCACAGGATCAGCCCGACGGCGAGCACGAGCAGCGCCGCGGCGACGGTGAAGCCGAGCCAGCCCGTGGGCGGGAGCGCGATGCCCAGCGCCCCGCCGACGACCCAGGCCAGCTGCAGCACCGTCTCGGAGCGGGCGAACGCCGAGGCGCGCAGGCTCTCGGGCACCTCGCGCTGGATGATCGCGTCGAGCGACACCTTGCCCAGCGCGTTCGCCACGGCGGAGACGCCGGCGACCAGCACCGCCATGCCGAACCCGTAGAAGACCGCGGCCAGCACCGTCACCGCCGCGGCGGCCGAGGCGGCGTGCAGCACGAGGCGGTCGGGGGCCGCGGTGTGCATGCGCGAGCCGACGGCGGTCCCCGTGAAGCTCCCGAGCCCCGCGGCTGCGGCCAGCGCGCCGAGGGCGAGGGTGGCCGACCAGCCGTCGGCGAAGGTGGCCTGCACCAGGAACGCGGCGAAGATGGTGAGGAACCCGCCCAGGCCGCGCAACGCCGCGTTGGCCCGCAGCGCCAGCACCACGTGCGGGGTGACCCGCCGGCGGCGGCCGGGCAGCGGGATCTCGGTGGTGCTGAGGACGTCGGCGGGCTCCTCGCCCGTGGGGACGTCGACGTGGCGGGGGAGGCGGACGGCGAGCACCGCCCCGGCCAGGAAGACCGCCGCGGTCGCCCACAGCTCCCAGTCGAAGCCGAGCAGCGCGGCCACCCCGGCGCCGAGCCCCCCGGCGACGCCGGCGGTCACCAGGCCGAACACCGACAGCCGCGCGTTCGCGGAGGTCAGCGACATCGGACCGGGCAGCACCCGGGGGACCACCGCCGCCCGCAGCACGTTGTGCGCCTTGGAGAGCACCAGCACCCCGAGCGCCGCCGGGTAGAGCCAGAGGTCGTCGAAGTGCCCGGCCATCACCAGCGCCAGGGCGGCCCGGCCGCCGAGCGAGACCGCCAGCGCCCACCGGCGGCCGCGCTGCAGCCGGTCCAGCGCCGGGCCGATGACCGGCGCGAGGAGGGCGAACGGCGCCATGGTCACCAGCAGGTAGAGCGCCACGTTGCCGCGCTGGGCGTCGGCGGTGGCGGCGAAGAAGAGGGTCCCGGCCAGGGAGACGGCGATCATCGCGTCTCCGGCCATGTGCAGCGCGTTCACCCACAGCAGGTGGGTCAGCCCGCTCTCGCCCGCGCCGTCGGCCCGGCTGGCGGTGCGGACCCGGCGCGCGGCGGCGACGGTGAGCTCGCGGCTGCGGGCGGCGGCGACCCGGGTGACGGTGACCTTCGGTCCGGGCTGCGGCATCGGCCGGGTCTGCGGCCGGGGCACGCCCAGCGGGGTCGTGTCCACGGGCGGCGCCGCCTCCTGCCCGCCCGCCCGCGACCACCGGCGGGCACCGGAGGAGCGGCGGGGTGCGGACACGCCGCCCATGGTGCCGCACCGACCCGGGAGTGCGGTGCCGGACGCCGGGTGGCCCGTCCGCCACAATGGGGGGCGTGTCCGACTCCTCCGCGCCCGTCCGGCCCGCCTCCGCAGCGGCCGAGCCGCTGACCGCCGCGATCGGGCCGGCCCGGGCCGCCGCCGTGGAGACCGCCGGCGCCGCCGACCTGGTGGGCGAGCACCTGGGGGCGACGGCGGAAGCCGTCGGCCCCGCCGAGCTCGGCGAGGTGGTCACCCACACCTTCGCCAGCCGGCTGCCCGGCTACGTCGGCTGGCACTGGGCGGTCACGGTCGCCCGGGTGCCCGGCGAGGACCGGGTCACCGTCGACGAGGTGGTGCTGCTCCCGGGCGAGCAGGCGCTGCTCGCGCCGGCGTGGGTGCCGTGGCACGAGCGGCTGCGGCCGGGCGACCTCTCGGTCGGCGACGTCCTGCCGGCCACCGAGGACGACACCCGGCTGGTGCCGGCGTACACCGCCGACGACGACTCCGCCGACGACCCCGAGGGCCGCGTCGTCGCCCGCGAGATCGGCCTCGGCCGGGAGCGGGTCATGTCGCGGGAGGGCCGGGCCGAGGCCGTGGCCCGCTGGTCGGCCGGGGAGTACGGGCCGACGTCCGCGATGGCCCGGCAGGCGCCGGGCCCCTGCGCCACCTGCGGGTTCTACCTCCCGCTGGCCGGGTCGCTCCGGCAGATGGTGGGCGCCTGCGGCAACGCCTACGCCCCCGGGGACGGGCGGGTCGTGACGGCCGACTACGGGTGCGGCGCGCACAGCCAGGCGACGCTGGCCCTGGTCCAGGACACCGAGGTGGTCACCTCGGCCCGCTACGACACCTCCGAGTACGACGTCCTGGGCGACTGACCGCGGCTCGGCGCTCAGTCGCGGTCGCGCCGGCCCAGCTGCCCCTGCAGCTTCATGACGCCCAGGCCCAGCAGCGCCAGCCCGATCGCGGCGACGCAGGTCCAGGTCCACATCCGGTCCACCCGGTCGCCCAGCAGCAGCAGGACGACCAGGACCACCGCCCAGACCGCGATGCCGGCGATCACCACGCGCGCGGTGTCGACCTCGAGCGGCGGGGGAGCCTGCTTACCGGGACGGGCCACGACCGCACCTTAGATCGCGTCCCGGCCACGGTGGCACGTGCTGGAAACATCCGTGTGGCACGCTGTCGCCGCTCGATGGCCGCCCGCACCGCCCGGAGATCCCGCATGCCGCAGAAGTCCCGTCCCTCCGGTGGCGCCAGCGCCGCCGCCGCCGACGGCAGCACCCCCGCCGACGTCTCGGCCGGCATGCCCCCCACCACGCCCCGCCGCAGCGAGGGGCCGCGCGTGCGCCCGAAGAACGGCCTGGACCGCTACTTCGAGATCAGCGCGCGCCGGTCGACCGTCGGCCGCGAGGTGCGCGGCGGCATCACGACCTTCTTCGCGATGGCCTACATCGTGGTGCTCAACCCGATCATCCTGACCAGCATCCCCGGGCCGGACGGCGTCCCCGGCGCCGACGTCGCGGGCACCGTGCTGCCGTTCGGCTCGATCGCCGCCGTGACCGCGCTGCTCGCCGGTGCCCTGACGCTCCTCATGGGCATCGTGGGCCGCTACCCGTTCGCGCTGGCCACGGGCCTGGGCATCAACGCGATCGTCGCGGTCTTCGCGGCCACGCAGCTCACCTGGCCGGAGATCATGGGCCTGGTCGTGCTCGAGGGCCTGCTCATCACCGTGCTGGTGCTCACCGGCTTCCGCAAGGCGGTGTTCGAGGCCATCCCGGCCCAGCTCAAGGTCGCGATCGCCGTCGGCATCGGCTTCTTCCTGGCCATCATCGGCCTGGCCGACGCCGGCATCATCCGGCCGGGCAACCCGCTGATCAGCTTCGGCGTGGGTGGCCAGCTCGCCGGCTGGCCGATGCTCGTCTTCGTCGTCGGCCTGCTGCTCATGAGCCTGCTGGTGGTCCGCCGCGTCAGGGGCGCGCTCCTCATCGGCATCGTCGCGACGACGGTGCTCGCCATCGTGGTGGAGGCGATCGCCGGGGTCGGCCCCCGCTTCGGCGAGGACGGGGAGAACCCCCGCGGCTGGGCGCTGCAGGTGCCGGCGCTCCCCGACGACATCGTCGGCAGCCCCGACTTCTCGCTGCTCGGGAACTTCTCCCTCTTCGGGGGCTTCGAGCGCATCGGCGTCGTCGCCGCCCTGCTGATCGTCTTCGCGATCATGATCGCCGACTTCTTCGACACCGTGGGCACGGTGACCGCCGTCGGCGCCGAGGGCGACCTGCTCGACGAGAACCGCAACCTGCCGAAGTCGCAGCCGGTCCTGCTCGTCGACTCGCTGGCCGCCGCCGCCGGTGGCGCGGGCAGCGTCTCCTCCAACACCACCTACATCGAGAGCACCGCCGGCGTGGCCGACGGCGCCCGGACCGGGCTGGCCAGCATCGTCACCGGCCTGCTGTTCCTGGTCGCGGTCTTCTTCACCCCGCTGGTCGCGGTGGTCCCCTCCGAGGCGGCCGCACCGGCGCTCGTCATCGTCGGCGCGCTGATGATCAGCCAGATCAAGAACCTGACGTGGGACGACATGTCCCTGGTCATCCCGGCGTTCCTGACGATCGCGCTCATGCCGTTCACGTACTCGATCACCAACGGCATCGGGGCCGGCGTCATCAGCTTCGTGCTGCTGCGCCTGGCGGTCGGGCGGGGCCGGGAGATCCACCCGCTCATGTGGGTGGTGGCCCTGCTGTTCCTCGTCTACTTCGCGCTCGAGCCGCTGCAGCAGCTCCTCTGAGAGAGGACCCCCTCGCCCCCCACCACTCGCGAGCTCGCGGCGGGCCCTGCGAGGGGGCCGTCGGAGAGCGCGTCGACCGACAGATCGTTAGGTAGGCTACGAACCGTGGGCCGGACGACGCTGGACACCGCCGCGCTCGCCCACGAGCTGCGGCTGGCGGTCATGCGGTTCTCCCGGCGGCTGCGCAACCAGCGCGTGGACACCTCGGTGACGCTCACCCACCTCGCGGCCCTGTCGACGCTGAAGCGGCACGGCCCGATGAGCCCGGGGGAGCTCGCCGCCCACGAGCGGGTGCAGCCGCCGTCGATGACCCGCGTCGTCGTCGCGCTGGAGAACGCCGGGCTGGTCACCCGCACCCCGCACCCCACCGACGGTCGCCAGGTGATCATCGGGCTGACCGACGCGGCCGAGGAGCTTCTGTCGGCGGAGGCGCGGGCGCGCGAGGCCTGGCTGGCCGGCCGGCTGCAGGAGCTGACCGCCGAGGAGCGGGCGGTCCTCCGCGAAGCGGCCGAGATCATGGACAAGCTCGCCGGTGGGTGACCTGCACGAGCACTGACCAGCGGACGCCGCCCGAGCAGGGGAGCGGCATGTTCCGCGCTCTCCGGGTGCGGAACTTCCGCCGCTACGCCTCGGCCAACCTCGTCAGCCTGACCGGCACCTGGATGCAGCGCATCGGGCAGGACTGGCTGGTGCTGCAGCTCACCGACGGCAGCGGGGTCGCCCTCGGGCTGATCACCGCCCTGCAGTTCGGCCCCTCGCTGCTGCTGAGCGCCTACGGCGGCGTCCTCGCCGACCGCTACCCCAAGCGCCGGCTGCTCATCGCGGCCCAGGCCCTCATGGGGCTGCTCGCCCTGGTCCTGGGGGTCCTGGTGGCCACCGGGGCGGTGGCGCTGTGGCACGTCTTCGTGCTCGCCGGGCTGCTCGGCTCGGTCGCCGCCGTCGACGTGCCGGTGCGCCAGTCGTTCGTCCCGGAGATGGTCGGGCCCGCGCTGATCACCAACGCCGTCAGCCTCAACTCGACGATCTTCAACGGCGCCCGCCTGGTCGGGCCGGCGCTCGCCGGCCTGCTCATCGGCGCGGCGTCGGGCAACACCGCACCGGCGTTCTTCCTCAACGCGGCGAGCTTCGCCTTCACCATCGTGGCGATCGCCGGCATGCGCGCCGACGAGCTGACCCCCAGCCCGCCGGTGGCCCGGGGCCGGGGGCAGCTGCGCGCCGGTCTGGCCTACACGCGGGCGCACCCCGACCTGCTGCTGGCGATGGGGCTGGCCTTCGTCCTGGGCACCTTCGGCTTCAACTACCAGGTCACCATCGCGCTGATGGCACGGGAGACCTTCGGACTCGGCGCGGAGGCCTTCGGCCTGCTCTCGACCTGCTTCGCGGTCGGGTCGCTGAGCGGCGCCCTGCTCTCCACCCGGCGCAGCGTCCGCCCCCGGCAGCGCTTCCTCGTGGCGTCGGCGGTGCTCTTCGGCGCCTGCACCGTCGTCGCCGGGCTGATGCCCACCTACTGGGCCTTCGCCGCGATGCTGGTGCCCACCGGTGCGGCGGCGCTGGTCTTCAGCGTGGCCAACAACAGCTTCGTCCAGCTCGGCGTCGACCCGCAGATGCGCGGCCGGGTGATGGCGCTGTACTTCATGTGCTTCATGGGCGGCACCCCCGTCGGGGCGCCGCTGGTCGGCTGGATCTCCGAGCACCTGGGCGCCCCGTGGGGCCTCGTGCTGGGCGGCGGCGTCTGCGTGGTCGCGGGTCTCGGCGCCGCGGCCTGGCTGGCCCACCGCGGGTCGCTGCGGCTGACGGTGGAGCGCTCGCCGGTGCGGCTGCGCATCCGCCCCGTGGTCCCGTCGTCGCAGGTGCGCAGCGTCGAGGAGCAGCTCAGCCAGAAGGCCCCCGGTCAGCAGTCGCTCTGAGCGTTCCGCGCGTACCGTTCGCTGCACCCGTCCCGCCCGTGCGCAGGGGAACGCCATGGCCGCGCTGATCCAGCTCGTCGCACTGCTCGCCGCCTTCGCCGGCCTGGTCGCCGGACTGGGACCGCTCATCCGGCGGATCGAGGCGTGGTCGGCCCGCCGTCACGCGGTGCGCCACCCGGCACCCCCGGGACGCGCCCTGGAGGTCGTGGCCGCCGACGTGCGCCGGCTCGGCCGCCAGGTGGCGCTCGTCCCGGCCGGGATGCCGATGGCGCGCCGCCGCGCGCTGCTGGCCGCGTACGACGACGTCCTCACCGAGGCGGCCGGCATGCTGGGCCTGGCCTCGGCGCTCGCGGGTCTGCCGGAGGGCCGCGCCCGCGAGGTCGAGCGGCTCCGGGTCGCCGCCGAACTGCGCGCCGCGGGCCTGCAGGTGCCCCTCTGAGCAGCCCCGGGGCAGGGCGGCGGCTCTTCTTCGCCGTCGACCCGCCCGAGGGTGCGCGCCACGACCTCGAGCGCGTCCTGCTGCCGCTGCGCGACCTCCCGGGGGCGCCGCGCTGGGGCAGGCCCGAGCGCTGGCACCTGACGCTGCTGTTCCTCGGGGCCGTGCCCGACCCGCTGGTGCCCGGCCTGGTGGCCGCGGCCGCGCCGGCGGTGGCCGCGACCCCGCCGATGACGCTGCGACTGGCCGGCGGCGGGCGGTTCGGGTCGCTGCGCCGTCCCCAGGTCGCCTGGGCGGGGCTGGAGGGCGACGTCGACCCGCTGGTGGCGCTGGCCGGGCGGCTGGCGGCGGTCGCGCGTGCCCTGGGGCTCCCGGTGGAGGAGCGGCCCTTCCGGCCCCACCTGACCCTGGGCCGGTGGCGGCCGGGCCGGCCCGCCGACGCGACGCTGACCGACCGGCTCGCCGGCTATCGCGGCCCGGAGTGGCCGGTGGACCGGATCCGGCTGTGGGAGAGCCGCCTCGGCGCGGCCCCCGCCTACACGGTGCTCGCCTGCTGGCCCCTGGTGACGTGAGGGAACGGCCTCGTCTCAGGGCCCCGCGCCGAGCGAGCGGGGGGGGGGGGGGGGGGCGACGGTCCTTCACCAGGCGTACTCCATGGGGGCGGGGCGGTAGCCGGGGAAGATCTCGTCGAGCCGGGTCAGCGTGGCGTCGTCGAGCCGGATCTCCAGCGCCCGGAGCCCGCCCTCGAGCTGCTCCATCGTGCGCGGGCCGACGATCGGCGCGGTGACGGCCGGCTGGTGCAGGAGCCACGCCACGCCGACGTCGGCGGGCGCGTGCCCCAGCTCCCGGCAGAGCGCCTCGTAGGCCTCCAGCGCCGGGCGGTGCCGCTCCACCCGCTCCTGCGTGCGCTCCTCGCCGCGCCGGCCGCCCCCGGCCTCCTCCAGCACGCCGGCGAGCAGCCCGCCGGCCAGCGGGCTCCACGGGATGACCCCGATGCCGTAGTGCTGCGCGGCGGGCAGCACCTCGAGCTCCACGTGCCGGGTGAGGAGGTTGTAGTGCGACTGCTCGCTCACCAGCCCCTGGAAGTGCCGGCGGGCCGCCGCCTCGTTGGCCGCGGCCAGCTGCCACCCGGCGTGGTTCGAGGAGCCGACGTAGAGCACCTTGCCCTGGGCCACCAGCGTCTCGCAGGCCTGCCAGATCTCCTCCCACGGCGTCGCGAGGTCGACGTGGTGGAACTGGTAGAGGTCGATCCAGTCGGTGCGCATCCGGCGCAGCGACGCCTCGCAGGAGCGCACGATGTTGCGGGCGGAGAGGAATGTGTCGTTGGGCCAGTCGGACATCCCGCCGTAGACCTTGGTGGCCAGCACCGTCCTCTCCCGGCGCTCGCCACCCTGGGCGAACCAGCTGCCCAGCACCTCCTCGGTGCGGCCCTTGCCGGCCTCGAAGCCGTAGACGTTCGCGGTGTCCACGAAGTTCACGCCTTCGGCCAGGGCCCGGTCGAGGATCGCGTGGGAATCGCCCTCCTCGGTCTTCCAGCCGAAGTTCATCGTCCCCAGGCAGAGCCGGGAGACCGACAGACCGCTGCGGCCCAGGTGGGTGTGGTCCACGCCGGCCACCCTGGCACGCTGTCCGACGTGCCGCAGAACGATGACCAGGCTCTCTCCGACTTCGACGCCGCCACCGCCGTCCGGCGGGCCGAGGGTGGCGGCTTCGCCGCCGACCTGCACCCCGGCTGGGACGTCGGCAGCGGCATCCTCAACGGCGGGTACCTGCTCGCCGTCGCCGCGCGGGCGGCCGTCGCCGGCAGCCCGCACCCGCACCCGCACCCGGTGGCGGTGTCGGCCAGCTACCTGCGTGCGACGCCGCCCGGCCCGGCCACCCTGGCCGTCACGCCCGGCCCGGGCGGGCGCACGCTCGCGCACTCCGGCGTCGTCCTCAGCGGTGCCGAGGGGCCCACGCTCAGCGTGCAGGTGACGACGGCGACGCTCGGGGACGACGCCCCGCTGCGCTCGGTGCCGGCGCCCGACGTCCCGCCGGTGGAGGAGTGCCTGGACGCCCAACCGGGCGCCGACATGGGCGGGCACCCCGTGCCCGCGGTGGGGCTGCGGCACCGGGTGGAGACCCGGCTGGACCCGGCGACCGCCGGCTGGGTGAGGGGCACCCCGTCGGGGGAGCCGGTCATGCGCGCCTGGCTGCGGCTCGCCGACGGGCGGGAGCCCGACCCGTTCGCGCTCCTGCTCTTCGCCGACGTGCTGCCCCCGACGATCTGGTCCATGGGGCTGATGGGCTGGGCGCCGACCGTCCAGCTCCAGGTGCTGGTGCGCGCCCGGCCCGCCCCCGGGTGGTGCCTGGCCGAGGCGCGGGCCACCGAGATCGCCGGGGGCTGGCTCGACGAGGAGTACCGGATCTGGGACTCGACCGGCCGGCTGGTCGCGCAGAGCCGTCAGCTGGCGCGCGCTCCCCGCCCGCGCTGAGTGCCCCACGGTGAGCTGACCCGACCCGGAACGATCAGCGGTGGGGCAGCTCCACGTCGCCGGTGAGGTAGCGCTGCACCGTCGGGCCCACCGCCGCGACGATCGACTCCGGCGCGGCGGAGGCCAGCGGCTCCACCCGCAGCACGTACCGGGCCATGACCAGGCCCATGAGCTGGGAGGCGGCCAGGGAGCCGCGCGCCTCCCGCTCGGCGGTGGGCAGCCCCAGCGTGCCGACCACGCGCCGCAGGATCTGCGAGACCAGGAACTCGCGCAGCAGCTTCGCCGTCCACTCGTTGGCGACGGCGGAGCGGACCAGCGCCAGCGCCGCCGGTCGCATCGGGCCGTCCCACACCCGCAGCAGCAGCCGCACGATGTTCTCGCCCAGGTTCTCGCGACCGCCGGCGAGGACCTCGGGCAGCAGCTCCGCCGGGTTGGCGGGCGCCTCGATGGCGGCGAGGAAGAGCTTGTCCTTGTTGCCGAAGTAGTGGTGCACCAGTGCCGGGTCGACGCCGGCCGCGCCCGCGATCCCGCGGATGGTCGCGCCGTCGAAACCGCGCTCGGCGAACGCCTCGCGGGCCGCGGCCAGGACGGCGTCCCGGGTGTCGGGGTTCCCGGGGCGCCGTCCCGACCGTCGAGCCGGTCCTGCTGCGCTCAGCTGGTCCTCCTCCGCAGGGTCGCCGCCGCCAGGGCGAGGGCGAGCAGGGCAGCGCCGGCGACGATCCCGACGTCCACCCACATCGTGCCGGTCGCCGACGGCGACCGCCCGACCTCCTGCAGCGCCTCCACCGCGTAGGTGAGCGGCAGGACGTCGCTGATCGCCTGCAGCCACCCGGCCATCTGCTCGCGGGGCACGAGCAGCCCGCAGAGGAAGAACTGGGGCAGCACGACCACCGGCATGAACTGCACCGCCTGGAACTCGCTCCGGGCGAAGGCGCTGGCCAGCAGCCCCAGGGCGACGCCCAGCACCGCGTCGGCCACGGCGATGAGCACGACGAGGCCGATCGACCCGGTGACGTCGAGGTCGTAGAGCGTCGTCGCGACCGTCACGGTGACGACCGCCTGCAGTGCGGCGGCCAGGCCGAAGGCCAGGCCGTAGCCGAGCAGCAGGTCCAGCCGGGCCAGCGGGGTGGTGAGCAGCCGCTCGAGCGTGCCGGAGGTGCGTTCCCGCAGCATCGCGATGCTGGTGACCAGGAACATCACCACGAACGGGAAGATCCCGAGCATCGTCAGCCCGATGCGGTCGAAGGTGCCGGGCTGGCCGGGGAGCGTGGGCACGTCCTGCCACAGCAGGTAGAGGAGCCCGAGCAGCGCGCTGGGCAGCACCAGCATCATGGCGATGGTGCGGTGGTCGTGCCGCAGCTGGCGCAGGACCCGGCCGGCGGTGGCGGTGGTCAAGCGGGGGTTCGCCAGGGCGGTGGTCACGCCGCCACCCCCGTCCGGGCCCGGACCACGGCGAGGAAGGCCTCCTCCAGGTCCTCGGAGCCGCCGTCGGCGCGCAGCTGCGCCGGCGTGGAGTCGGCGAGCAGCTCGCCGTCGCGGAGCAGCAGCAGCCGGTCGCAGCGGCCGGCCTCGTCCATCACGTGGCTGGAGACGACCAGCGTCGTCCCGGCGGCGGCCAGGGCGTGGAACCTCTCCCACAGCTCGACGCGGAGCACCGGGTCGAGGCCGACGGTCGGTTCGTCCAGCACCAGGATTTCGGGTTCGCCGACGAGGGCGCAGGCCAGGGATGCACGACCCTTCTGGCCGCCGGAGAGGTCGGCGACCAGCTGGCCGGCGGCGTCGGCGAGCCCCACGTCGGCGATCGCGGCGTCGGCGTCCGCCGCCCGCCGCCCCTGCAGGGTGGCGAAGTAGCGCGCGTTCTCCCGCACCGTGAGGTCGGGGTAGACGCTGGGGGACTGGGTGACGTAGCCGACGCGGGGACGCAGCGCGGGGGAGCCGGCCGGCTCGCCGAGGACGGTGACGGTTCCCGAGCGGATGAGCTGCACGCCGACGAGGGCGCGCATCAGGGTGGTCTTCCCGCTGCCGCTGGGGCCCAGCAGCCCGGTGACCTGGCCCGCGGGGACGGTGAACGACAGCCCGGGCAGCACCCGGCGCTTCCCGCGGTCGACGACGAGATCGGTGACGGTGATGGCGTCCATGACGCACTCCCAGGAACTCAACGGGTGATGAACTCAACGCTAGGTGAGTTCCTTCACCCCGTCAACGGGCCAGCGCGCGGCCGAGCGCGGTGCCCGAGGACCAGGCACCCTCGACCTTCGCCGGTGCGTGCCACCCGTCCCCGCAGAGCCCGATCCCGTCGACCAGACCGAACGGCTCCTCCCGCGGCGCGGCCGGCCGGGCGAACGTCCAGCGGTGGACCTCCGTCCACTCGGGCTCCACGTCGATGCCGAGGGCGGACCGCACGGCCGCCACGACGGCCGGCACGGCGGCAGCGGGGTCCCCGAGGTGCTCGGCGGCCAGGCCGGCCGTCGTGTGCGCGACCAGCACCGGCGCGGCGTCGCCACGGCGGTCGCCGTCGTCGGCGATCCACTCCACGGCCGGGTCGTCGTGCACGAAGGCGCCGTGCAGATCGGCCGGCCAGCGCCGCTCGCGCCAGCCCAGCACCACCGCGAGGGCCGGCTGCCAGCTCTCCGCGGTGGCCAGGCGCCCCGCCCGGCCGGCCGGGTCGAGCAGCCGGGCGGCCTGGGGCCCGGGCATGGCCAGGACGGCGGCCGGCACGACCCGCCCGTCGACGGCGGGGCCGGCGGTCACCTCCCGGACGGTGGTCCCGGACCGGACGGGCAGCCCGGTGGCGAGGTCGACGGCCAGGCTGCGCGACCCAGCCGGCGTCCCGTACCGCAGCGGTCCGGACTTCCGCTCCCGGAGCCCCTCCGGTCCGAGCACCGCGAAGGTGTCCGTCCAGGGCCGGGCCAGGCCGCGGTCCACCCAGTCGGCCACCACGGCGGCGAACGGGGACCCGTCGCTCGCGGTGAGGTAGGAGGCGCCGAGGTCGACCGCCCGGCCACGCACCGTGCGCGAGGACAGCCGGCCGCCGGGGCCCCGCCCCCGGTCCAGCACCTGGACGTCGCGGCCGGCGTCCCGGAGGGCGCGGGCGCAGGCGAGGCCGGCGATACCGGCGCCGATGACGGTCACGCAAGCGTTGTCGGGGATCACGACCCGATCCTGGGTGCCGCGACCCGTCGGCGCCCACCCGGCAGAATCACCGGGTGCCCGAGACCATCACCGACCCGACCGACGAGCGGGTGGCCGACTTCCGCGACCTCAAGGCGGGGGACCGGCCCGCGGGCACCCCACGCGGCACCGGTCCGGTGATCGTGGAGGGCGTCCCCGCGGTCCAGCGGCTGCTCGCCTCCCCCTACCGGGTGCGGGCGGTGCTCGGGGTGCCCGGGCGGGTGAGCGCGCTCGACCTGCCCGACGACGTGCCGGCCTACGAGGCCGACAAGTGGGTGCTGTCGGAGGTGATCGGGTTCCGCCTCACGCGGGGCGTCGTCGCCTCGGCCGACCGCCGTCCGCCCGCCGACCTGGACGGGCTGCTCGCCGGGCCCGATCCGGGGGCGCCGCGCCGGCTAGCCGTCCTCGAGGCGCTGAACGACGCCGAGAACCTGGGGTCCATCGCCCGATCCGCGGTGGCGCTGGGGGTCGACGGCCTGCTGCTCGACCCGCGCTGCGCCGACCCGCTCTACCGGCGGTCGGTGCGGGTGTCCATGGGGCACGTGCTGTCGCTGCCGTTCGCCGTGCTCCCCGACTGGCCCGCCGGGCTGGACCTGCTGCACGACGCCGGCTACCTCACCGTCGCGCTCACCCCCGCCGCCGACGCCGTCGACCTGGCCGGCATCGACCCCGTGGCCCACCCGCGCACCGCGGTGCTGCTGGGCGCGGAGGGGCCGGGGCTGACCCCGGAGGCGCAGCGGGCGGCCCGGGTGCGGGCCCGGATCCCGATGCGCAGCGGGGTCGACTCCCTCGGCGTGGCCGCCGCGGCGGCCGTGGCCTTCGCCGCGCTGCGCAGCTAGCCGCGCTCCGCCGGCCGGGCTCCGTCAGCCCGCGCGCAGCGAGAAGCGGGCGAGCAGGGCGCGGGCCTCCTCGGCGTGCGCCGGGTGGCACATGATGTCGTACCGGCTGGCGATGATCTTGTTGGTGCTGGTGAAGTCGCGCTTGCCGCGGGTGGCCGCGTAGCCCATCCCGCCGAACGCGGCGCCGAAGGCCAGACCGATGAGCAGGCCGGTCAGCACGGAGCCGATCCAGCCCGAGCCGTCAGGGGCGAAGATGCCCAGCAGGAGCCCGACGAAGAGACCCCACCACGCGCCGGCCGCGGCGCCGGCGGCGATCGCCCGGCCCATGGTCATGCGGCCGGTCACGGTCTCCACCATGCGCAGGTCGGTCCCGATGATGGTCACGTTCTCGACCGCGAACTTCTCGTCGGAGAGGTGGTCGACGGCGGCCTGCGCCCGCTCGTAGCTGTCGAAGGACCCGACCTGCACGCCGCCCAGCGGCATCGACACCGAAGCACTCATACTGCATCAACTACCCAGCCGCGCGCGGGGTTCCACGCGGATCCGGTCAGCGGTTGCGGCGGACCCCGAAGACGATGTCCTCCCACGCCGGGATGCGGGCGCGCGGGTCCTCGTCGTCGTCCGTGCCGTCGCCGCCGCCCCGGCCGAGCACCACGGTGTCGTGCTCGGCGACCTCGTCCAGCAGGGCGGCCATCGGGTCGTCGTCGGCCGGGCTGCCGTCGGGGGCGTGCACGTCGCGGACGTGGGCGTCCTCCGCCGCGGCGGGGGCCGGCGCCGGCTCGGGGTTGCGCACCACCGCCACGGGGCGGCTGCGGGGCGCCGGCGTGGGCAGCCCGGCGGGCACCTCGGGCACGACCCGCACGAGGCGGGTGCCCTCGGCGAAGTCCGTCGTCGCCGCGTCGCCGGGGGTGACGGTGCGGGACGGGAGGTCGAAGTTCCACCGGGCGGTGCCGGACTTCGCCCCGGCGCGCCACTCGCCAGTGACCACCCAGGTGCCGTCCTCGTCGCGGAAGGCGTCCCACCGGACGGCGTCGATGTCGGTGTCGATCAGCCGCAGCCGCTCGACCATGAACTGCTGGAGCACGGCGCCCGGCGCGCCCTCGGTGAGCCGGACGCGCGCCTCGCGGGCCTGCGTGGCCACGCGCTCGCGCTCCTGCAGCACGGGGTGGGCGAAGCGCATGATCCGCTCCACCCGGGCGCCCGTGGCGGTGGCGACCTGCTCGGGGGTCTCGCCGGCGCGGATGCGCGACTGGATGACCCGGGGCGGCAGCTCGGTGCCGAGGTCGACGTCGATCTGGGTCAGCCGGCGGGCGTCCCCCCGGGCCGCGGCGCGCACGCGCTCGTCGATCGGGAGCTCGAACCGCTCGCCCTCGGGGTGCTCGGGGCTGTCCGCGACGAGGACGAGGCTCTTCCCGTCGTCGGAGAGAGCCACGAGGCGCAGCGTGCGCATGGGCGACCTCCTGCAGCCGGCGCGGCGGGCCCGGACGAGACCCCGGTCTCCGAGGCTATCGGGACCGGCCGCGCGCGGCGCGCAGGCGCCCCGGCGTGGCGCGGCCGGGCGCGGGGTGGTGCAGCTCCCTCCGGCGGGGGGTGCGGGCGGGCACGACGCACGCCGATGACAGCGCTGACACGTGCCGGAAACGAACCCCCGCCACAGTGGGGGGCTCGCCGGCGGCGCCGCACCGAGCCGAGGAGGAGCGATGGCCAGTCCCGTGACCGAGCAGTGGACGGCCGCCCCCGCGGGCTGCGCAGCGCTGGAGGCGCTCGCGCCGCCGGAGGCGCTCCCCGCCGCGGTCCGCCGGGCCATCGCCGGGATCGCCGGGGCGACCGCCGCCTGGTGCCCCGCGCCGTCGCCCGACGGCCGCCGCGTCGCCTACGTCACCGACCGGACCGGGCTGCCCCGGCTCGAGGTCGCCGCGCTGGACGGGCGGATCCCTCCGGTCCAGGTGTCGGGGGCCGAGCAGGAGGTCATCTCCGTCTCCTGGTCCCCCGACGGGGAGCGGCTGGCCTACCTGGTGAGCCCCGGCGGCTCCATCTGCGCCGAGTTGCACGTGGTCCGCCCCGACGGCACGGGTCACCGGCTGGTCGCCGGCGCCGACCCGCGGGCGGCCGTCCTCGCCGGCTGCTGGGTGGACGCCCGGCGCTACGCCTGCTCGATCGCCCCGGGCGCCGGGCCCGACGCCGACGTCGTGCTGGTCGACGTGGTCACCGGCGAGCAGCGGACGCTCGCCTCCGGGGGGTTCCTGGCCGTGACCGCGGTCTCCGCCGACCGGCGCACGGTGCTGGCCCGGCGCGGGCCGCGCGCCTACCGCCACATCGTCGTCATCGACGTCGCGACCGGCATCCAGCGGCGGGTGGTGCCGCTCGACGCCCCCGGCGGGATCGCCTCCGAGGACGGCCGCTTCACCGATGGCGGGGCCACCGTGCACGTGCGCGCCGCGCTCCCCGGCCCGCCCGGGGCCGACCGCGCCGGCCTGGTCGCGGTCCCCCTCGACGCCGACGGCGTGCCGGGGCGGGGTCGGGTCGTCCTGCAGCGGGCCGACGCCGACCTGGACGGGTACGCGGTCCGCCCCGACGGCACCGTCCTCGCGGTGTGGAACGCCGACGGGGTGAGCGAGCTGTGGCTGCACGCGCGCTGCGACGGCGCCGTCGTGCGGCGGATCGAGCTGCCCGAACCGGTGCTCTCCGGCTGGGCGCCGGCCGCCGACGGCGACGCGCTGGTCGCCGAGCTCTCCGGGCCGCGTGCGCCCCGGGGGCTGTGGCGGGTGCCGCTGGACGGCGCCACCCCCGAGCCGCTGCCCTGCTCGGCCGCGCGGCGGCGGCTGACGGGGCTGGTCGAGCCGGTGCGCCACGAGTACGTCGCCCCCGACGGCGTCCGGCTGTCCGGGTGGCTGTACGAGCCGGCGGGCAGCCGCGGCCCCAACCGCACGGTGGTCAGCTTCCACGGCGGCCCCGAGGGCCAGGCGCGGCCGAACTGGTCGCCGATCACGCAGAGCATGGTGGCCGCGGGGCTCACCGTCTTCGCCCCCAACGTGCGGGGCTCCGGCGGCTTCGGCCGCGCCTTCATGACCGCCGACGACGGGCCGGCGCGCGAGGCCTCCTTCGCCGACGTCCGGACGACGGTGGACGAGCTGGTGACGGCGGGCATCGCCGAGCCGGGCCGGGTCGGCGCGCACGGCTGGTCCTACGGCGGGTACCTCACCCTGGTCGCGCTGACCCGCTGGCCGGAGCTGTTCGCGGCCGGTACCTCGCTGGCCGGCATGAGCGACCTGCGCACCTTCTTCGCCGGCACCGAGCCGTGGATGGCCGCGGCCTCGGTGACCGAGTACGGCGACCCGGTCGCCGACCGCGACATGCTGGCCGCGCTCTCCCCGATGACGACCCTGGACCGGTTGACCGCCCCGGTGCTGCTGGCCCACGGGGACCGTGACACCAACGTGCCCGTGGCCGAGTCGGTGCAGGCCCACCAGGCGCTGCAGGCCCGCGGTGCCCGCGCCGACCTGCTGCTCTTCCCGGGCGAGGGCCACGCGATCGTGGGCCGGGAGAACCTGGTCGAACTGGGCGAGCGGCTCGCCGCCTGGTTCGATCGGTGGCTGTGAGCGGGGAACTCTTCGCCGGCTACCCCACCGACCGCACCGACGAGGCCGTCGGGGCCGACGGCCGGCTGCGCGACGGCTGGGCCGGGCCGGTCGCCGCCCTCGAGCGGCTGGGTGCCCCCGGGCTCGCGGCCGCGGAGGCGGAGCTGGCGCGGCGGCGGCAGGAGCACGGCGTCGTCGTCGGCACGTGGGCCGACGGCCGGCAGCAGCTGCGGCCGGTCGCCTTGGACCCGGTGCCGCGGCTGGTCGACGCCGGCGCGTGGCGGGCGGTGTCGGCCGGGATGGCCCAGCGGCACCGCGCGCTGAACGCCTTCCTCGACGACGCCTACCGGCCCGCGGGCCGCCGGCGCAGCGATCCGGACCGTGCGGCGGAGATCGTGCGGGCCGGTGCCCTGCCCGAGTGGGCGGTGGCGCACGGCCCCGGCCGGGACCCCGACGCCGTCTCCCGCGCCTGGCGGGGGCAGCCGCGCGCCGCCGTCGCCGCGGCCGACCTCGTCCGCACCGGCGACGGGGGCTGGGCGGTGGTCCGCGACCACCTGCGCGCGCCGGCGGGCATCGGCTACGCGCTCGCCGACCGGGACAGCGCCCGCGCGCTGCTGCCGCAGCTCCCCGCCGCCGCCGGGGAGCGGCTCCGGGACCCCGCCGACGCGATCCCGCTGCTGGCCGGCGCGCTGGCGGACGCCGCCCCGCCGGGGGTCGCCGGGGCGCCGCGCGCGGCGGTGCTCACCCAGGGCGAGAGCGACGGCGCCTGGTTCGAGCACCGGGTGCTGGCCGAGGCGCTCGACGCCCCGCTGGTGCGGGCCGGCGACCTCTGGCCGCGCGGTGACGGCGGGGTGGAGGCCGCCGTCGACGGTGGCCGTGTCCCCGTCGACGTCCTCTACCGGCGCTTCGACGACGCGCTGCTCGGCGCCTACCCGACCGGTGCGGGGGTGCCGCTGGACGCGGCCCTCACCGAGGCGGTGCGGGCCGGGCGGCTGGGGCTGGCCAACGTGCCCGGCAACGGGGTGGCCGACGACGCGGCCGGCTACGCGTGGGTGCCGGCGATGATCCGCTTCTACCTCGGCGAGGAGCCGCTGCTGGCGTCGGCCCGCACCTGGGTGCTCGCCGACCCGGCCGCGTGCGCCGAGGTCGCCGGCCGGCTGGACGAGCTCGAGGTGGAGACCGTCGCCGGGTACGGCGGCCGGCGTGTCGTGCACGGCCCGACCTGCTCGGGGGAGGAGCTGGCCGCGCTGCGCGCCGAGATCACCGCCGCCCCGCACCGGTTCGTGGCCCGCGAGCCGCTGATCCCCTCCACGGCGCCCACGCTGGTCGACGGGTGCCTGCGTCCGCGGCCGGTGGAGCTGCGGGTGTTCTCGGTGGCCGGGGGAGCCACGACCACGCTGCCGCTCGCGCTGACCAGGGTGCTGGGGGCGGAGCCCGTGACCAAGGACACCTGGCTGCTGCGCTGACGGCCGCGGTCGAACCCCGGCCGGTGGGCGAGCCTCGACTCCCGCGCCGGCGGCTCAGGCGGCCGGCCGCAGCGCCGACCGGATCCGGACCGTCGTCCCCTCGGGGCTCGGGACGGCGGTGACCTCGGCGACGGCGCTCATGATCGTCGAGCCGCGGCCGCGGTCCATGCTCGGGACGCGCTCCCGCCACTGGCCGTGGTCGCGGACGGTGATCTCCACGACGCCGTCCTCGACGACCGCGGTCACCTCGATGACCGGCTCGGTGGGGTGCTGGGCGTGCTCGATCGCGTTGCTGGCCGCCTCGCACGCTGCCAGGAGGAGGTCGTAGGACTGCTCCTCGCCGACCCCGGCGTCGGCCAGCAGGCCGCGGAGGCGGCGGCGCACGACGGGGATGGACGAGAGCGCGGACGGCAGCCGCCAGTGCGCCCGGTGCCCACCGTCCGGGGTGCCGGGCCGGGGCTCGGCAGCGGGCACCGGCCCCGGCCGCCCGACCGCCGTGGCGACCAGCGGGGCGGGCAGCGGGGAGGTCGCCGGCGGGGGTGGCTCGGCGACCCCGCCGGGCGTTGCCGGGGCCACGGCGCGCCCGGCTCCCCGCTCGAGCGCCACCCGGACCCGGGCGAGCAGCTCCGCGGCGCGGAACGGCTTGGCCAGGTAGTCGTCGGCGCCGGCCTCCAGCCCCTCGACGGAGGCCTCCTGCCCGGCGCGCGCGGTCAGCATGATCACCGGGAGGTGGCGGGTGGCCGGGTCGGCGCGCAGCGCCCGGAGCAGCTCGAAGCCGTCCACCTTGGGCATCATCACGTCGGTCAGCACGAGGGCCGGGCGCCGCTCGGCCACCGCGGCGAGCGCCTCCTCGCCGTCGGCCGCCGTGCGCACCGCCCAGAAGGACCGCAGCAGCCGGGCGAGGTAGCCGCGCATGTCGGCGTTGTCGTCGACCACCAGCACCTCGGCCGCGTCCGGGGAGGCGTCGGGCCGCCCGGACGGGCGTGAGCCGGCCTGCTCCCAGCCCTCGGCCTCCCCGCGGGCGGCGTCGGAAGGGGCGGCCGCGTCGCCATCGGTCGCGGCATCGGGGGTGCCGTACGGCAGGGCGACGGTGAAGGTGCTGCCGCGCCCCGGCTCGCTGGTGACCGTGACGGTGCCGCCGTGCAGCGCGGCGAGCTCCTGCACCAGCGCCAGGCCGATCCCGGTGCCCTCGCGCGTGCGTGCGGCCGCCCCGGCGACGCGGTGGAAGCGCTGGAACAGCCGGGGGAGCTCCTCGGCGACGATGCCCACGCCGGTGTCCGCGACGGTGAGCACGAGGCGGTCGTCGGTCCCGCGGAGGGCCACGTCGATCCCGCCCACGAAGGTGTACTTCACGGCGTTGGCGAGCAGGTTGACGACGATCTTCTCCCACATGCGGGGGTCGACGTGGGCCGCGCGGCCCAGGGGTGGGCAGTCGACGGTGAGGCGCAGCCCGGCCCGCTCGGCGGCCGACCGGAAGATGCCGGCGAGCTCGGCGGTGAAGGTGGCCACGTCCGTCTCGACCCGCACCGGCGTGGCCCGCCCCGCCTCGATGCCGGCGAAGTCCAGGAGGTCGTCGACCAGGCGCCGCAGCCGCCGGCCGTTGCGCACGGCGAGGGTGACCAGCTCGCGCACGTCGGGGGTGAGCGCGGCGTCGGGGTCCTCGAGCACGTCGACGAGCGGGCCCAGCAGCAGGGTGAGCGGCGTGCGCAGCTCGTGGCTGACGTCGGCGAAGAACGTCGTCTTGGCGCGGTCGAGCTCGGCGAGGGACTCGGCCCGCCGCCGCTCGCTCTCGAACGCCCGGACGGTCGTGACGGCGGCGGCGAACTGCCCGGCCATCACGTCGTGGAAGGAGGTGTAGTCCGCGTCCAGCGCGCGGTTCGGGTTGCGGCCGACCACCAGCCGGCCGAGCGGTCCGCCGTCGCCGCCGGTGGGCAGCGGCAGCACCACCGCATCGGTGACCGGATCGCCGAACGGGCCGCCGACGACTCCCAGCGCGGCCACGTCGCCGGGGAACCCCGCCGGGTCCAGCGGTGCGGTGGCCGGCAGCAGGTCGGCGGGGCACCCGGCGGCGGACACCAGGCGGAACCGCGCGTCGCCGGGCTCGGCCAGGTACACCGCGGCGAAGGGCACGTCCAGGCACTCCTGGGTCAGCGTGCGGCACATGGCGGCGACCACCTCGGCCTCCTCGCCCAGCCGCGTGCCCACGGCGGCGAGCTCGCGCAGCAGGTGCTGGCGGCGGCGGCCGAGCACCTCGTGGGTGACCTCGGCGCAGACGGCGTGGATGCCGGCGACCCGGCCGTCGTCGTCGAAGGCCGGTGCGTGGGAGACGGTGAAGTAGGTCTCCTCCCGGTACCCGGCCCGCTCCAGCGGCAGCAGCAGCTCGGGCATCCACGACGCGTCGAGGGTGCTCATCGCGTGCTCGATGGGTGGCCGCAGGGCGTCCCACGTCTCGGGCTGGGTCAGCCGGATGTCCTTGCCGATCGCCGGGTGCTTCGCGCCGAGCACCGGGGCGTAGGCGTCGTTGTAGAACTGCAGCAGGTCGGGGCCCCAGCAGACGATCATCGGGAACCGCGAGACCAGCACCGTGCGGACGGCCATGCGCAGGCTCACCGGCCACGTCTCGACGGGGCCCACCGAGGTCGCGGACCAGTCGAAGGCCGCCATCAGCCGCGCGGCCTCGCCCCCGGCGGCGAAGAGCTCACCACCGTCGGCGCCCGCGGGCACACCGGGTCCCACACCCACCTCCACCGAGAAAACCCTGCACGACCCCCCCGGTCGGCTGCCCGACCGGCTCCGACCCCACGGGGGCCGGCTCCCGCCGCCCCTACAGGCGCTCCACGACGTAGTCGATGCACGCCGTCAGCGCCTGCACGTCGTCCGGGTCGACGGCGGGGAACATGCCGACCCGCAGCTGGTTGCGGCCGAGCTTGCGGTAGGGCTCCACGTCGACGATGCCGTTGGCGCGCAGCGTCGCGGCCAGCGCCGCGGCGTCGACGGAGCCGGCGAAGTCGACGGTGCCGACGACGTAGCTGCGGTGGTCGCGCTCGGTGACGAACGGCGCGGCGTACGCCGACCGCTCCGCCCAGCCGTAGAGCCGCGACGAGGACTCCCGGGTGCGCTCGACCGTGCCGGTCAGGCCACCCAGGGACAGCATCCAGTCGATCTGGTCGGCGAGCAGGAACAGCGTGGCGACGGCCGGGGTGTTGTAGGTCTGGTCCTTCGCGGAGTTCTCGACGGCGACGGAGAGGTCGAGGAAGCCGGGCACCCATCGGCCCGACGCCTTGATCTCGGCGATCCGCTGCAGTGCGTCGGCCGACATCAGCGCCACCCACAGCCCGCCGTCGGCGGCGAAGGACTTCTGCGGGGCGAAGTAGTAGACGTCGGTCTGCGAGACGTCGACGGGCAGGCCGCCGGCGCCGGAGGTGGCGTCGACGAGCACGAGGGCGTCCTCGGTGCCGCTGGGCCGGGAGATCGGGGCCATGACGCCGGTCGAGGTCTCGTTGTGCGCCCACGCGTAGGCGTCGACGCCCGAGGTCGCGGCCGGCACCGCCAGGGAACCGGGCGGGGCGGTGACGACGACCGGGTCGCCGAGGAAGGGCGCCTCCGCCGCCGCGGCGGCGAACTTCGCGGAGAACTCGCCGTAGGTGCCGAAGGCGGCGCGGTCGCGGATCAGCCCGAACAGCGCGGCGTCCCAGAAGGCGGTGGTCCCGCCGTTGCCGAGCACCACCTCGTAGCCGTCCGGGAGGTCGAACAGCTGGGTGAGCCCCTCCCGGATCCGGCGGACCAGGGCCCGCACCGGCGCCTGGCGGTGCGAGGTGCCCATGACCGCCGCCCCCGCGCCGGCCAGGGCGCGCAACGCCTCGGGGCGCACCTTGGACGGCCCGCACCCGAACCGGCCGTCGGCCGGCAGCAGCGCGGCGGGGATGGTGACGGTCATGCCGGGCGAAGCCTCTCGAGGTGACGTGCTGGAACGGCCACCCTTCAGGGCCCCACGCCGAGCTCGCGAGGCGTGGGGGAAGGGCGGTCCTTCGTCAGGCCGGCTGGGCGGCCTGGTGGTTGATGGTGTCCCAGCCCTCGACGGCCTCGGGCTTGCGGGGCTCGGGCCCGATGTAGCGGGCCGACGGGCGCACGAGACGGCCGGTGTTCTTCTGCTCGAGGATGTGCGCGCACCAGCCGGCGGTGCGGGCGCAGGTGAACATCGAGGTGAACATGTGGCTGGGCACCTCGGCGAAGTCCAGGACGATCGCCGCCCAGAACTCCACGTTGGTCTCGACCGGCCGGTCGGGGCGCCGCTCGCGCAACTCCTTGAGGGCGGCGTTCTCCAGGGCCAGGGCGGCCTCGAAACGCGGGGCGCCGAGCTCCTGCGCCGACCGGCGCAGCACGCGGGCGCGCGGGTCCTCGGCGCGGTAGACCCGGTGGCCGAAGCCCATCAACCGCTCCTTGCGGTCGAGCAGGTCCTTCACGTACTTCTCGGCGTCGCCGGTCTTCTCGACGTCGTCGAGCATGTGCAGCACCCGGGAGGGGGCGCCGCCGTGCAGCGGGCCGGACATCGCGCCGATCGCGCCGGACATGGCGGCGGCGACGTCGGCGCCGGTGGAGGCGATGACGCGGGCGGTGAACGTCGAGGCGTTCATGCCGTGCTCGGCGGCGGAGGTCCAGTAGGCGTCGACCGCGGCCACGTGGCGGGGGTCGGGCTCGCCGCGCCAGCGGACCATGAAGCGCTCGACGATCGTCGCGGCCTCGTCGATGCGGCTCTGCGGGACGGCGGGGACGCCGATGCCGCGGGCGGACTGGGCGACGTAGGACAGCGCCATCACCGCGGCGCGGGCCAGCTGGTCGCGGGCCTCGTCGGCGCTGATGTCGAGCAGCGGGCGGTAGCCCCAGAAGGGGGCCAGCATCGCCAGGGCGGCCTGCACGTCGACGCGCACGTCGCCGCTGTGCACCGGGATGGGGAACGGCTCGGCCGGCGGCAGCCCGGGGCCGAACTTGCCGTCGACCAGCAGCGCCCAGACGTTGCCGAAGGTGACCTTGCCGACCAGGTCCTCGATGTCGACGCCGCGGTAGCGCAGTGCACCGCCGTCCTTGTCCGGTTCGGCGATCTCGGTCTCGAAGGCGATGACGCCTTCCAGGCCGGGTACGAAGTCGTCGGCCATCTCGCATGCTCCTCTGCGCGCGGACCACGTGCGCGCAGGGAACTGGCGCACGGATTGCCTGCCGACCCTAGGCCGTCCACCCCACGCCGGCACACGGGGGGCGGTGCGAGCGCCCTCCCGAGCCGCCGCGCCCGCCCGGTGTCAGCATGACGGCGTGCCCGACCTGACCCGCATGCGCAACGACTACACGCTGGGGCGGCTGCGCGAGGAGGAGCTCGCCCCCACGTGGGTCGAGCAGTTCGACCGCTGGTTCGCCGACGCGGTCGCCGCAGAGCTCCCCGAGCCCAACGCCGTCGTCGTGGCGACCGCCGACGCCGACGGCGCCCCGGACGCCCGGGTCGTGCTGATGAAGGGCTACGACACCGACGGCATCGTCTTCGGCACCAGCTACGCCTCGGCCAAGGGTGCGCAGCTGGCGGTGAACCCGCGGGCCGCGCTCGTCTTCCCCTGGCACGCGCTGCAGCGGCAGGTGCGGGTGAGCGGGCGGGTGGAGCGGATCGGCGACGCCGCCTCCGACGGGCTGTGGGACCCCCGGCCGCGCGGGTCGCAGCTGGCCGCCGTCGCCTCGGTGCAGTCGACCGTCGTCGACTCCCGGGAGGAGCTCGAGGCGCGCGTGCGGCTGCTGGACGAGCAGACGCCGGAGGGGAAGCTGCCCCGGCCCGAGGTGTGGGGTGGCTACCGGGTGGTGCCCGACCGGGTGGAGTTCTGGCAGGGCGGTGCGGACCGGTTGCACGACCGGCTGCGGTTCGTGCGCGACTCGGCCGAGGGCGGGGGCTGGATCGTGCAGCGGCTCGCGCCGTGAGCCAGCCGGTCGACCCGGTCGAGGGCGGGGCGCCGGTCGAGGAGCCCGTCCCGGAGCGGGTGCGCCGGCGGGGCTGGGCGATCGACACCACGCCGCTGCGGGACCCGCGCTTCCGGCGGCTCTTCTGGGGCATCGCCACCACCACGATCGGCCAGCAGATGACGCTGGTGGCCGTCCCCTTCCAGGTCTACCTGCTGACCGGCTCGTCGTTCATGGTCGGCGTGACGTCGGTCGTCGCGCTCGTCCCGCTGATCGTCTTCGGGCTCCTCGGCGGCGCGATCGCGGACGCCATGGACCGCCGGCGGCTGCTGGTGGTCACCTCGGTCGGCGCGGCGGTGACCAGCGCGCTGCTCGCGGCGCAGGCGCTGCTCCCGGGTGGGGGGAACCTCGTCCTCCTGTGGATCCTCACCGCGGCGGTCTCCGCCTTCACCGCCGTCAACTCACCGACCCGCTACGCCGTCATCCCGGCGCTCGTGGGCACGGCCGGCGTGCCCGCCGCGAACGCGCTCGCCATGACCGTCCGGCAGATCGGCGTGATCGTGGGCCCGCTCCTCGCGGGGCTGCTGATCGGCCTCGGGTCCCTGTTCACCGCCTACGCCATCGACGCCGTGGGGTTCGTGGTCGCCGCCGTGCTGCTCCGCGGGCTGCCGCCGCTGCCGCCGGGCCGGGACGCCGGGAAACTGCGGCTGGGTGCAGCCGTGCACGGCGTCTGGGAGGGCTTCGCGTTCCTGCGCACCCAACCCGTGCTGCTCATGACGTTCGTCGTCGACATCATCGCGATGCTGTTCGCCTGGCCCCAGGCGGTGTTCCCCGAGCTGTCCGAGACCCGGTACGCCGACTCGCCCAACAGCCTGGGCTGGCTGTTCGCGGGGATCTCGATCGGCGCGCTGGTCATGGGGCTGACCTCGGGCTGGGTGTCGAAGGTCGACCGGCAGGGCGCGGTCGTGATCGTCTCGATCGCGGTGTGGGGCGTGGCGATCATCGGCTTCGGCTACGCCCCGACGCTGTGGCTGGCGGTGCTGTGCCTGGCCGTCGCGGGGGCGGGGGACATGGTGAGCGCGGTGCTGCGCAGCGCGATGCTGCAGACGGCGGCCCCGGAGGAGATGCGCGGCCGGATGCAGGGCGTCTTCATCGTCGTGGTCACGGGGGGCCCGCGGCTGGGCGACCTGCGCGCCGGTGCGCTGGCCAGCGCTGCGGGCGTCTCGTTCGCGATGGTGTCCGGCGGCGTCGTCGTGGTGCTCGCGATGGTCGCCGTCGCGCTGCTGGTGCCCTCGTTCTGGCTGTTCCGGGCCTCCCGCTCGACCGTCGACCGCACCGGCTGAGGGAAGGTCCGGCCGGGCTCGCCCGCCCCCGAGAGTGGCGAGGCCGGCCGGACGCCGGGAGGGCATAACCGGCACCTGCCGTTCCTACTCACCGGTAGTCCCGGAGAGTGGGATCAGGCCAGTGTGGCGGCGACCGTGCGCAGGTCGGCGACGAGGGCGTCGTAGGCGGCGGCGCGGGCCTCGCCGGGGGTGCGCAGGATCGCCGACGGGTGCGTGGTCGCGAGGATCCACGTCTGGTGCGGCGCGTCCTCGTCGTCGTCCTCGGTCGGCGCCGGCGCGCCCGGCGGCGTCCAGGGCAGCAGCTGCCCGTGGTCGCGGGTGATGCGGAACGACGGGGAGATCAGCCCCTTGGCCGCCGTCGCGCCGAGCGCCACCACCACGTCGGGCTGCAGGATGGCGAGCTCCGCGTCGAGCCACGGCCGGCACGCGCGCAGGTGCTCCGGCCGCGGCGTCTGGTGGATCCGCCGCTTGCCCTTCACCGTGTGCGAGAAGTGCTTCACCGAGTTGGTGACGTAGCTGTCCCGCCGGTCGATGCCGGCGTCGGCCAGGGCCTTGTCCAGCAGCCGGCCCGCCGGCCCCACGAAGGGCTCGCCCGTGCGGTCCTCCTGGTCGCCCGGCTGCTCGCCGACGAAGACCACCCGGGCGGTCTCGGGCCCCTCGCCGAACACCGTCTGGGTGGTGTCCTGCCACAGCTCGCAGGCGGTGCACCCGGCCGCCGCCGACCGCAGCTGCTCCAGGCCCACCCCGGAGGGCGGCTGCGCCACGCCGTCGCGCTCGCTCATGGGCCGATGAGACCCCACCGGCGCGGAGGTCGCGAGGTGAACAGTCGGGGTCGATCACCCCGGGGGCGGCTCGGTCGCCCCGCGGTGATCGTGAGCGCCGCTACGGTTCCCGGCGGTGGTGTCGGCAGCAGGAGGAGACAGGTGCTCGAGTTCGACGGGCTGCAGAAGAGCTTCGGCGACCTCCGTGTCCTCGACGGCGTGGGCTTCGCGGTGGCGCCGGGGTCGATGTTCGGGTTCTGCGGCTCCAACGGGGCGGGGAAGACGACGACGATGCGGATCGCCATGGGGCTGGTCAGGCCCGACGCGGGCGAGGTGCGCTGGCAGGGCCGCCCGCTGGACGAGGCCGCCCGCAGCCGCATCGGCTACATGCCGGAGGAGCGCGGGCTCTACCCGAAGATGAAGGTCGGCGAGCAGGTCACCTACTTCGCCCGGCTGCACGGCATGGACGCCGCCGCCGCGGCCAGGGCGTCGGAGGAGTGGGTGGGCCGGCTCGGCCTCGGTGACCGCCGCGGCGACCCGGTGGAGAAGCTGTCGCTGGGCAACCAGCAGCGGGTGCAGCTCGCCGCCGCCCTGGTGAGCCGGCCCGAGGTGCTCATCCTCGACGAACCGTTCTCCGGCCTCGACCCGGTCGGCGTCGACTCCCTGGCCGAGGCGCTGCTGGAGCAGGTGCGCACCGGCGTCCCCGTCGTCTTCTCCAGCCACCAGCTGGACCTCGTCGAGCGGCTGTGCGACTCGGTCGGCATCCTCGCCCGCGGCCGCATGGTCGCCACCGGCACCGTCGACGAGCTGCGCCGGCGCGAGGCGGGCCGGTTGCTCCGGGTCGTCGTCCCCGACGCGCCGCAGGGCTGGGCCGACGCGCTGCCCGGCGTCCGCGTGGTCTCCGAGTCCGCCGGCGACACGCTGCTCGACCTCGGCGCCGGCGGCGACGACCAGGCCGTCCTCGC
The DNA here is from genome assembly GCF_054050835.1 of Blastococcus sp. SYSU DS0510. Taxonomy (NCBI): domain Bacteria; kingdom Bacillati; phylum Actinomycetota; class Actinomycetes; order Geodermatophilales; family Geodermatophilaceae; genus Blastococcus; species Blastococcus sp. SYSU DS0510. The sequence goes on along the minus strand of NZ_JBJHAC010000002.1, from coordinate 202,689 downwards.
GACCGCCGTCCGCACCGGGCGGGTCACCCACTTCGCCTGGCGCGAGCCCACCCTCGTGGAGCTGTTCCGCGAGGCCGTCGCCCAGCCGCAGGAGATGGCCGCGTGACCGCGCCGAGCACCCTGAGCAGCGCCGCCAAGGTCCGGCTGGTCGCTGCGCGCGAGCTCTCCACCCGGATCCGGGACAAGAGCTTCATCATCAGCTCGATCGTCATCCTGGTCGCCATCGTCGGCGCGATGGCCTTCCAGGTGGTCGTCAGCTCCGGCGGCGACGAGACGCGGGTCGGCGTCGTGGGCGGCGACGCCGCCGTGACCGCCTCTCTCGAGGCCCAGGGGGAGGCGCTGGACGTCGACGTCACCGTGGTCGAGCTCGACGACGAGGCCGCCGCCCGCGCCGCGGTGGACGCCGAGGAGGTCGACGGCGCCCTGCTGGCCGGCGCCGACCCGGAGCTGCTGGTCCGCGAGTCCGCCGGCGGCGCCCTGCAGGCGGTCGTGCAGGGCGCGGTCGGCCAGCTCGCCGTCGCCGAGCAGCTCGCCGAGGCCGGCCTCACCGGCCTGGACGTGCCCGAGGTCGAGGTCACCCCGCTGGAGAGCGGCGCCGCGACCGACGGCCAGCGGGTGGTCACGGCGATCATCGGCGTCGTCCTGCTCTACAGCCTGCTGATCCTGTTCGGCCAGTTCATCGCGCAGGGCGTGGTCGAGGAGAAGGCCAGCCGGGTCGTCGAGCTGCTGCTGGCGACCATGCGCCCGTGGCAGTTGCTCGCCGGCAAGATCCTCGGCCTGGGGGTGCTGGCGCTGGGCCAGATGGTGCTGATCGGCGTCGTCGGCGTCGTGGGGGTCCTCGCCTTCGACGTCGTCGAGGTGCCCGGGGAGCTGGTCGGCACCGTGCTCACGGTGATCGCCTGGTTCCTGCTCGGCTACGCCTTCTACGCCGCGGTCTTCGCGGTGGCGGCCTCGCTGGTGAGCCGCCAGGAGGACCTCGCCACGGTGCTCATGCCGACGTCCATGGTCCTGATCGTCGCCTTCTTCGTCGGCATCCAGGCCGCCTCCGACCCCTCCGGCGGCCTGGCCCGGGTGACGTCGTACGTGCCGGGGCTCTCGCCGCTGGTCATGCCGGTGCGGCAGGCCGCCGGCGACGTCGCTCCCTGGGAGGTCGGGCTGGCCGTGGCGCTGATGCTGGCCGCCATCGCGCTGATCGTCCGGCTCGGCGGCCGGGTCTACGCCGGGGCGCTGCTGCGCACCAGCGGGAAGATCAAGGTCCGGGAGGCGCTGCGCGCCGAGCGCGTCTGAAGATTGGCCTCCGGGGCGACCCGGGTAGCCGGGCGGCATGGCGATGCAGCTGGGCTACACGATGATGACCGAGCAGGCCGGGCCGAGGGACCTCGTCCGCCACGTGGTCGGTGCCGAGGAAGTGGGCTTCGACTTCGCCGTCAGCAGCGACCACTACTTCCCGTGGCTGGACGAGATGGGTCACTCGCCCAACGCCTGGGTGACCCTGGGCGCTGCGGCGCAGGCGACCAGCCGCATCCCCCTGATGACCTACGTGACCTGCCCCACGTTCCGCTACCACCCGGCGGTCGTGGCGCAGCAGGCCGCGACCCTGCAGATCCTCTCCGAGGGGCGCTTCACCCTGGGCCTCGGGGCGGGCGAGAACCTCAACGAGCACGTCGTCGGCGGCGGGTGGCCCGGGGCCGACGTGCGGCACGAGCGGATCGTCGAGGCCCTGGAGATCATCCGCGACCTGTTCGACGGCAAGGGGTACACCAACTTCCGCGGCGAGCACTTCGACGTCGAGTCCGCGAAGCTCTGGGACCTCCCGGAGAAGCGGGTGCCCATCGGGTTCGCCGCCGGCGGGAAGCAGGCGGCCAGGATCGCCGGTGAGCTGGCCGACGTCCTGATCGCGACCGACCCTCTGAGCGAGCTCGTCGAGGAGTTCGAGGGCGCCGGCGGTGCCGGCAAGTCCAAGATCGCGCAGATGCCGATCAGCTTCGGCACCGACGAGGACGCCGCGGTGCAGCGGGCGCACAGCCTCTTCCGCTGGTTCGGCCTGGGCTGGAAGGTCAACGCCGAGCTGCCCGGCCCGGCGGCCTTCGAGGGCGCGTCCCAGTTCGTCACGCCGGACGACGTCGCCGGGTCGATCCCCTGCGGCGACGACGTCGAGGCGGTCATCGAGGCCGCCGAGGAGTACGCCGAGGCGGGGTTCACCCACCTGGCCCTGGTGCAGATCGGCGGGGACCAGCAGGAGCCCTACCTCGACTGGGTGCGCAGCTCGCTGATGCCGGCCTGGCGCGAGGCCTTCGGCAGCTGATCGGGTGATCCCGCCGCCGCGGGCCGCTCCCTTGGGGTGAGGTCCGGCGGCGAGGGGGCGCGCCGCGGGCCCCCTCGCCGCGATCATCGGCGGCATGACCGAGGACCTGGACGGGCGGCTGCGGCGGCTGCTCGCCTCCGACGACGCCGACGCGCTGATCGACCTCGGCTGCGATCTGGCCGACGCCGGCCGGCAGACCGACGCCGAGGCCTGCTTCCGCCGCGCGTTCGACCTGGGTGACTCGGTCGCCGCCTTCAACCTCGGCAACTCCCTCGCCGCGCAGAGCCGCTGGGAGGAGGCGGTCGACGCCTACGAGGTCGCGCTGCGCGGCGGCGAGGCCGACGCCTGGCGCAACCTCGGCCTGGTGCTGGAGGACCTCGGTGACCTCGCCGGGGCCATGCGCGCCTACCGGGGCGCCGCGGCCGCAGGCGACCTGGAGGGCGGGCTGCAGCTGGCGTTCCTGCTCCGCGAGCAGGGTGAGCGCGAGCAGGCCATGGCGGTGGCCGAGGAGTTCGCCGCCGCCGGCGACGAGGAGGCGGCAGCCGTCGTCGCCTGCTGGCGCTGGTGCTCGTCGCTGGACCCGGCCCTGGAGGAGGACCTCCGCGCCGGCCAGCACCACTTCCCGGCCGCCCGCGCCGACCTCGCGCACCTCCTGCGCGAGACCGGCCGCGCGGCCGAGGCCCGCTCGGTGCTCGAGCGCGGCGCCAAGCTCGGCGAGCAGGTGGCCTGGCTGCCGCTGGGCAACCTCTACCGCGAGGAGCTCGGCGACGAGGAGGCGGCCGAGGAGGCCTACCGCAGCGGCATCGCCGCCGGTGACCCCTACTGCCACCAGAACCTCGGCGTGCTGCTGGCCGACCGCGGCGACCTCGAGGGGGCGGTCGAGCAGTTCCGCCTGGGCGCGGCGGCCGGCGACCAGCTCGCGGCGCAGTGCCTCCGGGAGCTCGAGCACTGAGAGGACCCCGTCCTCCTCACCCCTCGCAGGCTCGGGGTGAGCCTCTGGACGGAGCCTGTAGCGGGGGCGACACGAATGCGTCACCTGCATCCCCGATAATCGCGGTGTGAGCGAAGCCACTGTCGACGTCGCCGATCTCCGCCGCCACGGTTCGCCCGGTGCCGCTGACCGGGCGGACGACGAACCGCTGCGGGAGGACATCCGCCTCCTGGGGCGCGTCCTCGGCGAGGTGATCGGCGAGCAGGCCGGGCCCGACGTGCTGGAGCTGGTCGAGTCCACCCGCGTCGAGGCGTTCCGCATCCGCCGCTCGGAGGTGGACCGCGCCGAGCTCGCCGACCGGCTCGCCGGGCTCGACGTCCGCTCGGCCAACCACGTCATCCGCGCTTTCAGCCACTTCTCGCTGCTGGCCAACCTCGCCGAGGACATCCACCACGAGCGCCGCCGGCGGCACCACCGGCGCGCGGGGTCCCCACCGCAGCAGGGCAGCCTGGCGGCGGCGTTCGCGCTGCTGGACGAGGCGGGCGTCGGCGAGGACACGGTCGCCCGCGAGCTCGCCGGCGCCCTGGTCTGCCCGGTCGTCACCGCCCACCCCACCGAGGTGCGCCGCAAGACCGTCTTCCAGGTGCAGCGGCAGGTCACCGAGCTGATCCGGCAGCGCGACCGCGCCGCCGACGGCGACGTGGACCCGCAGTGGTCGGCCCGGCTCTGGCGCTCGGTGCTGACGCTGTGGCAGACGGCGCTGCTGCGGCTCTCCCGGCTGCGGCTGACCGACGAGATCGACGAGGCGCTGCGCTACTACGAGCTCTCGCTGTTCGAAGTGGTACCGGCGATCAACGCCGAGGTGCGCCGCGCGGTCGAGCAGCGCTGGCCCGGGGCGGGGGTGCTGCGCCGGCCGATGCTGCTGCCCGGCTCGTGGATCGGCGGGGACCGCGACGGCAACCCCTTCGTCACCGCCGAGGCGCTGCGCCGGGCCACCTCCCGGCAGGCCGCGACGGCCCTGACGCACCACCTGGCCGAGCTCGCGGCGCTCCGCGACGAGCTGTCGATGTCCGACCGGCTGGTCACGCCGACGCCCGAGCTCTACCACCTCGCCGAGGCCTCGCGGGACGACTCCCCGTTCCGCGCCGACGAGCCCTACCGGCGGGCGCTCACCGGCATCTCCGCGCGGCTGGCGGCCACCGCCGCACGGGTACCGGGGGCGGAGCCGGGGGACGCCGGGGCGCTGCCGTCGCTGCCCCCGTACGACGGTCCCGACGAGCTGCGCGCCGACCTGGACCTCGTCGACGCCTCGCTGCGCAGCCACGGGGCCGGCGCCCTCGCCGACGACCGCCTGCTGCGCCTGCGGGAGTCGGTCGAGGTGTTCGGCTTCCACCTGTGCGGGCTGGACCTGCGGCAGAACTCGTCGGTGCACGAGCAGGTGGTCGCGGAGCTGCTCGCCTGGGCCGGGGTGTGCGACGACTACGCCGGGCTCGACGAGGCCGCGCGGGTGGAGCTGCTGGCCGGCGAGCTGGCCCTGCGTCGGCCGCTGGTCCGGCCCGGCGCCGAGCTGTCGGAGGAGGCCCGGAAGGAGCTCGACGTCCTGCTCGCCGCGGCCGAGCGGGTGGCGCTGCTGGGGCCGCGGACGATCCCGAACTACGTGATCAGCATGTGCGAGTCGGTGAGCGACGTCCTCGAGGTCGCCGTCCTGCTCAAGGAGGTCGGCCTGCTCGACCCGGCCGGCGCTTCGTCGTCCCCCACCCACCCCGGTCCCACCTGCCCGGTGGGCATCTCGCCGCTGTTCGAGACGATCGACGACCTGCAGGCCGCCGCCACCACGCTCGGCGCGGTCCTCGGCCAGCCCCTGTACCGCCGGCTCCTGGCCAACCGCGGCGACGTGCAGGAGGTCATGCTCGGCTACTCCGACAGCAACAAGGACGGCGGCTACCTCGCCGCCAACTGGGCGCTCTACCGGGCCGAGCTGGACCTGGTGGAGCTCGCCCGCCGCGAGGGCATCCGGCTGCGGCTCTTCCACGGCCGCGGCGGCACCGTGGGACGCGGCGGCGGGCCCAGCTACGAGGCGATCCGCGCCCAGCCGCCGGGCGCGGTGGCCGGCGCCCTGCGGGTCACCGAGCAGGGGGAGGTGATCGCCGCCAAGTACGCCGATCCCGACCTCGCCCGGCGGAACCTCGAGGCGCTCGTCGCCGCCACCCTGGAGTCGACGCTGCTCGACGTCGAGGGGCTCGGCGCCGACGCGGAGGAGGCCTACGCACTGCTCGACGACCTCGCCGCCCGCGCTCAGCGCGCGTACCGGGAGCTGGTGCACGACACCCCCGGGTTCGTGCAGTGGTTCCGCGCGGCCACGCCGATCGGCGAGCTGGCCGAGCTCAACATCGGCAGCCGCCCGCCCTCGCGGAAGGCCGGGGACTCCATCGCCGACCTGCGGGCGATCCCGTGGGTGTTCAGCTGGTCGCAGACGCGGATCATGCTGCCCGGCTGGTACGGCACCGGCTCCGCGCTCGAGGAGTGGGTCGGGGACTCCGCGGAGCGGCTGGAGCGCCTGCGCGAGCTGCACCGGCGGTGGCCGTTCTTCCGCACGGTGCTGTCCAACATGGGCATGGTGCTGGCCAAGACCGACCTCGGGCTCGCGGCCCGCTACGCCGAGCTCGTGCCGGACGAGGAGCTGCGCTCGCGGGTCTTCGACACGATCGTCGCCGAGCACGAGCGCACCTGCCGGATGGCGCTGGCGGTCACCGGCGACGACGACCTGCTGGCCGACAACCCGTCGCTGGCCCGCTCGATCCGCAACCGGTTCCCCTACCTCGAGCCGCTGCACCACCTGCAGGTCGAGATGCTGCGGCGGCGGCGAGGCGGGGAGGACGACGAGCTCACCAGCCGCAACATCCAGCTGACCATCAACGGCATCGCGACCGCGCTGCGCAACAGTGGCTGAGCCAGGGCTGCGCACCGCGACCCGCTGCGACCTCCCGGCCGCGGCCGAGGCGCTGGGGCTGTCGCCGGCCGCGCTGGCCCCGGCGGTGCTCGACCCCTGGGCGCGGGTGCTGGTCGGCGACGAGGGCCAGGTGGCGCTGGTCCGCCGGCAGTGGACCGAGGACGCCACCGCCGTCGCCGTGGTCATCCGACGGGCGGGGGTGCCGCTGGACCACCCGGTGGTGCTCGCCGCCGCGGCCGCGTGGGGCTGCGACCGGGTGCGGCACCTCGCGACCGGCCGGTCCGTCGAGGTGCCGGCGCCCCCCGCCGACGCGCCCCTCCCGCTGCGCTTCGCCCACCTGGCCGCGCTGGCGGCCACCCGTGTGGAGACCGCGGTCGCGCTCGCCCACGGCACCGGGGAGGCGCGGACCAAGCACGACGGCAGCCCCGCGGTCGCCGCCGACGACGCCGCCCACGCTGCTGCCGTCGCCGTCCTGGGGAACCTGGGCGTTCCGGTGCTCAGCGAGGAGAGCCGCGACACCGTGGTCGCCGCCGGGCGGCCCTGGATCGTGCTCGACCCGCTCGACGGCACGGGGAACTTCGCCGCCGGCCTGCCGCCGTGGGCGTTCTCGGCCGCGCTCGTGCACGAGGGCCGGCCGGTGGCCGGGCTGGTCGCCGACCTCTCCTCGGGGCGGCGGTGGGCCGCGGTCGAGGGTCACGGCGCGGTGCGCGACGGGGTGCCGGTGCACACCCGGGCCGGCGGCACCGTCGTCGTCCCCAGCGGGCCGCGGGGCGGGGCGGTGGCGGTGCCCGCGACGGCCCGCCGGGTGCGGATCACCGGCTGCACCGCCGTCGACCTCTGCCTGGTCGCCGACGGGGCGGCGGCGGCCTGGCACGACCTCGACCGCGGCGGCACCCACGTGCACGACGTCGCCGGCGGGCTGGCGGTGCTGCTGGCGGCCGGGGGCGCGGTCCTCACCGACCGCGGGGAGCCGCTCCGGCTGCTGCCCGACACCGGCGGGCTGATCCGCTTCGTGGCCGCCGCCGACGAGGCGGCGGCGCGGGAACTGCTGGCCGCGCTGCGCTGACTCAGCGCCCCCGGGCGGCGGCCTCCCGCACGGCGGCCAGCAGCGACTCCCGCTCGTGCAGGGTCGTGCGGGCCCGGCCCCGGCTCGCGCCGAGGGCCTGCTCGGCGGCGTCAATGGCCCGCCAGTCGTCGAGGAGGACCGGCTCGGCCCCGCGCGCCTGCAGGGTGCGCACCAGGTCGTCGGCCGGGCCGCGCACCCGCAGCGCGCCGTCCGCGGCGTCCGCGAGCAGCGCCGCGACGGTCTCGCGGGCGTCGTGCTTGTTGTGCCCGACCACCCCGGTGGGGCCGCGCTTGATCCAGCCGGCCACGTACTCGCCGGCCGAGGGCGCGCCGTCGCGGAGCACCCGGCCCACGCCGTCGTGGGCGACGGTGCCGGTGCGCCGGTCGACCGGCAGGCCGGGCAGCGGGGTGCCGAGATAGCCCACCGAGCGCACCACGAGGTCGGCCGGGAGCACCTCGAACTCGCCGGTGCCGATCGCGCGGCCGTCGCCGTCGACGGCGGTGCGCTCCACCTCGACGCCGGTGACCCGCTCGGTGCCGAGCAGCCGCACCGGGCGGGAGTAGAAGCGCAGCCGCAGCCGCGTGCGGCCGGGCTCCGGCTCGTGGGTCGCCCACTCGCGCAGGACGGCGAGGTTGCGGGTGGCGTTGCGGTCGGCCGCCGCGCGCTCCTCGGTCTCCGCGTCGAGCTCCAGGTCGGCGGGGTCGACCAGCACGGTCGCCGCCGCGAGCCCGCCGAGCTCGCGCAGCTCCTGGGTGGTGAAGGTCGCCTGCGCCGGACCGCGGCGGCCGAGCACCGTCACCTCCTCGACCGGCGCGGCCGCCAGCACGTCGATGACGTGCTGCGGCATGTCCGTGGGCTCGAGCTCCTCGGCGGTGCGGGCGAGGATGCGCCCGACGTCGAGCGCGACGTTGCCCACCCCGACGACCACGGCGCTCCGGACGCCGGCCAGGGCCGCCTCCACCCTCGCGCGGTCGGCGTCGGGGTGACCGGTGTACCAGGCGACGAGGTCGGTCGCGGCGAGGCTGCCGGGCAGCTCCTCGCCCTCGATGCCCAGGTGCCGGTCGAGGGCCGCGCCGTAGGTGTAGAGGACGGCGTCCACGTGGGCGCGGAGCTCGTCCAGCGAGAGGTCGGTGCCGACCTCCACGTTCCCCACGAAGCGCACCAGGGGGTGGTCGAGGCTGCGGTGCAGCGTGTCCCGGATCGCCCGCATCTTCGGGTGGTCGGGGGCGATGCCGTGGCGGACCAGACCGAAGGGGGTGGGGAGCCGGTCGACCAGGTCGACGGCGACCGGGATCTCGCTCTGCCGGGTCAGTGCGTCGGCGGCGTAGATGCCGGCCGGACCGGCGCCGACGACCGCCACGCGCAGCGGGTGGTCAGCGGTCGGGGGAGGGGGAACGCCGTCGTCGACCACCCTGGCATCCTGACCCGGCCGGCGCTGCGCCACCAGGGCAATCGTCCGGGCCGTTCGATCCGTGTCGTCCCCAGGAGGCCCCGTGTCCGTCGTCGTCGTCGCCACCATCACCCCGAAGCCGGAGGAGGTGGACGCCGTCCGGGAGGCGATCCTCGCCGCCGTGCCGCAGGTGCACGCCGAGCCCGGCTGCGAGCTCTACGCGCTGCACGAGGGTGAGGGCGTCTTCGTCATGGTGGAGCGGTGGGAGAGCCCGGAGGCGCTCCGCACCCATGGCAAGGCCGAGGCGCTCACCACCCTGGGCGGCGCGCTGGCGGGCAAGCTCGCCGCCCCGCTGGAGGTGCGCCGGCTCAGCGCCGTCCCGGCGGGGGAGCCGGGCAAGGGCGCGCTCTAGCCCCTGGTCGCGGTCGCGCGGCAGGCGTGGTTGTGGTCCAGGTCGTCCTCGATGTACTGGACCATCACCACCCGGCCGCCGGCGACCAGCGGGTCCTCGTCGCAGCGCTGCCGGGCGTCCGCGCGGTCGTCGGCGCCGGCGAGCCAGCTGTCGAGGCCGGCCAGCTCGCTCTCCTCCGGCACCTCACCGACGATCCGGCCCCACTGGTAGCCGGTCGAGTACAGCCCCACCCGGCCGTCCCGCTCGGTCAGGTACCGGGTCATGCCCTCGAGCGCCGCCCGGTTGCGCTCGAGCGCGTCGGAGGACCCGAGCTGCCAGGTGTTCATCGTCTCGACGTCGAGCCACCACGTGTAGCGCCCGGGCCGGCTGTCCAGCTGCACCGAGCGGGCGGCGGGGCGGAAGAAGGACTCCACGCTGGTGCGCGCCCGCTCCCAGCCGTACTGCCACGAACACGCCGTCGAGTTGCTGCCGTCGCAGTCGCCGTAGGGCGTGTCGCCGTCGTCGGGCCAGGTGGTGACCAGGTGGCGCACCTGCCCGGGGTTGGCGGTGTTGAGGTAGAGCTGCAGCGGTTCCTGGCCGGGCACCTCGCCCGACGAGCCGGCGGCCCACTCCAGCTGTTCCGCGAGGCACGGGTTGGTGCGGGTCGCCAGGCCGCCGTTCACGCCGACGACGGCGAAGGCGGCGTCGTCGGGGAGCTCGGTGCCGCACTGGGGGTGGGAGACGTCGTAGCCGACGCTGCTCCGCTCGGGCTCCCGCTCGACGGGCGCGGCCGAGGCCGCGGCGGGCGGTCCCACCAGGGCGGCCACCGCGGTCAGCGTGATCGCCCAACGTGACCGGTGTCTCATCCACCTCGACGGTACACGCGCCGCGAGCGGTCCCGGTTCAGACGGCCTGGCAGACCGGGCACCAGTAGAGGTTGCGCCCCACCATGACCTGGGTGCGGATCTCCGTGCCGCAGACCCGGCAGGGCAGGTCGGTGCGCCGGTAGACGTAGTGGGCGTCCTCGCGCGTCACCGCCCCGCCGCGGCGGGACCGGTCGTCGGGGCGGGTGGTCACGATGCGGCCCATCCGGACGCCGGACCGCATGAGGGTCACCAGGTCCCGCCACATGGCGGCCCACAGGTCGGCGCCGATCTCGCGGCCGGGGCGGAACGGCGAGACCCGGTGCCGGAACAGCAGCTCGGCGCGGTAGACGTTGCCGACGCCGGCCAGCACCGACTGGTCCATGAGGAGCGCACCGACCGCCGTGCGGCTGCCCGCGATGCGCCGGTGGGCGAGCGCGCCGTCGGCGCGGGGCCGCAGCGGGTCCGGGCCGAGCCTGCCCAGGATCCGGTCGACCTCCGGCGTGGTCAGCACTTCACAGGCGGTGGGGCCGCGCAGGTCGCCCCAGACCCCGGCGCCGTCCGGCCCGTCGCCCACCCAGCGCATGCGCAGCGCGCCCTTGGCCACCGGGGGCGTGCCGACGCCGGTGAGGAACGTGCCGTAGAGGCCCAGGTGCACGTGCAGGTGGTCGCCGCCGAAGCGGGCGAACAGGTGCTTGCCGTAGGAGAAGACCTCGTCGAGCACCCGGCCGTCCAGCAGCGCGGCGCCGGCCTCGAAGCGCCCCTGCGGGCTGGTCACGTGCACCGGGCGGCCGGCGAAGGGGAGCTGCAGGTGCTGGGCCAGGCGGAAGAGGGTGTGGCCTTCGGGCACCCGCGCAGCCTAGGTCGCGGCCCGCGCCGCCTGCTCAGCGGTCGGCGGTCTCCAGGCCGAAGTGCGGCCGGTCCGCCGGGGCGACCAGGTCGGCCGTCTCGGGGTGCTGCTGGATGTAGTGCCGGACGAACGAGCAGTACGGCAGCACCGTGAGCCCGCGCTCCCGAGCCGCGGAGAGCACGCCGGCGACCAGCATCTTGCCGAGGCCCTGCCCGCCCATGGCGGGGTCCACCTCGGTGTGCGGGAGGGTCATCTGCCCGTTCTCGACGTGGTAGCTGGCCAGTCCGACGACGCGCTCGCCCTGCCGGACCTCGAACCGTCCCCGCTCGGGGACGTCGACCACCGTGGTCTCCATGGTTGTGACCCACCTTCCCTGACCCCCGGCCACGCTGCCGGAGCTCGGCTCGGACCCCAGCACCGTAACCCGCTGGAAGCGTGCGCTCTCTCTCCCGTACCGACGAGTCGGGTGCTCCCCGGGTTCCGCCGGGCCAACCGATAGCCTCTGGGCGTCGGTCCGGGGCGGGAGATCGCGCCGTGGCCCCCGTAGCTCAGGGGATAGAGCATCGGTTTCCTAAACCGTGTGTCGCAGGTTCGAATCCTGCCGGGGGCACCCACGAGTGCTAACCGTTGACCCCCGGTCGGGCTGACCGTTGGTCACCGGTCGGCCTCCCGGGGGACGCTGAACGGCCCCGCCGGCCCCGATGAGGGGGTCCGGCGGGGCCGTCGTCGTGTGTGCGGGGTGGTCGCGGCCGCGGTCGCGGTTCCGTGGCTGCCGTGCCGCCGCCGTGGGGGCGTCCGGGGCCCTCTGCGGGCATGCCGAGGCCCCGGCGCGCCCGTCGTGGGCGCGCCGGAGCGTGGGTGGTGCGGTGCGGGGTGGTGCGGCCGGTGGCTAGGCGCCCGGTGGTGCGCCGGCGCGGGCGTCGCCGGCGGCGGCGAGCTCGCGGCGGGCGTCGATGCGCTCGCGCATCTCGTGGCGCAGCCGGTTGTGCATGCGCGGCTTGCGGGTGGCCCGCGGGGCCGGGCGGTGGCCGGCAACGGCCAGGGCGGCCGCGGCGGCGGCCTTGTCCTGGCGGGCGGTGAAGGTCTGCATCAGGCGCAGGTTGGCCGCCATCACCAGGAACAGCGTCATCAGGCTGACCCGGGCCAGGCCCATGACGCGGAACCGGCCGCGGGTGACGTTCTGCGCGGCGTCGTTCTTGACGTTGCCGAAGATGCCCTCGACGCGGTTGCGCCGGTTGATGCTGTCCCACCACTCGGCCGACCCGTGCGGCAGCGGCTGCCAGAACGGCAGCTCGGTCATCTGCACCCGGGACTTCTCCTGCCCGCAGATCTTGGGCAGCGCGCGCGGGGTGAACACCGTCGGGTCGGTCGTCGGCCGGCGCGCGCTCGGGGCCTTGCCCATCGAGTGCGGCTTGAGGTCGCAGCGCAGCGACCCGAGCAGCTTCATCGCCTTACAGCCGAAGTCCCAAGAACCGTCGTCGCGGCGGCCGCCGACGGCGTGCAGCGCGTACGGGGCCCGCTGGGCGATCTGGGCTTGGTACGCGAGGATCTCGGCCTTGGTTGCGCCGACCTTCGGCGGGGTGAGGTCGCGCAGGTGCTCGGGCAGCCGCGGGCTGTAGGGCTGCCCGTCGACGACGATCGCGCCGTTGAGCAGCGGCCAGCGGCCCTGCCCGATCTGGTGGGCGGTGAGGTAGTGCACCGAGTCGAAGCCGAGGGCGAACACCGGCCAGATCCAGTCGTCGGCCCGCTCGACCTCGGAGGTGTAGAAGCGGTCGGCGAGGATGTCGCGGCGGGGCCGGTGCTCGCGGCCGGCGGCCTCGTCGGCGCGCTCGTGGTCGGCGACCATCCGGGTGAGCAGCTCCAGCCCGGCGACGCGGGAGTCGGCGTTGGCCGCGGTCAGCTCGAGCCGCTCGGTCAGGCACGGGGTGTCGGGGCCGCCGACCTCGCCGACGCGGACCACGCCGTGCAGCCAGTAGCCGAACCAGCCGCTGCCCTTGCCGTTCCACCGGGCGTCGGGGTCGCTGATCATCTCCGGGCGGCGGGGCTGCTTGTGGAACTGGTGGGCCCAGCTGGCCACCTCGGAGGCGTCCACGGCGTAGGAGCCGGTGTGCACGGTCTCGGGCAGGGTGGCGTCCAGGCCGCGGTCGAGCACGTACCGCAGCCGGTTCAGGTTGACCGCCAGGGCCTCGGCATGCGCGGCCTCGAGCTCGCGGTGCAGGTCGCGGCGCAGCGCCCGGTTGTCCTCGCCGGGGTGCTGCTCGCGGATGGCCTCGTGGCCGGCGCGGCGGGCGGCGAGGTTGTGCGGTGAGTGCGGCGACGGATCCAGGGCATGCGCGACCTGGTTGAACAGCCGGGACACCATCCGCTCGGTGAGCCGCTCGGGCACGCCGAGGCGGTGCTTGTCCGACGGGTGCAGGGCGTTGAGCAGCGCGACCGCGTCGCGGACGATCATCGCCTGCTCGGCCAGGGCGAGCAGCAGCAACCCGACAAGCAGGGTGCGGACGCGCAGCACCCGGACGCGGCCGCCGGTGGGGCGCCTTTCCTGGGCGGGCAGCAGCGACTCGAGGTAGCCCACCAGCGGGCCGCGGTCGACAGTGGCCTCGGCCAGAGCGACCAGTGCGCGCGGCACCCGCACGACGGTCACCTTGTCCGGGCCGACCAGTGGCGCGTCGGCCGAGGCGGCGGCGAGCGCAGCCCAGCCACCGGGCCGCCCGCGGACCGGCAGCGTGACCTCCACGTCCCCGTCCGCGCCGCCGGGGCCGTCGGCGGGGTCGTCGGGCAGGACCTCGCCGGTGTGCGGGTCGATCCTCACGGCTGCTCCTGCAGGGGCGGTCGCGGGGCGGGGTGGGTGAGCCCGGGCAGCAGCAGCTGCCCGGCGGTGGGCAGCGGACCGGTGCTGCAGCGCAGCGCGGCCTCGTAGGCAGCGTCGTCGAGCGCAGGCAGCCGGGCGGACAGCGATCCGAGGATGCGCTCGCCGCCGATGCCGGCGGCGCGCAGCAGCGCCGGGTAGGGCACGCCGCCGGCCAAGACCGCGGCCAGCCAGGTGTGCCGCAGGCGCAGCGCGTTGAGCGTGAACCGCTGCTCGGCCGCCCAGCCGGAGGAGTCGATGACCCGGTCGGTGACCTGGGTGGCGCGCGGCAGCCGCTCCAGCAGCGGCCGCTCGCCGGCGGCGGCCGCGGCGTCGAGGACGGCGCCCTCACACGTGGCGAGCACGGGGATCCGCCGCGGCGACGGGCCGGCGGTCGTGAACGCGACCGCGTCCGCGGTGCGGGTGACCGCCTCGCCGGTGACGTGCACCGGCTTGCCGTCGACGACGGAGACCAGGTCCTCGTTGCGGGCGCCGGTGCCGCAGATCAGCCAGACCATCCGGGCCAGGCGCTCGCCGACGCGCCCGCCGAAGCGGGGGCTGCGGTGCGCGGCGCAGAAGTCGAGGACCTCCTCCAGCTCGGCCGCGGTGAGCGGGGCGGCGGGCTCGCCGGCGGTGAACTTCCGCGCCGGCGGCGGAGTGGAGGGCACCAGGACGCGGCCGATGGTCCGCAGCCGGGCGTTGTAGGCGGAGGCGAACTGCGGCGGCACGGTAAACGCGTCGGCTCCGTGGCCGACGCGCCCGCCGGCGAGGGTGGTGGCGACCGCGTCGGGGCCGTACCAGCCGGCGACGGTGCGGTTGGTGCCCAGCAGTAGGTGGACCCGGGCGTGCAGGCCCATCGCCCAGCCAATGTTGCCGCCGCCGCGGCGGGCGCCGGCCGGCCAGCCGACGGCCATGCCGAGGCGGACCAGGTCGGCGACCAGGGCCCACTGCTCGTCGGACAACGAGCGGTTGCGGTAGCCGGTGATCGCGTCGGTGGCCTCGGTGGGCAGCTCGGCCAGCGCGATCGCCAGCCGCACTGCCACCTCGTCCTCCGCCGGCGCCGGGTTCGTCTCGGCCGGCGGGACCGCTGTGGGGGCGGGTGCCGGCCCCGGGCGGTGGCGGCGCGGCGCTCGCGGCGCAGCCGCCGCCGGCTTGCGGGCCGCGGCGCCGCTGCGGGTGAACGCCGGGTCAGCCACGGCGGACACCGCGAACCGGCCCGGGGGTCGCCGCCATGCCACGCTCCGTGGATTCGAACGTATGTCCAAGATCGATCCCCCGGGTGCATGTTGCAGGGCCGCGCGGCCACAGGCAACCCCGCAGCGAACCGATCCGGTGCGGTAGCGCGCACACGCAGCACGGCGCGCGACAGCACCGGGCGGTCGGAGGGGAAGGCGGTCACCGCTGCCCCCGCCGGGACTCGGAGAGAAACCACTCCAGCTCGCCCGCGAGCGTGTTCCCGATGGCGTCCGCTACGGCCTTGGCCGGCGTGGCGTTCGGGTCAGAGGCGAGCGCTTCTTCGTAGCTGGGCAGGAGCAGGTTGCCCAGCGACATGAACCGCGGTTCGCGCAGTCGCCAGCCGTGCGGGCGGCGGTCAGGGTCCTGACCAGTCGGGTTGTTAGCCATGTCGGAGACCGTTCGAACGCCCGCAGACGGTCGCTGTCGTTCGGCACAGACGGGATCGGTCTGCTTACGCGGACAGTTTCGGTGCGGAGCCACGGACGACGCGCATGCCGTGTGACGGTCGCTGCGTGCCGCCGCGCGAACGCTCCCCGATCTCCTACGTGATCTCGGGCAGCTGGGACGACGGCACTGCGGTCTTCGACACCGGTGACGCCGTCTTCGATGAGGCGCTGCAGCGGTACAACCGCACCGCGAAGACGATCCGCGAGCGCAGGAAAGCCCTCGACTGGTCGTTCGAGACCGTCGGGCGACGGGCCGGGAAGATGCGCCGCCAGACCGTCAGTGAGCTGGAGAGCGGGCAGAGCTGGCCGGACGCGGTGACAGTGCATCGCATCGCGATCGCCCTGGGGTTCGACAGTGAGGTACGAGACGACCCGCAGGCGCGCCCGTACCCGCGCCCGGCCGCAGAAGGCTGATCCGACTCTCGGGCGGTGTGCCCGCCTGGCCTCCGTTCAGCCGCACTACGTGCCCCAGTACTGGGACGGCCGCGACTGGGCTGGCCCGCCCACCCAGCCCTAGGACACTGCCGGTCCGTCTCGGCTGGAGGGTCAGTCCCACCACAGGCCGACCACCGCTGCGCGGGCCGGCAGCGGCCGGGCGAGCAGGTCGGTCCCAGGCCCGCGCCACGTCGGCCACCCGGCGGTCCACGAGGTCCAGATCTCGGCCGTGGCTGCGGCGAGCGCGCCGTGCAGGTCTCCGGCCGCAGGCCAGTCGGCGGCGACCCGCGCAGCCAGCTCAGGTGCGACGGCCGCGTCGACCTGGATGCCGTCGAAGGTCACCAGCCCGCGGCCGGCGGTCAGGGCTCCGACCAGCCGCCCGCCCAGCAGCGTGGCGTACTCGACCAGCCAGGTCATCGGCGGCCGGACGCCGTTGAGCCGGGCGGCAGGCAGGTCGCCCGGCAGGAGCTCGAGGGCTCGGGCGGCGGTGGGTGGCGGCACGTCCAGCAGCCGGCCCGCATCCGGGAGGTCGGGGTCGAGGTGGGCGCTCAGCAGCTCGGCCAGCGCGTCGGCGGCCGGCGCGCTCACCGGCGACCTACCCGGTACACGGTGTGCACCGGGTCAGTGTGCCGCGCGCCGCCGTAGATCGTCGATCCCCGCCGCGGCGCACCCACAGGCCGACGTCCCTGCGGAACACAAGACGATGTCGACGGCGTCGGTACCGTCCGCCGGGCAGCAGACAACCGAGGAAGGGAAGCGCAAGTGGCAGCGGCTGACGGGGACCGATCGCGGACGAGTACGCCCATCGAGCCCGGAGAACTCGGCCGGCTCCGCGACGACGGCCTGGCCGCCGCCGGCGAGTACACCGCGCTCGCCGCTGTCGCTGCCCGCCAGGGCGGCGACCGTGCACTGCAGCTGCTCGCAGAGCATGGCGACGACGCGGCGGCCTTCACCTGGTGGTGGACGCTGGCGGCCCAGAGCCCTGAGCGGTTCGCCAGCGCGAAGCAGCTGGCATCCCAGCTGGCAGTGCCGGAGAGCCTCACTGACGCGGTCACCGACCATGTCCTCGAGGAGATGACGCAGCGCGACCGCCAGCTCATCTCGGCTGCCACTGCGAGCCGCGCGGAGATCCTCCGGCGCCTCGACGACACCGCGCCCTGGGTGGTGTCCCTGGCGCACGACGTGGTGCGGGATCCGGCGGACCGGTTCCCGGAGGTGCTCAATGCTGCTCTCGACATCCTGGGCGCGTCAGAGCGCCCGGAGGATCGCGCGGCGGTCTTCGACCTCGCGAACCAGCAGCCCTACTCGAAGCGCGGCGCGGTCCTCGCCCGGCTCCGCGACCCGATCGAGGCCGAGGAGGCGCGCCGGATCGTCGCATCCCTCGCAGAGATGCAGCGGCGCGGCGGCGGCGACCGCACCGACTGGGAGCCCGTCGCGCGGCTGCTCGGCCGACTCCCGGTGAAGACCACGACGGAGTTCCTCACCGGGCCGTTCGGCGGGACAGGACGTCGGACGCTGCTCGAGGCGGGGCTGATCTCCAAGCTCGGCGCCGCGGGGCTGCGGGAAGTGCTGACGGCACTCGATCAGCCGGCCGTTGCCGAAGAGCTGCTGCACCGCGCGGCAGCCGACCTCCGGCTGGAGGACGTGGCCGCCTTCTCGGTATGGGCCCACGCGCGCTACACCGCGGCAGCGTGCGCCGGCTTCCGGCGGCGGCTCGCCGAAGGCCTGCAGGGTCACTTCTCGCGCCGTGAGGAGCGCCGCCGCGAAGCCCTCGACGGGCTGTGGGCCAGCGCGCTCGCTGGTCACGACGCCGACGCCGTCGCCGACGAGCTCATCGACGCCGTCGACCCAGCCGAGCTGGCTGCCCGCGCTGCTGACGTGAGGACGAAGGGTGCCGCACGCCAGCTCGGCGCCGCCGCAGCCAAGATGCTCGCCATCGACCCCCGCACCGCCGATGCTGCGCGCACCGCCCAACTCGTCGATGCCGCCGCGGGCGCGGCCCGCGCGCTGAGGTCCAACTTGGTCGCTGACTTCTTCGCAGGGCTGATGCGGACCGCCGTCGGCACGACGGCGAGCCAGCAGCTGCGCGCCGCACTTCTGGACGCGGTGCTCGAGCACCCAGCCGCCATCACCGCGTTCGCCGCTGAAGGTGGGTTGGCCGCCCTCACCGCTCACGCAGCGCGCACCCCCAATGAGGCCGCAGCGGTGCTGCTCGCGGCGCGGGAGGATCTCTCCGCTCAGGCGGCCAACACCCTGCTCGGGGCTCAGCCCGCCCGGCAGGAGCGGCGGCGCCCGCTGGACCCGCCCGCGGAGGAGTCGCCGGCGGGCGTGGACTGGACGACGGCCGACACGGAGACGTACCTGCGGATCCTCGAGGTGGTAAGCGCGTGGCCCGAGGTCGTGTTCGGCGTCCTCTCGCGGGCGCTGGCCGCACTCGACGAACCCGAGGCACGGCACCCCAACGCCGTGGTCCTGCGAGCGGTCCTCGAGCACGCGGCGGCTCACGACCTCGCCGACCAGCTGGGCGAGGACACCACCGACCACATCCGCCGACTTCTCACCAAGCAGCGTGACATCGACGTGCTCCGCGCCGCCTGCCAGTGGATCCGCCGGCTGGACCTGGACGCCGACGGCGCCGACCTCGACCGGGCGCAGCTGGTCCTCACCGCCGACAGCAGCCGCGGTGGCCGTCAGCCCGACCTCCGCGCTCTGCGCGGCGAGCTCGCAACGCGGCACGCGCAGCTGGCACAGAACCTGGCGCTCGACAGCGAGCGGCGGATCGCGCACCTGCGCACGGCAGTCGACCTCGACGCTGCCAAGGCCCGCGAAGCCGCTGTGCCCCTGGCGGGGTCTTCGGCGACCGGGATCCGCCTGGCGGCCGCCCGCGTCCTCGCCGAGACCCAGGGCTCCCCGGACGAGCATCAGACCCTGGTCAACCTCGCCGCGATGGAGGACCACGCCGAGGTCGCCGAGCTGTTGGACGCGGCGCTGCACCGGCTCACCTCCGGCGACACCGGCGAGGCACTCCGCAATCTGGCCGAGCTGCTCGACCTGTCGACCACCGGCCTCGACCCGAACGTACTCATCCCGGACGAACAGCACCGCGACCGGTTCTCGGAATGGGTGGACAAGGCGCGGGCCCGCTCAGCCAACCGCCACGACCCGGGGGCCTTCATCGAGGCAGCCATCAACGTCGCCGACCAGATGGTCGACCTCGCCCTCATCGCTCGTCACGATGCCGGGCAGCGCGTCGTGCTCAAGGCGGACCAGGTGGACGCGCTGCGCGCCAACGCGGCGAACCGCCTGGATGTCGGCGCACTGGTGACCCAGCAGCAGAGCGTTCAGCAGTTCACCTGGTTCACGGCTGTGGCAGCGCTGCGCAGGAAGCGTGCCGCCCAACCGTCCCCCATCGGCACCACCACCCCGCCTCGCTTCATGCCCGACGACCTGGTCGCCGCCAAGGTGCTGCTCCGCGACATCACGGCGGGCTGGATCAAGGACATGCACGACAGCGCACAGCGAGGCGCGGCTGAACCTGCCTAGCCAGCGGCCGTCCGGTGTGCGCCGCCATGGCACGCTGCGCACCGTGAGCGACAACGTCTTCGAGCCCGACACCCTGCAGGCGATCGGAGAGCTGCTGGCCGCCGGCGAGCAGCACGGCATCGGCGTGACCTTCGAGCCGGACGCCGAGGGTTGGCACGTCGGGTACCTCGTCAGCAGGGGTGGGGGCGGCCTCGTCGCCGGGTACGACCTCGGGGACACGGCGCGCGCAGCCTTGCGCCCCCTGGAGGAGTTGGCCGCTCAGCGTACGCAGGCACGCCGGGATCGCGGCTGACGGTTCCAATCGGTGCGATCGGGTGCGGCTCATGACAGATCGGCGGTCGAGTCAGGCGTCCCGGAGTCCGCCCCGGCTGAGTGTCGAGCTGGACCACCGCTCACGCCACCGGGGTGGTTGGTCCGCAACCTCATTGCACCGGGGCCGCCCCTCCGGCACAATGAATAGCTCAGGAGGTGCTATTCATCATGACTTCCCCGGTGCTCATCAACCAGGAAGCGCTCGGCAACCGGCTGCGGGAGGTCCGCGAAGCGGCGGGCGTCTCGCAGGAGGAGGCGTGCGAGGTGATCGACGTGTCGCAGCCGACGTACTCGCGCATCGAGACCGGTAGTCGGCCCCTCAAGGGCCACGAGCTGATCTTGCTGGCCGACCGCTTCGGGGTGCGCGCGGGAGCCATCACGGGTGTGGCCGCGCTGCGCGACCGGGTGCGCTACGCCGCCCGAACGGACGGGTCCCAGCCGCAGATGGTGGCGATGCGGGAGAAGCTGCACGCCTACCTGGAGCTTGACGCCTACCTCACCGACCAGGGCATCGAGCAGACGTGAGCAACGAACAGATCGCCCGGGAGCGGGCGGAGGCGTTCCGGCTCAAGCACGACCTCGGGACGCGCCCCCTCGGCGACCTGTTCGAGCTCGCCCACACCGCTCTGGACTCTGACGCGCTGGCGATGGACGCCGGGGACGCCGAGCACGGACTGTCGATGCTGGACCCGGTCACCGATCGCGTCGTCATCGTCGTGGCCACCACCCGGCACCCGATGCGGCAGCGGTCGTCGCTGGCTCACGAGATGGGCCACGTGGTCGGCGGCGACCTGAATGCCGCCGACGCACCCGTGCCTGGTGCCCGCACGCCCGCGGAGATCCAGGCCGACGCGTTCGCCCGGCACCTGCTGCTGCCAGTCGCCGCGCTGCGCGACCGGTTCGGCACCGCGGCACGCAAGGCAGGTATCGGCGATGGCGATCTGGCCGCCGTCGTCCAGGAGTTCGAGGCCTCCCCGGCGATGGCGGCCATCCAGTTCAAGCAGGCGCGCCTGATCGACCCGGACACCTGCGCGGCATGGATGGCGCTGTCCGCTCCGTCTCTGGCCGCCCGCTACGGCTGGCTCAGCCAGTACCAGGCTCTGGCGCTGGGGTCGATGCGGCCGCGTGCGCCGCAGCAGCTGATGCGCCGCGCGGTCGAGGGCTACCACCAGGGCGCCGTCGGGATCGCTGAGGTCGCCGCCTGGTACGAGCAGGCGCCGGAGGAGTTGGCCGAGCAGCTCGGAGCGGCACGGCACACCCTGGACGACGTGGCCGGACCCGACGACGTCGACGACGACGACGCTCCGCTGTTCCCGCCTGGTTTCGCCAGTCGGGCGTCGTCGACCTCGTGAGCGTCCTGCTCGACGCCGGCCCGACCCTGAACTTCCTCGCGGTCGGTCAGCAGAACGTGCTGCTGCAGACCGCCGAGCACGGCGGCCTGCAGCTGACCGTGCCCGAGCGCGTGGACGCCGAGGTGGCCGGCAAGGGCAGCAGCGCCCGGTTCCGCCGCACGGGGGTCGTGCGCACCTGGGCTGCGCTTCGAAGTTCCGAGCGGGTGGTGGTCCTCTCCGACGACCTGACCACCGAGCCCTTCTCTACCGCCATCTCCCGCGTCAGCGGAATGCCCGCGGAGAAGCGCATCACCGACACCAGCAGCCTGGGCGAGATCTTGGTTCTGGCGCACGCCTCGGTGCTGGCACAGGCGGGCACCGACGTCTTCGTGCTGATCGACGAGCGCGACGGCCGCCGGCGAGCCGACCGCGAGCGGCGGTGGCTGTCGGCCAAAGGCGCGCCCGGTCAGCTGCACCTCTGGAGCACGAAGCAGGTGCTGAAGAACGCAGACCCGAGCTGGTTCGTCGGGGGTCACTCCTGGGCGAAGGTCTACAGCCAGATGCGTCCGTTCGACGACGGCCTGCTCCCACTCTGACGTCCAAGGTGGGCCGGCGGAGCGGGGAGCATCCGGAGGCGCGCCCTGCAATGCCGACCCTCTGGTCGACGACCACCGTGTCGCCCACGTGCTGCCGCCTGGACCCGTGTTCTCGCCGTCGGGTGAGCGCCACCTCTGCATAGGGCGCCCGCCGAAACCGGCGCGGACCAGCACGGCCGCACCAGGAATCACCGGAGCCCCCCCCCCGAATCATCCAGTACGGCAACACGTGGGGGGAAATGTGGGACATCTCTGCGTCCCTCGACGGGCCTCGGTGACCGCTGCGCTCGGCCGACCCAGGGGGTTCTGAGCTTGGCCGTGTGCGGCGGCCAGCTGCGGCAGCGACACGCGGTGCACTGGGCGATCAGCAGCCCGCTGGCGCGCAGCAACGTCTCCCTTGCGTCACGCTTCGGGTGGAGCTGCTGGACTCCGAGGTCGTAGGACCGCACGATGCGAGCTGTGAACCGACCCCGGCCGGTGTGGCCCCTGCTGGCGATGGCGGCGCTGCTGGCCGCCACGCCTGCGCTGGCCGCCTGCGGCGCCGGCGGGCCGGGCAGTTCGCCCTACGTCGCGGAGTTCGGCCTCGGAGCTGATACGCCCGAGGCCCGGGAGTTCGTGCTCACGCCGCTCCCCGGACCACGCGTTGAGGTGCTCCCCGCGCCGTCCCCTGCGCCCCGAATCACGCTGCCCGACCCCGGGGAAGGGTTCGACGAGCGGACCTACACGCCCTCGCCGGCGCCTGCGCCCGACTCCGGTGGCCCGTCGCCCCTCGAGTCGGCCTTCCAGCCCTCGATCGCCTGGGTCAACGACGGCCAGTACCTCGCGGTGGTCACCTTCGGCAGTTCCAGCTGTCCCAGCGGACCGCTTGGTATCGAGGTGGTCGCAGAGCAAGAGATCGAGGTCCGCCTGGGACCGCTGTTCCCCGACCGGGACGTCTGCTCTGCGGACATGAGCGGGCACGTCACGGTGGTGGAGCTGCCGTCGGGGGTCACGCCGACGAAGCCTCTGGCGGCCCGCTTCGGGGACCACGAGGTGACCATCGAGGCCACGGGTCGCTGACCCGGTCCCGCCGTACCGACTCGCTTGCCTGCGTCCGGTCACGGACCGGCTGTGTCAGCTGGCGGGCGGCAAGCGGTGCAGCTGGTAGCGGTACGTGTGGGTGCTCTGCGGCGGGCGCAGTTCGATGTCGGCCGGTGTGCGCACCGGGTCGGCTTTCCGCTGCCGGGTGATCCGGCCCGCGGCGGCCTGGCGGGCTGCGGCGGCGCGGCGGAACGACCCGTGGAACCACACCTCGAGGTCGAGGTAGCCGGGGTTGCTGTTGGCCTTCGCCAGCACGGTGGTGACGAGCTGCTCCACGTCGCCGTCGCGGTCGGGGCTGCGGGCCCAGTGCCGGGCGACTTCGAGCGCGAGGTGCGGGTCGGCCAGGTGCAGGCCGCGCTCGACCGCCGAGGCGAGCAGCTTGCTGACGGTGGTGTGCTGGTGCTTGGCGCGGGCCTCCTGCACGACGACCCACAACATGTGCGCGGCCATGTCGGACAGGCCCTGCGCCGGCCAGGTGTCGATCTTGCGGGCGCTCTTGCCGTAGTACAGGTCCTTCTTCACCTGCTTGGACAGCAGGCTGACCGGGACGCCGGCCGCGGTGGTGCCGTAGTCGAGGGCGCGGCGGGTGAGCAGCCGGTAGATGACGTCCCGCGGGCAGGGGCGTCCGGCGACGCAGGCCGGGCAGGCGGCGTGCGGCTCGCACGGCTGGGCGTCGCGGATCTGCTGATGGTTGGCCCTGTACCAGGCCCGCGCCGCCGGCCGGTCGAGGCGTTCCAGCAGCGGTTCCAGCGCGACGAGCAGGGTGCCCACGTCGCCGGGGTCGCGCGTGGTGGCCAGCAGCGCGGTGAGCCGGTCGAGGAGGCGGGGCGCGTGACGCTCGTCGTAGAGCACCTTCTCCGCGATCGTCGGGCAGTGCAGCCGCACGCAGGCGGCGATCTGCGCGGTCCAGGCGTCGAGCGCGGCCTCGGTCGGTCGGGCCGGCAGCCGGGTGCGGCCGTGGCAGGCGCGGATGTGGCCGGCCGGGATCTGCGGAGCGCGCATCCGCCGTCGGCGGCGGACTGTGGCAGCGATGTCGCTGCTGCGCTTGGGCTTGGTGACGCGGCAGAACTCGTCCCAGGTGGCGATGCCCAGCAGCGCGGCCTCGGCCAGGAGACAGTCGAGCACCTCGGCGGTGTCCTGAGCGTCCTTGAGCGCCTTGTGCAGCCGGGCCTGGGCGCGCGGCACGGCGAGGGTGGTGTTGATGCCGTACCGGGTGGCGAGGTCGGTGAGCTTGGCGAAGTTGGCGACGCCGGGCAGCTTGAGCCGGACGCCGAGGAACTCGGTGTCGAAGACGAGCCGGTCGAATGGGGTCATCCCGGCGCGGGCATAGGCGGCGGCCAGGTGCCCGACGTCGAACAGGGCGTTGTGGCAGACCAGCGCGGCGTCGGGGTGCCCGGCGAGGAAGGCGTCCAGCTCGGCCAGCACGGCGGCGACGTCGGGCTGGCCGGTGAGGTCGGCGGTGCGGATGCCGTTGTAGGCGCTGCTGTCCCTGTCCACCGGGACGCGGGGGTTGGCCAGCCGGTGGAAGGTCTCCCGACGGGTGCCGTTGAGCAGCACCACCGCCCCGACCGAGATCGGGTGGAAGGCGGCCTCGGCGGTCTTGGTTGCCTTCGTGTGCGTGGTCTCGATGTCGAGGACGACGAACTCGCGGCCGGCGACCAGCTCCTGGTACGCCGCCCCCTTCTCCGGCGCGGTGCTCACGAGGAGTGCCGTTCGAGCAGCTCGGTGACGGAGAACGCGTCGCGCAGGCCGAGCACGCCCGCGGGCTCGGTCAGGGCGCGCGGCGGCGGTGCCCAGCCCGCGGTGCGCTTGGACGCCTCGCGCAGGGTGCGGGCGACCTCGTGCTGGTCGAGCAGCGCGCCGTTGGCGGCGGCTACGACGAGGTCGCCGAGCAGGTTGGTGCGGGCCAGGTTGGAGAACATCGCGCCGCGTCGGGTGGTCAGCCGCTTGACCCACGCCCGGATCTGCGCCTCGACCGCCGAGTTGCTGACCTGCACCTCCGGGTCGTTCTGCCGCTGCGCCACCAGCGCGGTGCGGCGCAGCAGCGGCTCGTAGCGGCGGCGCTGCGCGGCCACCAGGTCGGCCGGCAGGTCGGCGGCGGCCGTCGCGTCTTCCAGCTCGTCGAACCAGGTGCTGACGGCCTTCGGCCCGCCGTCGCGCATCAGCTCGCGGCTGAGCCGGTACATGTGGTCGCGCACCTTGTCGGCCAGCCGCCCGCGGGGCGGGGTCAGCCTGGCCTCGATGTTGCGGGTCGCGTGGTACATGCACGGCACGAACGTGGTCTTCTTGCCCCACACGGCGGTCGCGGCCTTCTCGATCGCCGCCGCGCCGTCGGCGACGAGGAAGTTCGGCGCGTCGAGCTCGGCCAGGACCAGCCGCCAGGCCTCGGTGGAGGCGTTGGGCAGCGCCCGCACCCGCACCAGCCGGCTCGACCGGCCGGTGACCTTGCCGTCCTTGTCGCGCTCCCAGCTGGTCCGGGTGACCACCAGCGCGGTCCACACAACCGGGGCGTTGGTCAGCGTGGCCGACCGGGCGTAGTCCCGCTTCACCGCCACCTCGTCGGCGAAGTACACCACCGGCAGCCCCTCGGCCCGGTAGGCCGCCTCCTCCACCTGCATCGCCGCGAGCGCCGGCTCGGTGATGAACGGGGCGAACCGCTCGAGGATGTCGGCCGAGAGGTGCCAGTGCGCCTTCAGCTCCCGGCGCGGACCGAACTGGCCGGCCTCGTGCAGCTCCTCGGGCGTCTTGCCGCCGACCGTGCGCACTCGCCCGGTCGGGCGCTTCATCTGCTCCAACGCTCGCTTCGACACCGCCGTGTAGGCGTGCCCGTCGGCCAGCTCGCGCAGCACCGACACGACCACCGGTGTCGGCACGTTCAGCCGCCGGCTGACCGCCTCCTCCCCGGCGTGCCTCGGGGTCAGCACCTCGCAGTCCGGGCAGCAGGTGTCGTCCTCCACCGCCGCGCGCGGCAGCGGAGCGGAGAAGGTGTGGGCGTCGCCGTCGTCGGTCCGACTCACGCAGCGGTACCGCTGCCGCTCGCCGGCGGCGGTCTTGTAGGTGCCGTGGGGCCACACGTAGCGCCCGCCGTGCCCCGGCCTGGGGCACTCCGGCGCACTCACCACCTGGTCGATCAGCAGCCGCGCGTCCGCCTTCGGCCGGGTGAGCACCGTGAAGTAGTGGACGCCGGCCTCGCCGTCCTGCTCGAACCGGCAGCGGAACACGCGCGTCGCTCCGCGCCTCGACTGCCTGGCCTCGTGAGCATGGACCTGCGCGCCCGCGTGCCCGTCCGGGCACGCGGGCGCAGGCACAGACCGGCGAGCGGCCACCGTGTGCACCTCCGACGCCGAGGGCGCGGGCGGCCCTTACGCAGCGTCAAGATCAAACCACACAGCGCGGACAAAGTCCCACATTTCCCCCCACGTGTTGCCGTACTGGCGAATCATCCCGCCCCGTCAGGACGCGGACCTACGGTGCGCCGGTGAGCGGGGACGCAGACTCGTAGCGCTGGTGCGTGCGCCCGTCCAGACGCCCCGGCTAACGTCACGCCGTGCCCGGTCCTGCAGCGCATGGTCGTGGGCAGTGGCCGCACATGACCTTCATCGACGTCAAGGACACCGGGCTGCGTGCGGCGTGCGTGCTGGTGCAGGACGTACTTGTCGCCCTCGCCTAACAGCTCGCCGCCGGCGACCCGGTCGGCGACGGCCTGCAGGCGGTGGAGCTCAGTCCCGGTCCGGGTCGGTGGCTTCGTCCGCACTCCACCGGCGCAGCAGCTGCTCCAGGTCGCCGGGGTCAAGGGGCTTGGTGAGGTGGGCGTCGAATCCGGACTCCAGGGCCCGGGACTTGTCCCTGTCGCGGCCGAATCCGGAGATGGCGACGAACCGCGTCCGGCGGTGTTGTGTGGTACCGCGCAGCCGGCGAGCGACCTCGTAGCCGTCGACGTCCTCGCCGAGGGCGATGTCGCAGAGGACGACGTCGAAGGCATTCTGGGCCTGGGCGAGCCCGTCGCGGGCGGTGAAGGCGGCGGTGACTTCGTGGCCGCGGAGGGTCAACGCCGTTTGGTAGGCGCGGGCGAGGTCCTCGTTGTCGTCGATGATCAGGATGCGCAGCGGCGTCGGCGGCGCGGACGGTGTCGATTCCGCGGGAGGCCCCTGGCTGCCGGTTGAGGCCGGTTCCCTTGCCGGTTCCGTAGCCGGCGCGGCGTCGGGCAGCTCGACGCGGAGCGGCAGCCGCATGGTGAACGTGGCGCCGGTGCCGGGGCCGTTGCTGTGCGCGGTGACCGTGCCGTCGTGCAGCTGGGTGATGCCGCGGACGACGGCCAGCCCCAGACCCAGGCCGCTGGGTGCCTGCCTCCGGGGATCCGGCTCGCGGTGGAAGGGTTCGAACAACCGCTCGGCGACGGCGGGGTCGAACCCGGGCCCGTCGTCGTGCACCTGTAGCTCGGCGTTGCCGTCGTCGGCAGTGAGCCGGACGCCGACCGCGGCGTCGGCCGGGGTGTACTTGCAGGCGTTGTCGATCAGGTTGGTCACGGCCTGGCCCAGGCGGACCGCGTCGCCGTCGACTGGCACGGGCGTCTCTGGTAGCACCAGGTCGATGGTGCGGGCCCGCCCTCCGTGTGCGGATCCGACGTCGGCCACGACCTGCTCCACCAGCGTCCGCAGGTCCAGGGGGTGACGCTGCACGGTGAGCCGTCCGGCGATTCCGCGGGCGGCGTCGAGCAGGTCGTCGGTCATGCGGGTCAGGGCCGCGGTCTGGCGGTCGAGCACCGCCAGGACCGGGTTCCCGGCGATGTCGAGGGCGAGGACGTCGAGGGCGGCTCGGACGGCGGCGAGCGGGTTGCGCAGCTCGTGCGAGAGCGTGGCGATGAACCGGTCTTTCTCCTGGTGCTGGGCCTGCAGCTGCGCGGTGGTGGTCTCCAGCCGGGCGATGACCTCCCGCAGGTTGCGGTCGGCCTCCTGGATCTCGCCGGCGCGGTTGAACAGGTCGACCTCCAGATCCTCCAGACGAGTCTGCAGCGCTTCCTCGCCCCGCTCCTGCTCGACCTGCCGCAGCTGCCGTTCCCGGATGAAGTCCGTGACGTCCTCCACCCGGTGCAGCAGCAGCACTACGCGGCCGTGCTCATCGAGCACCGGGACGTTGACCGGGCTCCAGTACCGCTCCACGAACTCGCCCGTCGACTGGTCGAGGATGTCGTAGGGCTGCACCGCCATCGTGTGCGGTTCCCCCGTGGACAGCACCCGCTCCAGCGAGGCCCGCAGGTGGCGCACCCCACTGGCTCGCGGGTTCTCCGGGTTGTCGGGGAATGCCTCGAACAGATGGCGCCCGACCAGGTCGGCTCGACGCGTCCCGGTGACCCGCTCCCGCGCTCGGTTCATCCCGACGATCACCAGCTCCGGCGTGAGAACCAGGAATGGGGCCGGCAGCGCGTCGAACACCGCCGTGTAGTCGACCTCGTCGGGAGTCATGGTGCGCCTCATGGGTCCAGTCGGTACCCCACGCCGCGCACGGTCACGATCCGCGGGCTGGCGGCGCCGGCGTGGGTCAGCTTCTGCCGGATCCGGTAGACGTGCTCGGACACGGTGGCGTCGGCCCGCCCGGCGGCGGAGCCCCACACCTGCTCGAGCAGTTGGGCGGTGGAGTGGACCTGCCGCGGGGACAGGGCGAGCAGGGTGAGCAGGTCGTACTCCAGGGGCCTGAGCGCCAAGGGGGTGCCGTGCACGCTCACCTCGTGCGCGGACGTGTCGATGACGAGCTCGCCCACCGGTACGAGCGGGCCGGCGGACGGGGGGGCGGAGCGGCGCAGCACCGCTCGGATGCGCGCGGCCAGTTCGGGCAGGGAGAACGGCTTGACGATGTAGTCGTCGGCGCCGAGCTCGAGGCCGAGCAGCCGGTCGCCCTCCAGCCCGCGGCCGCTCAGGACGACGACGGGCACCGGGTGGTCGTCCTGGCGCAGGGTGCGGAGCAGTTCCAGGCCGTTGCCGTCGGGCAGCCCGAGGTCGAGGACCACCAGGTCGACCGGGCGCTCCCGCAGCTGCGCCGCCCCGGTCCGCGTGTCGCCGGCGGTGAGCACCTCGAAGCCGCTCCGGGTGAGGTAGTTGCCGGCCATCGCGACCAAGTCCACCTCGTCGTCGATCAGCAGGACGACCGGGCGCGGGAGCGGCCGGTGCGACGTCCCTTCGACGGCCGGATCCTTGACCCCCCGTTGATCCGGAAGTCGGGTCTCAACCATGTCTCGAACCTACCAAGGGAACTACTGTCGGCGAATGTGGCGCAGGGCACACCGTCGCGTGGCGGCGGGACGTCACCACCTGGACCTAGCCTCAACATTGTCTCAACGCGCGGTCAAAGAGTGGCCCGCAGCCGTGACTGAAAACAACCGGTCAGGACGACAGGAAATCCCCGTGCCAGACGATCGTGTCCCCCCACCCCGAGCTGACCTCGGCCTCCCCGCGCCTGCCGATGAGGCCCCGCCGGGTTTGACGGGCTCGGCCCCGCGGGTCGCCGAGAACGCGGCGGCGGGGATGACCGGCAGCGGTGATCCTGTGCTCGCCACGGTGACGGCTCCCGCCCCTGTGGCGGGGACGCCCTGGGTGCTCAGCCCGCGCCCGGCGCCTCGGTCCGACGGCCGCATCCTGGGGCGCTGGCGCCCGATGCGGCCGTCGGACGTCACGGCCGCCCGCAGGCAGCTCGGTGCCGCTCTGCACGACGGCGTGCGCCCCCGGGGGGCGACCGAGGGAGGCGTCGAGCGGCTCCTCCTGGCGTTCGAGGAACTGGTCAGCAACGCCGTGCGGCATGGCCGGTCGCCGGTCGAGGTGATGGTGACCGACCACGGCCAGTGCTGGCTGCTCGAGGTTGTCGACGCCGCCGGCGACGTGCCGCCGACTCCCGACCCGGGCCGGGACGCCGCGCTCGGAGGACTGGGTCTGGCCCTGGTCGCCGAGATCAGCGGTGCCCACGGTTGGGAGCCACTCGGGAGCGGGAGCAAGACGGTGTGGGCGCGTGTGGACTACACGCGCGAGGAGGCGCCCCCTTCGCTGTCCTGAACCCCGGAGTTCAGCTCGTCCGTGAACGCGCTCCCCGGCGATCCGTGGCTGCCTGCCGACGTCCCGGTGACCGGGGGTGCTCGCGTTCTTCGACGCCGACTGGCCGCTGTTCCCGCCCGACCAGATCGAGGACGTCCGGCTGGAGGGACCGAAGTCGACGGGGAAGCTGGTCCTGCGGGGCGGCCCCCGTACCCCGTGGGCATCGCGATGATTGCCGAGCGGCTGCGGGAGCAGTTCGGGGGCGTAGTCCGCGGTGTCCAGGGAGCTCCTTGTGCGAACGCCGCTGCCCGAGTTGTCCAACAGCCTGTTGGCGACTGCCCCCACAGGTTTGCGGGAGATCCCCAGCAGCGTGCTGGGGAACTCGTCGGCAGCCTGAGCGCCGCCGCGCGGCGGGGAGGCCTGTGCTTCCGCCACCAGCTGCGCCAACGGGACCCCGGTCGCGCCTCGTCGAGCACCTGATTCGCACCTGCGAGGCGGCATCGGCTCCGGCCGGCGGGCGGCCGGCGGGCAGCCGCTGCCCGAACTGCCGGGGCACTCTCTTGCATGTGCTGACTGCCGCGGCGGCAACCACGACGTGGCCGACCGCACCGCCGGACCGCCCGGACTGGAGGTTCCATGGCGCGCCAGGCCGCTGGCCGTTCCCGACTCGGTGCGGGTCACGTGCTCACATGGCGGTGATCGTCGCCCCGGCCCCGGGCCGGGCCGCGTGAGCTGCGGCGTTGGCCGCACACGCCACCGCGGCCCTGGCCCCCCATGTGCTGCTTGAACGTCAGTCGGCGGGGACGGTAGGTGGCACCCGGTTCGGGCCGGCCTCCGGCGGCCGCGGCCGGTCCTGGGGGTGTAGCCGCACCGCGACGAGCGCGACGTCGTCATCGGGCTGGTCGGGCAGCATCCGGGCCAGCAGCTCGTCGCACAGCTCGTCGAGGTCGTGGCCGGCGAGGTCGGCCAGCGCGGCCTGTAGCCGGGCGGCGCCGTGGTCGAGGTCGGAGCCGCGCCGTTCGATCAGCCCGTCGCTGTAGAGGATGACGACGGCGCCGCGGTCCAGGGTCACCTGCGCGTCGCGGCGCCGGGTCCCGGGGTCGACGCCGAGCATCAGGTCGGTGTGGCCGGCAGTCAGCAGCGTCACCGTGCCGTCGGGAGCGATGACGGCCGGCGCCGGATGGCCGGCGTTGGACCAGCGCAGCCGGGTCACGCCGAGGTCGCGGTCGGCGGCGCTCTGCTCGAGGCGGGCGACGACCACGGTCGCGAGGATTCCCGACTGCAGGGTCTGCATGACCTCATCGGCCTGTCGCAGGATCGCGGCCGGCCCGTCCCCGTCGATCGCGCCGAGCGTGCGCACGATGCTGCGGAGCTGCCCCATCGCGGCGGCGGCCTCGACGTCGTGGCCGACGACGTCACCGATGACCAGCACCGTGGCCCCGGCGGGCTGCATCAGCGCGTCGTACCAGTCTCCGCCGACCTGCGCGGACTGCCCGGCGGGCACGTAGCGGACAGCGATCTGCAGGTGGTCGGGCTCCGGCGGCGGGGTCAGCAGGGACCGCTGGAACCCCTCGGCGAGATTCCGCTGCTGTCGGTAGAGCCGCGAGTTGTCCAGCACCAGCCCGGCCCGGGAGGCGACGATCCGCATGGTGACCAGATCCTCGGGACTGAACGTGCCGCGTTCGAGGCCGTTGGCCAGCGTGAGCATGCCCACCGGGCCGGTCCGGCCGGGCAGCGGCAGCACCGCCACCGCCTCGGGCGCCAGGGTGGTGAGCAGCTCGCGGGTCGGGCCGGGCTGCACCATCGACAGCGCCTGAGCGGTCGCGTTGCCGTTGAGCAGCTGCGGCTGCCCGGTCCGCAGGGCGCCGACGATGAGGGCGTCGTCGCGGAGCGCGGCCAGCCGCGCCTGCGCGTAGGCCTCGGTCGCCGGCCGCAGTTCCGGATTGGCGTGCCAGGACTCCGAGGTGCGCAGACCGCGCCGGGACCCGGCGGCGCGGTCGTCGCCGATCAGGGTGACTATGGCCAGATCCGCGACCGCGGGAATCACCAGCCGCGCGAGGCGGCCGACGGCCGTCTCCGCGTCCAGGTCGGCGGCGAGGTCCTCGGTGATGCGGCTGAGCAGCCGTTCCCGCGCCGCTGCCTGCTCACCCTGCTCCTGCACGGCGCGGCGACCGGTGATGTCCCACGCGGAACCCAGCAGGCGGACCGCGGCGTTGCCCTCGTCGCACAGCGCCCGCCCGCGCGCGGCGACCCAGCGCAGCCCGCCGTCGGGCAGCAGCACCCGGAACTCCGCGGCGTAGTCGCCACACCCGTCGATCGCCTTCTGCATCTGCACGCCGACGGGGCCGACGTCCTCGGGATGCAGCCGGTCGTTGAACGCCTCGATCGTCTGGTCGAACTCGGTCGGCCCGTACCCGAACAGCTCGAGCAGCCGGTCGTCCCAGGTGAGAATCCCGGTGGTCAGGTCCCAGTCGAAGGTGCCGATGCCGGCCGCCGCCACGGCCATGTCCAGCAGCGAGCGGCGTGCCTCGTCGCCGCTGATCAGGCGTGACAGTTCAGGCTCGGTGCCATCGCCGTCGTGCGTGCTCATCTGGTCCCGTCTCCCGCCCACCACGGGGTCGCGGCGAAGCTCCGGCCCGATTGTCCCAGCCCACCCGGTGAAGGAATGCGCCCGGGGAATCGCACTCCCCGGCACCCCTCCGTCGCCGGGGACTCGTGCAGCGGCTTCCTCATCCTCCTGCTGGTCGTCGCGGCCGTCGTGTACGGCTGCACCCGGATCGGAGGCGGGGACTCCAGCGGCTCGTCGGCCGGCGAGGTCGGCGAGGTGTCCCGCGCCGAGTTCGAGGGCGAGGGCCGGACCTGGCCGCTGACCGTCGACCGCGGCACGCTCGACTGCGAACCCGGCAGCCGGGTCACGTTCACCGCCGACGGCACGACGTACGCCGTCAACGGCACCGCGAAGGGCTCCGGCGAGTGGGCCGACATCGACCCGATCTGGGCCGACGATGGCAGCGGTCTGGACCTCAAGGTGAGCATCGGTGACCTCATCGAGGCTGGCTTGGCGCTGTGCGACTGAGCCGGGACCGGGCATGACCGAGGTGACGGTCGGGCAGGCGGCCAAGCTCGCCGGCGTGCCGACCGACGTGCTGCGCGAGCTGTGCGAGGCGGGGAAGGTCTGGCACGCAGGGGTGAACGCGGCCACTGGTACCTCCACCCCGACGACATCCCGGCTCGGGACTGGGTGCTCGAGGCGGTGCGGCAGCGGTACCGCCAGGACGTCGCCGGTACGCAGCAGGCGATGGCCCGGTTCGTGAAGGAGGTCGAGGCGGTGCAGCTGGATCTGGCGGAGGCTGCCGAGGACACCACCGGCCTGGGACGGCTCGGCAACGACCTGCGGGCGGTCTACAGCAGGGACAGCCCGTTCAACCTGGCCGAGCACAGCCTGATGCGGCGGCTGATGGACGTGGAGCTGACCCACCGGCGCTTGCGGGCCACCGCCGAGACACCGGCCCCGCAGGACGACGGGCTACGGCCGGCCGCCTGGTCTGCGGCGGCGTCCGGCCCTCGTTCTGCCGCAGCGGTTCGCGCTGGGACACTGCCCACATGCTCAAGCCTCGCCGGTCGGTCGACGAGCAGCTGCGCAGGGCGCTGTCTGACCTTGAGACTGCGCGCGCGCAGGCTGCAAGCCTAGAAGCGGGCCTCGAGTCCAACCGCCGCATCGGGATGGCGGTCGGCATCCTCATGGAGCGCCACCGGCTGACTTCCGACCAGGCGTTCGCGCTCCTGGTCGACGCAAGCCAGCGCCAGAACCTGAAGCTGCGCGAACTGGCTGACCGGATGACCGTGAGCGGCTCACTCGACGACTAGCAACGGCCCCCGCACGGGATCGAAGGAACGGTGGGCGTAGCGCGGACCGGTACCATCGGTGGGCCGACTCCGTGGGACCTCACGTCCGCGTCCCTGTCCAAGGGGGTCTCTGTGACTGGCTCGCTACCTGCGGGCACCGCGCTGCCGGCGCAGTCGGATGCGGCGTTCGAGCGCTTCGCCCGCCTGGTGCGCCGCCAGCTGAACGTCCCGGTGGCGCTGGTGACGATGGTGTCGGACGACGAGCAGGTGTTCCCCGGCGCGCTGGGGCTGCCCGAGCCGTGGCAGTCCACGCGCAAGACACCGCTGAGCCACTCGTTCTGCCAGCACGTGGTGCGCTCGGCCGCGCCGCTGGTCATCACCGACGCGCGCACCGATCCGCTGGTCGCCGACAACCTGGCCATCCCCGACCTGCATGTCATCGCCTACGCCGGCGTTCCGATCACCGACGCCGACGGCAAGGTCGTGGGGTCGGTGTGTGCCATCGACAGCCGGCCACGGGAGTGGTCGGACGAAGACGTGGCGGTGCTGACCGACCTGGCCGGTGCGTGCGGCTCGGAGCTGCGGATGCGGGCGGCCCAGCTGCGCGCCGACGCCGCCGTGGCCTGGGCGGAGGAGTCCGCGGCGCACGCCCGGCAGCTGCTCGTCGAACGCGAGTTCGACCGGTCCCGGTGGTCGCTGGCGCTGGCTGCCGGGCAGGTGGGCACCTTCGACCTGGATCTGGACACCGGCGCGCTGACCGTAGATGACCGCCTGCTGGGGCTGTCGGGCATGGATCGGGCAGGCTTCTCCGGCAGCCCCGACGACGTGTACGCCCACGTGCACCCCGACGACCTCGCCGATGTCGTCGCGGCGGTGCAGTACGCCGTCGACACCGGCGCGACCTACGACGCCGAGTACCGAATCGTGCATGCCGACGGCGCGCACCGCTGGCTTGCCGCCCGGGGGCAGGTGATCGGCGGTGGCGACGGCGCCGGTTCGCGTCTCGTGGGCGTGGTGCACGACACCACCGCCCAACGGGAGCCGCTGGCCCTGGCAGCTCAGGCGGTCGAGTCGATGGCGGTCGGCTTCCTCGCGGTGGACACCGACTGGGTGATCACGCACGTCAACGCCGAGGTCGAGCGGATCACCGGCTTCCCCCGGGAGAAGGTGCTGGGCCGCCCGCTGTGGGAGGCGTTCCCGGCCGCCGTCGGCACCGAGTTCGAGGACCACTACCGCCGCGCCGCCGACACCGGGCAGCCGGTGTCCTTCGACGCGTACTACCCCCAGCCGCTGGACGTCTGGGTCGAGGTGCGCGCCGTGCCGAACCCGACCGGGGTGGCGCTGCACTTCGTCGACGTCACCGCCCGCGCCGTGGCGCAGCAGCAGGCGGAGCGGGCGGCCGGCCGGGAGCGGCTGCTGGGCCGGATCACCGAGGAGCTGGTCGGCACCCTGGACCCCGACGAGGCCGCCGACCGGCTGGTCCGGCTGCTCGTCCCCGCGCTGACCGACTGGTGCATCGTCACCTTGAGCGTGGACGACCAGGCCGCGGGCGTCCGGCGCGGCCTGCGCCACGCCGCCGCCCAGCACGTCGACCCCGCGATGCAGGAGGTCCTGGATGACTACGCCCGGGTCCGGTTGGCTGCCCTCTCCAACGACGCCGTGCTGAAGCGGGCCATGCGGACAGGTCAACTGCAGCTCCTCGACGCCGACGCGACCGCGCGAGCCCTCACGAGGCTCCCCCCCGGGCCGATGCACGATGCGCTCCGGGCGCTGGCACCCGAAGCGGTGGTGGTGCTCCCACTACCTGGGCGGGACGGCTCGGTCGGGATGCTCACCCTGGCCAACGGCACCGACCGGGGCGCGTTCAGCGCCGAGGATCTGGTCACCGCCCGGCACGTCGCCGCCCGCGCCGGGCTGGTGCTGGACAACGCCCGGCTGTTCCGGCAGCAGCGTGGGCTGGCCGAGGGCTTCCAGCGGTCGCTCCTCACCGCTCCGCCCGAACCCGACCACCTGCAGATCGCCGTCCGGTACGTGCCCGCAGCTCAGTCGGCGGAGGTCGGCGGCGACTGGTACGACGCGTTCATGCAGCCCGGCGGCGCGACCCAGCTGGTCATCGGCGACGTCGTCGGGCACGACGTGGCTGCCGCAGCGGCGATGGGGCAGATCCGCAGCATCGTGCGCACCATCGGCGCCCTGGACCAGAATGGGCCGGCTGCGGTGCTGCGCCAGGTGGGCCAGGTGATGGAGACCCTGCAGTCGCGAATCCTGGCCACGACGCTGATCGCGCGGCTGGAGCAGACCGACGACGAGCGGGAGGCCGGGCTGACCCGGTTGCGCTGGTCGAACGCCGGCCATCCGCCGCCGATGACGATCGCCGCTGACGGCACGGTGACCGCGCTGACCACCGAGCGCACCGACCTGCTGCTCGGTGTGGATGCCCACGCGCTCCGGCGAGAGTCTCAGGTGACGCTGGAGCGGGACGTGGTCGTCCTCCTGTACACCGACGGGCTCGTCGAGCGCCGGAACTCCGACCTCGACGCGGGAACGGCTCGGCTGAAGGCTGTGCTGGCCGAGCTCGCCGGCCGGGAGCTGAACGAGCTGTGCGATGAGCTGCTGGCGAGGATGCTGCCCGACGCGCCCGACGACGACGTCGCCCTGGTCGCCGTCCGGCTGCACCCGCAGGACCGGCCGCGCCCGCCGGAGGCCGGCCCGCACCGGGTGCCGCCGGGCTTCCCGAGGGACTGACCCCAGGACAGCGCGGGGGTCGGCTCAGACCCAGCGGGTAGTGAGCCGGACGCTGCTGCCGTGCGCGTCGCGGCGCAGGGCCACGTGGTCGCACAGCTGGCGGGCCAGCCACAGCCCCATCCCGCCGGCCGACAGGTCCTCGCCGTGCGCCGGCCCGTACCCGGCGAAGGGGTCGGCCGGGCCGGTTCCGGCGTCGCCGATGGTGCACACCAGCTGACCCGGCGCGGTCCACAGCCGCAGGCTGACCGGCCGGTGGCCGTGCCGGACAGCGTTGGAGGTCATCTCGTCCACAGCCAGCTGGAAGTCCTCCAGCAGGTCGGCCGGTCCGGCGAGGTTGCTCAGATGGCGGCGGATGGTCCGCCGGAGCCCGATGAAGTCGGTGACGTCGTCGGCGACCAGCGCGGGCGGCGTGCGCTCCAGCGGCTCGTCGGGGACCGAGAGACCGGCCAGGTAGGTCGCCGGGTCGACGTAGTCAGCGTTCGTCGCCCGGCCGTCACGGCTTACCAGCTGCGGGTGGGTGCGCCGGGCAGCAGTCAGCAGCGGCTCGGGCAGGGCGGTACTGAACACGCACAGCCCCCACAGCGGTGACGACGCGAACGCGGCGTTGATCACCGCCTCGTAGCGCTGCCACTCGGTCCAGTCCGCGGCGGTGGTGCCGAAGTCGACCTCGCCGACGACCCGGACCCGCCGGCCTGGGCCTGCCTGCTCACCCAGTCCGCGGAAGGTGGTGATCGCCGTCGGCGTGCGGGACCGGTAGAGCGCGTGCCGCTCGAGCACCAGCACCAGCGAGTGGTTCTCAACCGCGTCGTGCAGGGCGGCGGTGACTGCCGGGCCGGCGGCGATCACCGCGCCGTCTCCAGCTGCCAGGCCCTCGAGCAGGAACGGAGCGGCGAGGTCGGCCAACTCCTCGACCGAGTCGTAGAACAGGGCGTCATGCCGGAAACCCGGCCCCGCGCAGCCGCCCGACACGGTGCCAGCCGGGCCGCCGTGGCCGTCCGTGCACCTCGGGATCTGCTGGCCCAACGCGTCCAACCCCCATGTCGTGCCGCTCACGTTCGGGTAGGGGCGGTCCGTCCCACGGTAGCCGCGGTCCCGAATCTGGCCACCCGGCGCCGGCCTCGGCGCGCACTTCACCCGCGCCGGCCAGCCCACAGGCCGCCGCGCGAGCTCCTCGGTGGCGATCGCCGCGTCAAGCTCGGCCGCCACGGCCGCCACCACGTCGGTCACGGGCAGCGCCTGCGGTGGCGGCGGGGCAGGCATGCGAACCGCGCGTGCGGTGAACACCATGTCCGCGTAGCCCTCGGCGTACGCGGAGTCAAGCCGGCCCAGCTCCGGATGCCACGCCCCGAGAACCACGGTCAGAACTTCATCCGCCCTCGGCTGCAGCATCTGCGTCTCGAACGCGAAGTCATCCGTGCCGCGGAACCCACGCAAGCGCGCGTACTGCCACCTCCCGTGCCGTGTCTGGACCGCCAGCACGACGTCCCACAGGGAGTCGTTGACCGCCAGCAGCTCAGGCACGTGGGGCAGCAGTGGACTGCAGGCCCAAAGCAGCACGTCACTGACCGCCCGCATCGCCGACTCGACGTCGTGCCGCAGGTCGAGGGCGGCCAGGACGTCGTCGAGCAGATCATTGCCCTCCACGGTCGCCAACCCGGTGAGCAGCACAGCGCAGTTGCCGCGCTGACCGACCTTGGCCGCAACGATCGGCGCCCCCGGCCGGAGCTCGGTGCGCAGACTGTCAGCCGCGAGAACCGCACCCCCGACCGTCAGGGTGGCAACGGCGAGGGGCACACCGCCGGACTCTCGCACGACGCGGTGCAGCGCCCTGCCACGCAACACGCCGAAGGTCATGGCGACAGCGTCGGCCCAGACGCCGGGGCTCGCCGCCGAGCGGATGGCCGACACCAAGGACTGCCGCAGGGAACCACGGTCAGTGGTGGTGCTGAACTCCGAAATCGTTCGCGTTCGTCGACGGGTCGGGAAGTCGCGCCTGATCGAGGAGTTCATCGAGCGTGCCGGCGTGCCGCACGTGTTCTTCACCGCGTCGATGCAGCAGCCGGCGGAGGAGCTGCGGCTGTTCGCCGAGGAGGTCGCCGCCTCCGACCTGTCCGACGCGACCACATCCGCCGGCATCACCCCGGCGACGTGGGAGGCCGCACTGCGGCTGCTGGCCACCGCCCTGCCCACCGACGGCCCCAGCATCGTGGTGATCGACGAGCTGCCGTACCTGACCGGCCCCGACAACGCCTTCGAGGGCGCTCTGCAGAAGGTGTTCGACCGGGTCATCGCTCGCCACCCGGTGCTGCTCATCGGCGTCGGGTCAGACCTGGCGATGATGGAAGCGCTCAACGCCTACGGGCGCCCCTTTCACCAGCGCGCCGTGGAGATGATCGTGCCACCGCTGAGCCCGCTCGAGCTCGGCGCCATGCTCGACCTCGACCCGGCCGACACCTTCGACGCCTACCTGGTCACCGGCGGCCTGCCGCTGGTCTGCGAGGAGTGACCCCGCGGCCTGCCGATGTGGGATTACCTGGAGGAGGCGCTGTCGCACTCCACCTCGGCGCTGGTGGTCAGCGGCCAGCGCGCATCAAATGGCTGGAGAACCAGCCCTTCGACGACCGCGACTTCGCCGCTCTCGTGACCCACCGCGGGCAGCTGCCCGGCGCATCGTCCGACACCCCGCTGCTCGTCGTGTCCCGCTCCGGAAGCTCCATCGAGGGTGCGCACGTCCTGAGCCCGGCGCAGCTGTTGGAAGGCTGGCGCTGACCGAGGACGGGGCTGTGTAAGAACTCCGCCGGAAACGTGTAAGAACTCCACCGATGCCGGTGCTCCGCTGCTGGTCAGAGCAACGGTTAGCACCCCACCACCAGGAGCTAACCATTGCTCCCAGAAGCGCCGACCGTTGGTCGGCGCTTCTGACGTTTCCGACCTCTTACACGAAATCCGGCATCGTCTTACACCGCAGGTCAGCAAGCGTATTACCCGGCCTCTCTACACCGACCGGCGTGATTGCCGCTATCGAGATCCATCGGACGGTCCCCTCGGGTGCCGAGCCTTGCCGATCCCGTCCAGACCGCCGAGCGGCTGCGTGCCGCCGGACTGATCCCGACCGAGCCGCTGCCGCCGCCGTTCCACGAGCAATGGACGGTCACGTGCGCCGGCTGTGCCGCAGAGGTCACGGTCGCTGCGGGGAAGCACCGCAAGGGCTCTGGCTGCCGGAAGTGCACCGACCAGGCCACTGGGCAGGCCCGCCGCCTGGACCCGGAAACTGCGGCCGCGGAGTGCCGGAGCGTCGGATTCGACCCGGCCGAGCCGTACCCCGGCTCCGCTCTGGACCCGTGGAAGGTGACCTGCAGGGCCTGCGGTGCGGCCGCGGTCAAGACCCTGCGCCGCCTCCGGGAAGGTAAGCGCTGCAGGGCCTGCTTCCACCGCGATAGAGCCCGCCGCCGTCTCGCCGCGCACGCTGCGGCGGCGGAGGCCGTCATGCGCGACGCCGGGCTGGAACCCCAGGAGCCCTATCCCGGATCCGACAAACCGTGGCTGTGCCGGTGCACCGCCTGCGACTTCGTGAAGCCGATCCGGCACTCGGACGTGCGCAAAGGCCATGCCGGCTGCTCGGCATGTGCGGTCAGCGGCTTCAACCCGGCGGCACCGGCGGTGGTGTACCTGCTCACCGATCCCCGCCGGGGGGCGCACAAGATCGGCGTGACCGCGGCCGACAGCACCCGGTTGGCCCTGCACCGGCGCCGCGGCTGGACGGTGTTGCACACCGTCGCGGTGCCGACCGGCGCGCACGCGCTCGAGGTCGAGCGGGCCGTGCTCCGCTGGCTGCGCGAGGACCGGGGTCTTCCGGCAGCTCTGGACGGTGAGGACGGCGCGACGGAGACTGTCGACGCGGCGACGGTCTCCGCCCGAACCATCTGGGCCCGCGTGGAGCAGGAGGTGGCGTCGCTGCCGCCCGACCGGGCCGACCTGGACGCGTACGTGCGCCGCCGGGACCCGAGCCGGTGGCCGCGCGCGCTCAGTTCAGAGACCGCGGAACAGAAGCTCAGGGAGCACGGGATGACCCCGCTGGAGCCCTATCCGGGCCGTGTCACCGACCCCTGGCGCGCCCGCTGCGACACCTGCCGAACCGAGGGTGCGCCGATGCTGGCCAACCTGCGTGACGGCAAGGGCGGCTGCGTGCCGTGCGGCGCCCGGGAGAGCGCGCGGAAGCGAAGCCTGAGCGCCGAGGTGGCCATGGACCGGCTCACCGCCGCAGGCTGGGTGCCCCAGGAGGCCTACCCGGGCC
Source organism: Blastococcus sp. SYSU DS0510 (assembly GCF_054050835.1). Lineage (NCBI taxonomy): Bacteria > Bacillati > Actinomycetota > Actinomycetes > Geodermatophilales > Geodermatophilaceae > Blastococcus > Blastococcus sp. SYSU DS0510. The sequence continues at coordinate 162,212 of NZ_JBJHAC010000002.1, read as the reverse complement.
GATCGACGGACCGCTGGCGGATCGCCTGCGCCCGCTGCGGGCACCCGCGGCACGTCTCCGTCCACGTGGTCGGGCTCCGACCTCGGTGCCGGGCCTGTCCCGCGGTGCCCGCCGTTCTGCTGCCTCGGGTCGTGGCCGGTGACGAAGAGCCGCTGGCGGCCTAGCCGGCCTCGCGGGGTGGCCCGGACGCCGGTACTGGCCGGCGGCGGGCCGCTGCCGGGCCGGGTCAGCTCGCGCCCGGCGGCGAGTGTGTAAGAAGTCGGCCGAAATCGTGTAAGAACTTCGCCGGCCGACCGGCTTCGCTGCTGGTCAGAGCAACGGTTAGCACCCCACCCATGGATCTGCAGGTGGACGGCTCATCGGCCTCTGCAGCGAGCCGCCTGACGGGCATCTGGGCCGAAGGGCGCACCCTTCGCATGCCACCTGTCGGGGGCAGGGGGAGCCCCGACGCGGTCGGCTGGGAGATCTTCCCGGCGGTCGCGGGAAGGCGCCTGATGGCAACTCCGTGTCGACGCAGGACCGTTGGGTCCGGGGATCGGAGAGCCCGGTCTCGAACGAACGGAGGACGCTATGTCCCGGACGGCATGGCGGGTGGCGGGAAGCCTCGCGCTCGCGCATGTGGTGCTCATCCTCGTCGGCATCAGCCAGCAGCGGTCCCCGCGGCTCGGGGACGGCGCCGAAGCGGTTGCCGCCGAGTACGTCGACGGCGACCTGGCCCGGATCATGACCGGCGGCTACGTCGAGTCCGTCGGTTTCCTGCTGCTGCTCCCGGTGCTCGCCTTCCTGGCCCGGGCGCTGAGCCGCTCCGAGACCGGCGGCTGGGCGTCGCAGACCGCCTTTGCGGCAGGCATCGCCTACGTGGCGCTCAGCCTGGCTCCGGGGCTCGCCGCGGGCGCGGCCGCCCTGTACGGCGCTCAGCACGGTGCCGACATGGTCACGGTCTCGCTCGTCAACGACGTCCGGAACTTCACCTTCTTCCTGAGCGTCCTGCTGCTGGGGGTGCACGCCGCCGGTGTCGGGATCGCCGTGCTGGCCGACGGGGAGCTGCCCCCGTGGCTCGGCTGGGCCGGCCTGGGAACGGGGCTCGTCCTGGTCGCCTCGGTGCCCGCCGCGCGGCTGGGCGCCGTCGACTGGGCCACCGTGGCGTGGATGGTCTGGTTCCTCGCCCTTGCGACCGTCATGCTCAGGTACCGACCCGGCGGACCGGATGCGGCAGCGCGACCGGTCTTCTCCGGGGCGTCGGGCGACCCGCTGACCACGTCGCCCCGCCGCGGGGCCGGTACCTGACCGTCGCACACCAGGACGATGCAGCATGAGGACGCCTCGGCACAGCGTGGTCTCGGGCGCCGCCGCGGTGGCGGCAGGTGGCGCGGCGACGTCGGCGGTCCTGACGGCCGCGCAGGTCGGCGAGTTCCCTGCCGGCGCATGGGTCGTGGCGCTGGTGATCGTCGTGTACGCCGGGGTGGGCGTGCTGATCTGCCTGGCCCGCCCGGGGCACCGGGTCGGACTCGTGCTGCTGGGCGGAGCAGCGGTGTGGGGGCTCGGCGAGGCCATCCTGGCGGTGGGTGTCCAGGGACTGGTCACGACCCCGGGGACCGGGTCGGCCGCGGCCTTGCTGGCCGTGGCGGGCACGGTGCTGCGGGGGCTCGGCTGGCTGGTGCTGGTCCTGCTGGTCCCGCTGGTCTTCCCCGATGGGCGCCTGCCGGGGCGGCCATGGCGGTGGGCGATCGCCGCGTCGGCAACGGCGCTGTTCCTCTTCACGGCGACGTCGGTCCTCGCCCCTGCCCCCATGGACGAGCGGCTGGCCGCCATCGACAGCCCCGTGGGCCTGCCTGCCGGTCTCGGCGGAGTCGTCGACGGTCTGGCCGTGCTCGCCCTGGGCGCGGTGGCAGCGGCGGTGGCGGGGGCGGTGGGCAGCCTCGTCTCGCGGTGGCGCGGGGGTGGACCGCTGCTGCGTCAACAGCTGCTGTGGTTGACCTGGGCGGCCGCCGTGCCGGCGGCGATCCTGCCGCTGATCCTCCTCGGCGCAGCGGAGACCTTGGTCTTCGGGCTCGCCGTGCTCCCGCTGCCGGTCGCCATCGGTGTGGCGGTGCTGCAGCACCGGCTGTACGACGTGCACCTGGCGGTGAGCCGCACGATCGCCTCCGTGGGGCTGTCCGCCGCCCTCGCCGCCGTGTACGTGCTGGCCGTCGCGGGGGTCGGGGCATTGCTGGACGCACGACGGGAGCGGTGGCTGCCGTGGCTGGCCACCGGCCTGGTGGCACTGTCCTTCTCGCCCCTGCGTCAGGCGCTGCAGCGAGCGGCGAACCGGCTGACCTACGGGCAATGGGCGCAGCCGGAGGAGGTGCTGGCCGCCGTGCGACGCCGGGTCGCCGATGCGACGGACATCGACGGGCTGCTCCAGGACCTGATCCGGGAACTGGCCGAGGTGCTCGAGTTGCCGGCGATCGTCGTGCTCGACGGAGCAGGCCGGCCGCTCGCCGTGCACGGCGCCGCTGAGCTCGCCGACCGGGAGACCACGCTGACCGGCTACGGCCGCGCCGTGGGAGTGCTGCGCTGGACGATGCCCCCGCGGCCGCTGCGGGACCGCGACCTCCGACTCCTCGACGACATCAGCGGCCAGCTCGGAGCACTGGTGCACGCCTCGTCCCTCCTCACCGGGCTGCGTGCCGCCCACGAGCGCCTGATCCTCGCCCGCGAGGACGAGCGCCGACGGCTCCGCCGCGACCTGCACGACGGGCTCGGCTCCGCGCTCGCCGGGCTGACGCTGAAGGCCGAGGCCGCCCGCAACCTCCTCGGAGACCCCACGGCGGCCGACGCAGCGCTGCTCGACCTGCGGGCCGGCATCCAGAACACGGTGCAGGACGTGCGCCGCGTGGTGGAGGGACTGCGTCCGCCGTCCCTCGACGAGCTCGGCCTGGTGGGCGCGGTGCGCGAGCTGGCCGAACGGCTGGAAGGAGAGCTGCCCGACGGCACGGACGTCGACGCGGACGACGAACTGCCCGCGCTGCCCGCGGCGGCCGAGGTGGCCTGCTACCGCGTGATCCAGGAGGCCCTCACCAACGCCGTGCGCCACTCCGGGGCGTCCACCTGCCGGGTGACCCTCCGAACCGACGGCGAGGAGCTCTGCGCCGAGATCGCCGACGACGGCTCCGGCATGGTCCGACCTCGCGCCGGGGGCTCCGGGCTGCCGGGCATGCAGGAGCGCGCAGCCGACCTCGGCGGAAGCCTGGCCATCGACGCCCGTCCCGGAAGGGGTACCACGGTGCGCCTACGGCTGCCGATTCCCCGCGCCCAAGCCGCGGCACCACGCTCGGACGGAGCCCTGCTGTGATCGGCGTCCTCGTCGTCGACGACCACCCGCTGTTCCGGGACGGGCTCGCCGCCCTGCTGGCGACCGTCCCCGACGTGCGCCTGCTGGCCACGGCGGGAGACGGCGCGAGCGCGGTGCTGCTGGCCAGCGCGCACCGGCCGGACGTCGTCCTGATGGACCTGAACCTGCCTGGCGTCCCGGGACTGGAGGCGACCCGCCGGATCGTCCGCGAGCTGCCCGGGACCGCCGTCCTGGTGCTGACGATGGTGGACGACGACGACGCGGTGACCGCCGCGATGCGCATGGGGGCCCGCGGCTACGTGCTCAAGGGGGCCGGGCAGGACGATGTGCTCGGCGCGATCCGCACCGTGGCTGCAGGGGGCGCGGTACTCGGCGCCGGAGTGGCCGCCCGCCTGCTCTCCCGCGGTCCGGCCGCGCTCGGTGGTCGAGAACAGCTCACCGACCGCGAGGCCGAGGTGCTCGCCCTCGTCGCCGACGGCCAGAGCAACGCCGAGATCGCCCGCGAACTGCAGGTCAGTCTCAAGACCGTGCAGAACCACGTCTCGCGGGTGCTGACCAAGTTGCAGGTCCGCGACCGCACCCAGGCCGCTCTGCGCATGCGGGGCCTGTGAGAACGTTCGCGCAGGTGCGACGACGACGGCTACCGCCCGAGGCGTTCGAGGCCATTGCGCCCGCGCGGGGCCGTCGGCGGGCACCGGGCCCGGTGCTCCGGACGTGGCAGGCGTCTGCCGGTGAGTGGCCGGGCTGGACGCCCCCCTCCCCGGATCGCTCCGCCGCCGGCTGCGGAGCGCTGGGACACGACCTCGAACGGGCTGCTCAAGCACTCGGTTCACCCGACCGATGGAATGCAGGTCAGGTCGTCACCGAACGTGAGCGGAGCAACCAGCGTGTCCATCTCCACTGCCGGCGTCACCCGGGTCCTCGTCCTCGCCGACGCCCCGGTCCTGCGTCGCGGCCTCGTCGGCATGGTCGACGAGACCGCCGGCCTGCAGGCCGTGGGCGCACCCGGTGAGCCGCGTCGTGCCCTGGTGCTGGCCGAGTCCGCGCGCCCCGACGCGGTGATCGTGGAGCTCGGCTCCGGCCGCAGCGCGACCCTCACCGCCATCCGAGACCTGCGCCGCCGTTTCCCGCGCACCGCCATCGTCGCCGTGGCGACCTCCGAGGACCCGGCCGTGGTCAACGAGGCGCTCGCCGCCGGCATCCGCGGCTACCTGCTCATGAACGCCTCCGCCACGCTGCTGGGCTGGGCCGTGCTGGCCGCCCGCGCCGGGCGCACCGTCGTCGACCCCCAGATCCGCCGGGTCCAGCCCGGGTCCGCCGCGCCGGTCGCCCGCGAGCTCACCCCCGAGGTGCCGCTGACCCGCCGGGAGTCCGACGTGCTGGACGAGCTGGTCCAGGGCCAGTCCAACCGGCGCATCGGCGAGAACCTGTTCATCTCCGAGGACACGGTGAAGTCGCACGTCAAGGCGATCCTGCGCAAGCTCGGCGCCCGCGACCGGGCGCACGCCGTCTCGATGGTGCTCTCGGCCCGCAACGGCTGCACCTGCGGCGCGCACGACCTGACCTCCGCCGCCGCCGAGGTCTGACCCGACCGGCGGGCCCGGCCCGGTGGCCCTACGCGGGGTTACCGTGCTGGGCATGGTCGGCGTCCTGACGGCTGTGCTGCTGGTCGTGCTGCTGGCCGGGATCGTCGTCTGGTGGGTCTCGGTGCCGCAGCCGGCCGGCCGGGCGCTGCCCGCCCGCGAGCGGGTGCTGCGGGAGCGGGCGGTCGCCGCGGCCCGGTGGGGCGCGGCGCACGACGAGGTCGACGGGACGACGCGGGTCCTGCTGCGGCGCAGCTGCCCCGGGCTCGACGGGCACCCGGAGGTGCTCGAGGAGCGGGTGTTCGAGAGCTTCCCGGCCGACGACCCGATGTGGGAGGCGCGCTTCACCGAGGCGATGGCCGGTGCCCGCTTCCGCTGCTCCTACCTCAACAACGAGGAGGGGCAGGCGTAGCCGATCCGCCGGAGGGCAGGATGGGCGGCATGGGTCAGGTCGTCGCCACCACCGAACGAGTCCTGCGCGCACCGGCGGACGTCGTCCGCGCCGCGCTCGCCGACTACGCCGTCACGCGGCCGCGGGTGCTCCCCGAGCAGTACAGCGAGTACCGCGTCGACGCCGGCGGGCAGGGCGCCGGCACGAAGGTGCACTGGCGGCTGCAGGCCACCTCCAAGCGGGTGCGCGAGCAGGACGTCGTCGTCACCGAGACCCCGGACGGGGCGCTCGTGGAGACCGACACCAACTCCAGCATGGTGACCACCTGGACCGTCACGCCCGCGGACGCCGGGGTCTGCACGGTGCGGGCGCGCACCACCTGGACGGGTGCCACCGGCATCGGCGGGTTCTTCGAGCGCACCTTCGCACCCAAGGGCCTGAGCCGCATCCAGGACGCGATGCTGGCCCGGCTCGAAGAGACCCTCACCCCGGCCTGACCGGCCGTCAGGACGCGCGCTCGTCACCCGGCCAGCGGTAGCCGGCCGCCCGGATCCGCCGGGACAGCTCGTCCCGCAGGTCCGCGCACTCCGCGGCCCGCTCGGCGAGCTGCGCCGGGTCCACGGGGAGCCCCGTGCGGTCGATGTCGGCGGGCACCAGCGCGGGCGCCCCTCCAGCGTGCGCACCACCGGCCGCGGGGGCGTGCGCGACGTACTGCTGGACGGCGGAGACGACCGATCGACGCACCCCGGCAGGGAGCCGGGAGGCAGGGTCGGCCGACGACGACAGCAGCAGCGTCGCGTCCAGCAGGACCGCCACCGCTGGGGCGGTGCCGAGCTCCGGCGCCCGGGGCCGGTAGGCGTGCAGCAGCGGATACGCGCGGTGCTGCTGGGCGAGCGTCGACAAGGTGGACGACAGCGACGACAGGGGCACCACCGCCGGGACCACCGAGCCGGGCGTGGCCAGGCCGGCCGCCGCCTCCGCGCCGGTGCTGCCGAACCCGGTGACCTGCGAGGCGAAGCTCCGCTTGACGACCACCGCGGAGATCACCGAGGTGAGGTACGAGACCCCGAGGGTGATGAGGAGCATCCCGCTCAGCGAGGCCGCCATGGTGGCCAGCTGGGAGCCGGGGCCGGCCGGCTGGAAGCCGCCGTTGCCCAGGGTGGCGATGCTGTACCCGGCGAAGTAGAAGCGCTCCCAGACCGACGCCGCTGCCCCGCTCGACGAGCCGACGACCGCCTCCTCGTCGCCGAGGAAGACGAGGGACCACCCGAGCCAGAGCAGGGTGAACCAGGCACCGACGGTCAGCCCGATGACGATGACCCCCGGCCCTCCCACGGCGCGCACCGGTGCGGCGTCGGCGATGGCGGGCCGCCGGGCCAGCCGCCACACGGCGTCGGTGACCAGCCGGGTCAGCGGGCCGGGACCGCTGGCGACGGCGAGCGTCGTCCGCACCTCGTCCACCACGGCGAAGGACACGATCGCCAGGCCGATGACGTCCCACCACCACCCCCCGGTCACGGGGTGCTCCGGCATCGTGCGTGCGCGCGGCGGTCGACGGTCGGCCTCCTCCATCGGGCCCGGCGGACGGGCGGTCCCGCAGAGGGTGACCGGGAAGGCTGCGCACTACACACCGCCGCCGACGGCGCGCGCGCCGTCGGGCAGGGACCATGGGCCGGTGACCGCAGCGCCACCCGCCGTCCAGGGACTGACCGAGCTGACCGGACTGCTCGCCGCCGGCGGGACGCTGGTCCTCTCCGGGGCGGGGCTGTCCACCGACTCCGGCATCCCGGACTACCGGGGTGCCACCGGCTCGCTGCGCCGGCACACCCCGATGACGTACCAGACGTTCACCCGCGACCCACGGGGCCGGCACCGGTACTGGGCGCGCAGCTTCGTCGGCTGGCGCCAGATCGCCGAGGCCCGGCCCAACGCCGGGCACCGGGCCGTCGCCGCGCTGCAGCAGGCCGGCGCGGTGGCCGACGTGATCACCCAGAACGTCGACGGGCTCCACCAGGCGGGCGGGGCGCGCGACGTCCTGGAGCTGCACGGCGGGCTGGACCGGACCGTCTGCCTGGCCTGCGGTGACGTCGCCTCCCGCGCGGACCTGGACGTGCGGCTGCGAACGGCCAACCCGGGTTTCCGGCCCGAGCCGACCGACGAGGTCAACCCCGACGGCGACGTCGAGCTGCCCGACGAGGAGCTCGACGGGTTCGTCATGGTCGACTGCCTGGCCTGCGGCCGCGGTCCCCTCAAGCCCGACGTGGTCTTCTTCGGCGAGACGGTGCCGCGGGATCGGGTCGACGCCTGCTTCGCGCTCGTCGACGACGCCGGGGCCCTGCTGGTGCTCGGCTCGTCGTTGACCGTGATGAGCGGCTACCGGTTCGTCATCCACGCCGCCAAGCGGGGCATCCCGGTCGCGATCGTCAACTCCGGTGCGACCCGCGGGGACGCCAAGGCGTCGCTCAAGGTCGACGCCCCGCTGGGGGCCGTCCTGCCCGAGCTGGCCCGCCGGCTGTCGTGACGGAGGGGGTCGGGCGCACCGACGACGGCCGGTGGATCGTCGTCGGGGGCCGCCGGTGGCGGACCGCCGACCCGGCCCTGCCGGGCGACGTCCGCGCCAGGCTGCTGCACCACCTCGGGGTCGCCCGCTCCGCCGTCCGGACCAGCCGGGGCGACGACGCCGCCGTCGCGGCTGCCCGCGCGCGGGTGCAGCTGGCCAAGACCGGCCTGGGCGAGCGCGGGGCGCCCTGGTGGGAGCAGGACGACGACGCGCGACGCGAGCGCTGGGAGGCGGCGCTGCGGGCGCTGGGCGGTTGAGCCCGCCACGGCAGGGGCAGGTAGGCCCGCGATGCAGACCTTCGTGCCGGTGGCGGACTTCGAGGAGAGCGCCCGGCTGCTCGACTCCCCGCGGCTGGGCAAGCAGCGCGTGGAGACCCTGCAGATCCTGCGCGCGCTGGAGCTGCCCGACTACGGCTGGGCCAGCCACCCGGCGGTCGCGATGTGGCGCGGGCGCACCCCGGCGCTGGTGAGCTACGGGCTGGCCATGGTGCGGGTCTGGCGGGAGCGCGGCTTCGCGGACACGACCGAGGCACTGATCGGGGAGTTCGCCCCCGACGTCGTCGGCCGGTCGCAGGCCGAGCTCGCCGCGGCCGGCCTGCTGCCCTCCTGGCTCGGCGACGAGGAGCTGCACCGCTCGCACCGGTCGAACCTGATCGCCAAGGACCCGGAGTTCTACCGCGGCCCCTTCACCGAACGCTTCGGCCCCGAGCCCGACGACCTGCCCTACCTCTGGCCGGGGCCGGACGACCTCCCGCCCGCGCCGGAGCCCGACGGCGTGCGGGTGTGGGTGGTGCGGCCGCGGGCGCACAACGAGCTCGGCGCCTGCCTGGCGGCCGGGGTCGTGGGCCTGGGCACCCAGTCGGGCATCGACGTCGACGCGACCGGGATGGAGCCCGCCGAGCTGCGGGCGCTGTCCAAGGAGATCTCCGGCCGGCGCCCGGCCAAGGACCTGCGCCAGCTGTCGGCCTTCCTCGACCAGGTGCGGCCGGGCGACCCGGTGGCCCTGCCGGTCGAGCACGGGGCCGGGCTGCTGCTCGGCGAGGTGGTGGGGGACTACCTGTTCCAGGGGCGGGAGCTGCTGCCGCACCGCCGGCCGGCGCGCTGGGACCGGGTGGTGCCGCGGGCGGCCGCCCGGCCGCCCGCGACCCTGCAGGACCCGCGCGCGCTGTTCCAGGTGACGGTGGACCCCGCTGTCCTGCGTCAGCCGGGCAGCGGCACGTTCTGCAGCCGCACCTGACCGCGGGCGACCAGCTTGCCGTCCTCCCGCGTCAGCGCGACCTGCCACAGCTGCTGGGTGCGCCCCTGCTGCACCGGCTCGGCGACGACGTCGACCCGCCCGGCGGTGACGCTGCGGAGGAAGTCGGTGCTGTTGTTGACGCCGACGGCGAACTGGCCGAGCTCGCGCACCGCGAGGCTGGCCCCGATGCTGGCCGCGGACTCGACGACGGTGCAGTACAGCCCGCCGTGCACCACGCCCCAGGGGGTGTGCTGGTCGGGGCCGAGCTCCACGTGGCCGGCCACCCGGGTGCCGGTGGCCTCGGTGACCTGGAAGCCCGCCGCCGCCACGAAGCGGCTGGCCGTGGTCGCGTCCACCTGGTCGCCGCTCACGCGTCCCACACCAGGCAGAACGGGTGGCCCACCGGGTCGGCGTAGACGCGGAAGTCGCCCCCGCCGCCGGGGAGCTTCCGGGCGCCCAGCGCCAGCACCTTCGGCTCCGCCTCCTCGATGTCGGCGACCCGGACGTCCAGGTGGAACTGCTGCGGGCGCTCGGGGTCGGGCCAGTCCGGCGGCCGCAGGTCCGGGGCCTGCTGGAAGGCCAGCCGGTAGCCGGCGCCGGTGACGACGACCCAGTCGTCCCCGGGCTCGCCCCGGCTGATCTCCATGCCGAGGAGGTCGGCGTAGAACCCGGCGAGGGCGTGCGCGTCCGGTGCGTCGAGCACGACGGAGTGGAGTTGACCGATCATGGGGCCATCCTGGCGCGCGGCCGGGTGGGCCGACAGCCGGACCCTGCCCCCGCCAGGATCCCGCCACGGCGCCGCCGGGGCCCGTACCGCAGGATCGAGGGCATGCCCGACCCCGCTGCACCCGTCCTCGGTTCGCTGACCTGGTCGCCCGCCGCCGACCGGCCCGAGCTGCTGGCCCCGCCGGTCGCCGCCGCGCTGCCGGTGCTGGCCGGGCCGGCGTGGGTCGCGGAGATCGCCGACGACCTCGCCGACACCGCCGCCTTCACCGACGCCTACGGGGTGCCGCTCGCCGCCTCGGCCAACTGCGTCGTCGTCGCGGCCCGCCGGGCGGGGGAGACGACGCTCGCCGCGTGCCTCGTCCTCGCCACCACCCGCGCCGACGTCAACGGCCTGGTGCGGCGGCACCTGGGCGCCCGCAAGGCGTCGTTCGCGCCGCAGGACGTCGCCGTCGCCGAGAGCGGCATGGCCTTCGGGGGCATCACCCCGGTCGGCCTGCCCGCCGCCTGGCCGGTGCTCGTCGACGCCGCCGTCGCCGCGGCGGACCTGGTGGTCATCGGCTCGGGCACCCGCGGGAGCAAGCTCGCCGTCCCCGGCGCGGTGCTCGCCGCGCTCCCCGCCGCGCAGGTGCTCGAGGGGCTGGGGCAGCCGCTGCCCGCGGAGCCACCCGCACCGCCGCCGCTGCGGCTGGACCGGGCGCCGGACGACACCGACATCGGCTGGGGGGAGCGGCCCGCCGACGGCGCCTACGACGACCGGCGCTACCACGAGGACCGGCCGCCGCACTGGGGCAGCGACTAACGGCCCTCGTGCAGGGTCCCGCCGCGAGCTTGCGAGTGGTGGGGGGCACGAGGGTCCTCCTGCTGCTGGGCGCGGAGCAGGTCGCGGATCTCGACGAGGAGCTCGACCTGCGTCGGTGCCACCGGGCCGGGCTCCTCACCCGCAGCCCGCCGGTCGAACAGCCGACGCATGGGGAGCACCACCACGAAGTACAGGATCGCCGCCGTCAGCACGAAGGTGATCACCTGGCTGAGGAAGGCACCCCAGGTGAAGAGCTGACCGTCCACCTCGAAGGTCCCGCCCAGCTCCCCGCCGCCGCCGACCAGGCCGATCAGCGGGGTGAGGAACGACTCGGCGAACGTGTTCACCACGGCGGTGAAGGCCGCGCCGATGACCACCGCGATGGCGAGGTCGACGACGTTGCCGCGGAAGAGGAAGTCCTTGAAGCCTCTGAGCACGGGGACCATCCAGCCACACCCCGGTCCGCGCGTCAGGCCGGGGGTGGGGGCAGGCTGACGGTGAGCGTGGCGGCGGCCGCGGCGGCGGCGAGTCGCGCCGCGGTCTCCCCGTCGACGGCGAGGACGAGCAGCCCGGCCCCCGCGTCGCCGTCGTCCCCGGTGGGGGCCGCGAGCACCAGGGCCCCCGCTGCCACCCGCTCGGCGGGGCCGACGCCCGGCTCGGCGGCCAGCACGTCCACCCGGTCGCCGGCGCGCAGCAGCGCCGCGACCGCCAGATCGGCCAGCCGCACGGGGGCCGCCACCTGGCCGGCGGGCAGCAGAGCGGTCAGCCCGGCGCCGACCAGCCGGGCGTCGGTGAGCGGCTCGCCGCGGCGGACGGGCCCGGCGAGCACGCGGCGCTCCAGCTGCTCCGGGGCGGCCACCACGCCGCCGGGCACCGCACCGGCCGGGAGCCGGACGAGCGCCAGGTCGCCGCGCGCCAGGACGGTGCCGGCGGGCAGGTCGGCGGCGGCGGCGACCACGGCGACGTCGCGCGGTGACGTGCGCTCGACGGGAGCGGGGCCGGGGCGCAGCGCGAGCCCCACGGCGAGCGCGGTCAGCAGCGCGGCGGCCAGCCGGCGGGCGGTCAGCAGCGGGAAGGGGGGTCGGCGCAGTCGGAGCACGCCGCCGACCCTTCCCGGGTCGGGCCGGGCCGGAAAGCGGTCGGGCGGAGCTGTGGAGGGGCGGCGGGCCTGTGGACGAGGCCCGGCCGCCTCTCCTCAGTTGGCGGCCTTGGCCCCGCTGCCGGAGGTCGCCGCCGGCGTCGAGGCGGGGGCGGAGGTGGAGCTCTCCTTGGCCGGCGTGGAGGAGGTGCCCGACGAGGAGCCGTTGCTGCTGCCCGCGGTCTCGGACGTCTTGCCGCCCGAGCGGCTGTCGGTGCGGTAGAAGCCCGAGCCCTTGAAGACCACGCCGACCGAGCCGTAGACCTTGCGCACCGCGGCGCCGCACTCGGGGCACTCGGTCACCGGGGCGTCGGTGAAGGACTGCACGACCTCGAACTCGTGCTTGCCCTCGGCGTTGGCGCAGGCGTACTGGTACGTGGGCACGGCGTGGCTCTCCCTGGTCGAGCGGAGGTAGGGGCCCGGGTTGGCACTCGCACCCGGAGACTGCCAATGATGCGCCATGCGAGGACCGGCCGTCCACGTCTGCCGCTCAACGTCACTCCCGGAGCGCGAGGCCGAGGAGTCGGTGCGGCCACCCGGGCGCGGGAGGAGGCCTCCGTCGTCCTGCACGGCCGGCCGCGGCGCGGGCGCCGGTGGCGCCCCGACCCGCCCGGCGGGAACGCGGCCCCGGTACCAGGCGACGAAGAGGGCGATCGCCAGGAGCAGTTCGGCGAGGTCACCTCCGTAGTACATCCACCGGGCCGCCAGCTCCTTGCCCGCCACTCCCTGCTCCGCTCCGGGCGGGAGGAGGGCGGCGTGGGCGTAGAGGAGCTTGGCGAGGTAGCCGTGCGCCGCGGTGGACGCGAACAGGGCCGCCAGCCGCGTTCCCATGCCCGGCCGCCCCGGCGCCGGGTCGGGGCCCGCGATGGCCCAGACGAACAGGCAGCCGGCGAGCAGGAAGTGGACGTTCAGCAGGGTGTGCAGCAGTGCGTCCCCCCTCGCCGCTGCGTACAGGGGCGTGAGGTACAGCAGGTAGAGGGTGCCGGTGGCCAGCAGGGCCGCGGTGAACGGGTGGCCGAGCACGTGCAGGTACCGGCTGCCGAGCACCGTGCCGATGCGCCGGCGCACCGGCGTCGAGGACGCACCCAGGAGGAGCGTGACCGGCGCGGCCAGGACCAGCCCGAGCGGCGCGAACATGCCCAGGAGCAGGTGCTGCACCACGTGCCCGGCCGGCTCCCGGTGCGCGAACGCCGCCAGGGGCGGGGAGACGGCGGCGGCGACGAGGACGACGCCCGCCGTCCAGCCGGCCGTCCGCCCGACGGGCCACGGCCGCTGCAGCCGGTGCCGGGCACGGCCGGTCGCGGCCAGGTAGACCGCGATCGCCCCACCCGCGAGGAGCACGGTGGCGATCCAGTGCCCGGTGGCGTCGGTGGCCGCCGGGGCGTGCTGGTGCGGCACTCAGCCGACCGGGCCGGCGGCTCGCGCCGCACGGCCCTCGTCCCGGCTGCGCACGGCCAGCACGACGCCGATCAGGACCAGCACGCCGCCGCCGACGTTCCAGGCGAGGTCGTAGGGCAGCAGGTCGACGCCGTAGCGGATCTGGTGCACACGCAGGACCTTGTGGTCGACCAGGCCGTCGAACAGCTGGAACCCGCCGAGACCCAGGAACAGCCCGGCCCAGGCGGAGCGGGGCGCGAGCGCCTGACGTCGTCGCAGGTCGGCGAAGAGGAAGAAACCGGCGACCAGCAGGATCAGCTCGGCGGCGTGCAGCAGCCCGTCGGACATCAGGGCCACGCTGCCGGTGGAGCGGTCGTAGAAGTGGTGCCAGGCGAGCAGCTGGTGGAAGACGATCTCGTCGATCGCCGCCATCAGCCCGACGCCGATGACCGCTGCCACCAGCATCGACCGTCGGCGGTCCGGACCGGCCACGTCCGTGCGCGTCCGGCCCGGGTTCACCGCCATGCTGACTGCCTCCTCGGCCACCGGACCCGCTCCGCCCTGCTGCCCGGTCCATCCTGTACCGCGCACGGACCCGCCGCAGGGCGCACCCGCCGGCCCCGTCCGTCCCGCCTACCTCCGGGTGAGCCGGAGGCGGATGGCCCGGTAGGTGATGCCGACGGCGGAGACGACCACGCCGCCGACCACCGCCTCGACCGGTAGCGCGACGACCAGCACCAGGCAGCCGACCGCGCCGAGCACCTGCAGGGGGCGGGGGAAGCGGCGGTGCGCACGGTCCTGGGTGAAGGCCGCGGTGTTGGCCACGAAGTAGTAGAGCAGCACGCCGAAGGAGGAGAAGCCGATCGCGCCGCGCAGGTCGACGGTGAGCACCAGCAGGCAGACCACGGCGGCGAGGGCGAGCTCGGCGTGGTGCGGCACGGAGAACCGCGGGTGCACCGCGGCCAGGAACCCGGGCAGGTCACCCTGCCGGGCCATCGCCAGCCCGGTGCGGCCGATGCCGGCGACGAGCGCCAGCAGCGCGCCCAGGGAGGCCGCGGCGGCGCCGACGCGCACCACCGGCTCCGCCCACGCCCACCCGCCGGCGTCCACCGCCGCGGCCAGCGGCGCCGAGGTGGCGGCGACGCCGTCCGGCCCGAGGGCCACCAGCACGGCGACGGCGACCACCGCGTAGACGGCGACGGCGATACCGAGCGCCAGGGGGATGGCCCGCGGGATGGTCCGGGCCGGGTCGCGGACCTCCTCGCCCATCGTCGCGATCCGGGCGAACCCGGCGAAGGCGAAGAACAGCAGGCCGGCCGACTGCAGGACCCCGTGCACGCCGCCGTCGGTGAACGTCCAGGTCGCCAGCCCGTCCCGGCTCGCCCCGCTCCCGAGCAGGCTCGCCGTGACCGCGACGGCGAGCGCGGCGAGCACGACCGTGACGACGACGCGGGTCAGCCCGGCGGTGCGGGTCACGCCGCGGTAGTTCACCGCCGTCAGGGCCAGTACCGCGGCGACGGCCACCGGTCGCTGCCACCCGGCCGGTGCCGCGTAGGCGGCGAAGGTCAGCGCCATCGCCGCGCAGCTCGCCGTCTTCCCGACGACGAAGCCCCACCCCGCGAGGAACCCCCACCACGGGCCCAGCCGCTCGCGGCCGTAGACGTAGGTGCCCCCGGAGGTGGGGTACTCCGCGGCCAGCTGTGCCGAGGCCGTCGCGTTGCAGTAGGCGACCACCGCTGCGATCGCCAGCCCGATGAGCAGCCCCGCGCCGGCGGCCTGCGCGGCGGGGGAGAAGGCGGCGAAGACCCCGGCCCCGACCATCGAGCCGAGCCCGAGGACCACGGCGTCGGTGGTGCCCAGCCGGCGGGCCAGTGCAGGGCCTGTGCTCACGGTGCTCCTCGCGGCGGCGTCGGCCGACGATAGCGGGGCTGCTCAGCGGTGCGCGGCGGGCTCGTGGTGGGCGTGCGCGGCGGTCTCGAGCTGGAAGGTGGAGTGCTCGATGCCGACCGGGAAGTGCTCGGCGAGGCAGGCCTGGAGCTGGTCCAGCACCTGCGGGGCGTGCCCGTCGTGGAAGCAGCCGTCCTCGACGACGACGTGCGCCGAGAGCACGGGCAGCCCGCTGGTGATCTGCGAGGCGTGCAGGTCGTGCACCCCGATGACGTGCGGCAGCGCCAGCAGGTGCGCCCGGACGGCGTCGAGGTCGACCCCCGGCGGCGTGCTCTCCAGGAGCACCGACACCGTCTCCCGCAGCAGCCGGACGGTGCGGGGCACGATCAGCGCCACGATCACCAGCGAGGCGATCGCGTCGGCCTGCAGCCAACCGGTCAGGGCCACGACGGCGGCGGCGACCAGGACGGCGACCGAGCCGAGGGCGTCGTTGACCACCTCGAGCGTTGCGGCGCGCATGTTCACGTTCCCGCCGTGCCCGCCCCGGGTGAGCACCACGATGCCGGCGAGGTTGGCGGCCAGCCCGATCGCGCCGAAGACCAGCACGGCGGTGGTGGCGATCTCCGGCGGATCGGCCAGCCGGCCGATCGCCTCGACCGCGATCCAGCCGCCGACGGCCAGCAGCACGGCGGCCTGCAGCGTGGCCCCGAGCACCTCGGCGCGCCGGTAGCCCCACGTGCGCTGCGCCGTCGCGGGCCGCGCCGCCAAGGTGGCCGCGACCAGCGCGATCGCCAGGCCCGCGGCGTCGGTGGCGGCATGTGCGGCGTCGGCGAGCAGGGCCAGCGATCCCGAGACGAGCGCGCCGACGAGCTGGACGACCAGCACGCCCGCAGTCAGGGCCAGCACCACGGCCAGGCGGCGCCGGTTCCCGGACGCCGCGGCGTGGCCGTGGTCGTGCCCGCCGCTCACCGGTCGTCCTGCGGCCCGGGAGCGGCTCCGCAGCACGTGTCCACCGCGGCGTCCGGGCCCGGGCGGCCGGGCGCGCAGCAGCCCTCGCCGCGCCACGCCTCGACCCCCTCGCGGAGGGCGACGCCGGCGATCACCAGGCCCGCGACCGGGTCGGCCCAGCTCCAGCCGAGCCAGGCGTTGAGCACCAGCCCGACGAGGACGGCGGCGCTCAGGTAGGTGCACAGCAGCGTCTGGGTGGAGTCGGCGACGACGGCGCCGGAGCCCAGCGCCCGGCCGGTGCGGCGCTGCGCCCAGGAGAGGAAGGGCATGACCACCAGGGAGACCGCGGCCAGCGCGATGCCCACGGGGGAGGCGTCCGGGTCGCCGCCGGCGACGAGCGCGCGCACCGACTCGAACGTGACGTAGCCGGCCAGGGCGAAGAAGGAGCAGGCCATCAGCCGCAGCGCCTGCCGCTCCCTGCTCTCCGGCAGGTGGTGCCGGAACTGCCAGAGGATGATCAGGCCGCTGGAGACCTCGACCACCGAGTCCAGGCCGAACCCGATCAGCGCGACCGACCCGGCGGCCAGCCCGGCGGCGATGGCGATCACCGCCTCGACGACGTTGTAGGCGACGGCGGTGCCGGCGAGCAGTTGCGCCCGGCGCCCGAGTCGGGCGCGGTCGGCCGCGCTCGGTGGAGTGGTGGTCGTCGCGCTCACCGGGCCGCCTCCTCGCCGTAGGCGGGGCAGAGGGTGACCGCATCCCCGGTGCCGGCGAGCAGCCGTTCCGCGGCGGCGAGCAGGCCGAGGACCTCGGTGGTGGCGGCCAGCGACCACAGCGAGGCCCGCCCCTGCGGCCGCGAGGTGACCAGGCCGCAGTCCCGCAGGCACGCCAGGTGCGCCGACACGGTCGACTGCGCCAACCCCAGGTGGCGGGTCAGCTCGACCACCTTGTGCTCCCCGAGGGCCAGATGGCGCACGATCGCCAGCCGGTTGGGGTCCCCGAGGCTCCGGAACAGGCACGAGGCGGCGGACAGCGCCGCCGCCTCGTCGACCTCGATCATCGTCATCCGGCGATGATAGCGGCCTCGCTCGGTCGTCAGGCGGGGACGTACTCGGCGAGGTGCTCCCCGGTGAGCGTGGACCGGGCGGCGACCAGGTCGGCCGGGGGCCCCTCGAAGACCACCAGGCCGCCCTCGGATCCGGCGCCCGGGCCGAGGTCGACGATCCAGTCGGCGTGCGCCATGACCGCCTGGTGGTGCTCGATGACGATCACGGTCGTCCCGGAGTCCACCAGCCGGTCGAGGAGGCCGAGCAGGTTCTCCACGTCGGCCAGGTGCAGGCCGGTCGTCGGCTCGTCCAGGACGTAGACTCCGCCCTTCTCCGCCATGCGGGTGGCCAGCTTCAGCCGCTGGCGCTCACCCCCGGAGAGGGTGGTGAGCGGCTGGCCCAGGGTGAGGTAGCCCAGCCCGACGTCGGCCAGCCGGTCGAGGATCGCGTGCGCGGCGGGCGTGCGGGCGTCGCCGCCGCCGAAGAACTCCTCCGCCTCGGCCACGCTCATCGCGAGCACCTCGGCGATGTTCCGGCCGCCCAGGCGGTACTCGAGCACGGCGGCCTGGAACCGCTTGCCCTCGCACTCCTCGCAGGTCGACTCGACCGTGGCCATGACCCCGAGGTCGGTGTAGATGACGCCGGCGCCGTTGCAGGTCGGGCAGGCGCCCTCGGAGTTGGCGCTGAACAGCGCGGGCTTCACGCCGTTGGCCTTGGCGAACGCCTTGCGGATCGGCTCGAGCAGGCCGGTGTAGGTGGCCGGGTTGGACCGGCGCGACCCCCGGATCGCCGACTGGTCGACGACCACCACGCCCTCCCGCCCGGCGAGGTTGCCGTGGATGAGGGAGCTCTTGCCCGACCCGGCCACGCCGGTGACGACGGTCAGCACCCCGGTGGGGATGTCGACGTCGACGCCGCGCAGGTTGTTCTGCCGCGCCCCCCGGATCTCCAGCGCGCCGGTGGAGGTGCGCACCTCCGGCTTGAGCCGCACCCGGTCACCGAGGTGGCGGCCGGTCAGGGTGCCGCTGCGGCGCAGCTCCTCGACGCTGCCCTCGAACACCACCTCGCCGCCCGCGGTGCCGGCGCCCGGGCCGAGGTCGACGACGTGGTCGGCGATCGCGATCGTCTCCGGCTTGTGCTCGACCACCAGCACGGTGTTGCCCTTGTCGCGGAGCCGCAGGAGCAGGTCGTTCATCCGCCGGATGTCGTGCGGGTGCAGGCCGATGGTGGGCTCGTCGAAGACGTAGGTGACGTCGGTGAGCGAGGACCCGAGGTGGCGGATCATCTTGGTGCGCTGCGCCTCGCCGCCGGAGAGGGTGCCCGCCGGGCGGTCCAGGGAGAGGTAGCCCAGCCCGATCTCGACGAAGGAGTCGAGGGTGTGCTGCAGCCCGGCCAGCAGCGGCGCCACCCCGGGGTCGTCCAGCTCGCGCAGCCAGGCGGCGAGGTCGCTGATCTGCATGCGGCAGAGGTCGGCGATGTTCTTGCCGCGGATCTTCGACGACAGGGCCTCGGCGCTCAGCCGCGTGCCGTCGCAGTCCGGGCAGGTCTCGAAGGTCACCGCGCGCTCGACGAAGCGCCGGACGTGCGGCTGCAGCGCGTCGACGTCCTTGCTGAGCATCGACTTCTGGATCTTGGGGATCAGGCCCTCGTAGGTCAGGTTGATCCCCTCGACCTTGATCTTCGTGGGCTCGGCGTGGAGGAGGGTGTGCCGTTCCTTCTTCGTGAACTCGCGGATCGGCTTGTCCATGGGCAGGCCGGCGCCGGCGAAGAGGCGGCCGTACCAGCCGTCCATGCTGAACCCGGGCACCGTCAGGGCGCCGTCGGCGAGCGACTTCGAGTCGTCGTAGAGCGCGGTCAGGTCGATGTCGTTGACCGACCCCATGCCCTCGCAGCGCGGGCACATGCCGCCGAGGCGGGTGAAGGTCACCTTCTCGGCCTTGCTGCCGGCGCCGCGGTCGACGGTGATCGCCCCGCTGGCCGAGACCGAGGGCATGTTGAAGGAGTAGGCGTTCGGCGAGCCCAGGCTGGGCTCCCCGCGCCGGCTGAAGAGGATCCGCAGCATCGCGTTGACGTCGGTGGCCGTGCCCACGGTGGAGCGCGGGTTGGCACCCATCCGTTCCTGGTCGACGATGATCGCCGTCGTCAGCCCTTCGAGGACGTCGACGTCGGGCCGGGCGAGCGAGGGCATGAAGCCCTGCACGAACGCGCTGTAGGTCTCGTTGATCATCCGCTGCGACTCGGCGGCGATGGTGCCGAACACCAGCGAGCTCTTGCCCGACCCGGAGACGCCGGTGAACACCGTGAGCCGCCGCTTGGGGATCTCGACGCTGACGTCCTTGAGGTTGTTCTGCCGCGCCCCGACCACCCGGATCAGGTCGTGGCTGTCGGCGGCGGCGCGCACCGCGTCCGGCTCGGTCACCGTGCTCATCGTGCCTCCGTCCGTCCGGGCCCCCGCCGATGTGGCGAGGGCCCGGTGTCTACCAACGATGTCCGACAGGGATGACTGCGGGGACGCCCGCTTCTCAGCGGAGCTGCTGGATGCGGACGGTGTTGCCGGCCGGGTCGCGGAACGCGCAGTCGCGGATGCCGTAGGGCTGCTCGGTCGGCTCCTGCATCACCTCGGCGCCGGTGGCCTGGATCCGGTCGAAGGCGGCGTCGAGGTCCTTGGTGGCCAGGACGACGGAGGCGTAGGTGCCCTTGGCCATCATCTCGGCGATGGTCCGCTGCTCGTCCTCGGTGATCCCGGGGTCGGCGGTCGGCGGGTGGAGCACGATCGAGGTCGCCGACTCGTCGGCCGGGCCGACGGTGAGCCAGCGCATGCCCTCGTAGCCGACGTCGTTGCGCAGCTCGAAGCCCAGGGCGTCGCGGTAGAAGGCCAGGGAGGCCTCGGGGTCGTCGTGGGGGAGGAAGGCGTGGTGCACGGTGAGATCCATGGCGATCACGCTAGGGACGCGGCGGGTGCCGGCGCTTCTCGATTCCTGACCGGTCTGGTGACCTGCTTCGCCGTGCACGACGGGATGCCGGAGGTCGCCTCCGCCGCCTCCCGCCGGTAGGTGCTCGGCGGTACGCCGACCAGTTCGGTGAACCGGGTGCTGAAGGTGCCCAGCGACGAGCAGCCCACCGCGAAGCAGACCTCGGTGACGGTCAGGTCGCCGCGCCGCAGCAGCGCCATCGCGCGCTCGATGCGCCGCGTCATCAGGTAGGCGTAGGGGGACTCGCCGTAGGCGCGCTTGAACTCCCGGCTGAGGTGGCCGGCCGACATGTGGGCCCCACGGGCGAGCGAGGCAACGTCCAGCGGCCGGGCGTACTCGCGGTCGATCCGGTCCTTGACCCGGCGCAGCCGCACGAGGTCGCGCAGGTGCGGGTCGGCGGCCGGTCCGCTGGTCACGGGCCGGATCGTGCCACGCGTTCGCCGCCGCGTCAGCGGTCCTGGCGCTCCCGGTAGCGGGCGGCCCGCCGGGCCGCCGCCGCCCGCTTCCGCTCCGTCTCGCGCTGCTGGGCGACCAGCCCGGCACGCTCCCGGGCGGCGGTCGCGGTGCCGGCGGGGTAGCCGGCCTTCACCACGCGGTTCTCGGTGGTCTCGGGCATGTAGGCCAGCGAGAAGATCAGGCCCAGGAAGATCCCACCGCCCGCGACCGCCAGCCGCAGCCCCAGCGGCGCGGGCAGGAACGCCACGACGAGCGCGATGGGGACGGCCAGCTGGACCAGGGTCCGGAGGACGTGCCGGGCCCACCACGTCCCGGTCGTGGTGTCGTGCAGGACCCAGCCCCGGTGGCGCTCGGGCAGGCGGCCGCCGAGGGCGTACCAGAACCACCGGTGGGGAGCCGGGCGGACGACGGGGGCGCGGCCGTCGTCCCCGGGCGTCCTCGGACCCGCGTCGCCGTCGCTCACCCCGCCATCGTCCCAGGGTCACCGGCGCCGGTGGTCGCCCCCCGCGCCGTCCTGGCTCAGCTCCCGGGAGGTCAACGGCCCAGGTGGCGGTAGCGGTGCAGCCGAGTGCGGAACCGCTCGGTGTCGTCGCGGCCGAGCAGCCCGGCCAGCTCCTCGCCCAGCACCCGGCCCAGCCGCAGGCAGAACTCGACCGGCTCGTCGGCCGCGTCGGGCCGCTCGGGCACCACCCGGTCGACGATCCCGGCGCGCCACAGATCGGTGGCGCGCACGCCCTGGTGCGCGGCCATCTCGTCGGCGCGGTCCACGGTGCGGTGCACGATGGCGCTCGCGCCCTCCGGCGGCAGCGGGCCCAGCCAGCCGTTCGCCGCGGCGAGGACGCGGTCGGCCGGCACCAGCGCCAGCGCGCCGCCGCCGGTGCCCTGGCCCAGCAGCACCGCCAGGGTGGGCGCCTTGAGCACCACCAGGTCGTGCAGGCAGCGGGCGATCTCCCCGGCCAGGCCGCCCTCCTCGGCCTCGCGGGAGAGCGCCGCGCCGGGGGTGTCGATGAGCGTGACGAGCGGCAGCCGCAGCTCCTCGGCCAGGTGCATCCCGCGGCGCGCCTCGCGCAGCGCCGCCGGCCCCAGCGGCGCCGACAGCGACTGGCCGCGCCGGTCCTGCCCCAGCACGACGCAGGGCGCCCCGCCGAAGCGGGCCAGCGCCAGCAGCAGCCCGGGGTCCTTCTCGCCGGCGCCGGTGCCGGAGAGACCGACGACGTCGGTGGCCGCGGTCCGCAGCAGCCGCCGGACGCCAGGGCGGTCCTCCCTCCGCGACGCGGTCACGACCTCCCACGCGCTGCGCCCGTCCTCCGGGTCGTCGGCGTCGGTGCCGTCCTCGGCGGTCGGCCGCTCGGCGTCCCGGACGTCGAGGTGCCAGGTCTGCCGGGCCGAGAGCACCCGCAGCGCGCGGTCGGCGACGTCGGCGATCTGGTCGTGCGGGACCACGGCGTCGATGAGACCGCGGGCGGCCAGGTTCTCCGCGGTCTGCACGCCCTCGGGGAAGGGCTCGCCGTAGAGCGCCTCGTAGACCCGCGGCCCGAGGAACCCGATGGCGGCGCCGGGCTCGGCGATGGTGACGTGACCGAGCGACCCCCAGGAGGCCAGCACGCCGCCGAAGGTCGGGTGGCGGAGGTAGACCAGGTAGGGCAGCCCCGCCTCCTTGTGCCGGGCGATGGCGGCGGTGATCCCGATCATCTGCAGGAAGGCGACCGTGCCCTCCTGCATGCGGGTGCCCCCGGAGACCGGCGCCGCCAGCAGCGGCAGCCCCTCGTCGGTGGCCCGCTCCACCGCCGCGATCAGCCGCTCGGCGGCGGCCACCCCGATGGAGCCGGCGAGGAAGCCGAACTCGCCGGCGACGACGGCGACGCGGCGGCCGCGCAGCCGGCCCTCACCGGTGATGACCGACTCGTCCTGCCGTGACTTCTCCGCGGCGCGGGCCAGCTCGGCGGCGTAGCCGTCCGCCACGTCGCGGGGCGGGACGGGGGAGTCCCACGACTGCCACGACCCCGGGTCGAGGACGAGGTCGCGCAGCGTCCGGGCGTCCGGCCGGGCGGTCACGTGGCGGGGCCGTTCAGCCAGGCGCGGATGGCCTCGCCGTCGGCGCCCAGCACCGGGGGAGCCGAGTGCTCCCGGCGCGTGGTCTCGGTCTCGCCGTCGGCCCCGGCGGCGAAGAAGCGCAGCGGCGGGCCGGGCAGCTGCAGCCGGCCCAGGGTGGCGTGGTCGACGTCGACCAGCAGCCCCTGCGACAGCGCCTGGTCCCAGCCGTAGACCTCGTCGATCGTGCGGACCTTGCCCGACGGGATGCCGACCTTGGCCAACCGGTCCAGCAGGTCCTCGGCGGGGATGTCGGCGAACGCGCCCTCGAGGAGCGCGATCACCTCCTCGCGGTGCTCCACCCGGTCGCCGTTCGTCGCCATCCCGGGAGCCTCGGGGTCGAAGCCGAACTCGGCGCAGAGCTTCCGCCAGAGGGAGTCGTTGGCGCACGCCACCTGGACGCTGCCGCCCTGGCAGTGGAAGAGCCCGTAGGGGGCGATCGAGGGGTGGTGGTTGCCCTGCGCGGCACCGACCTTGCCGGCCACGGTCCACGCCGTCCCCTGGAAGGCGTGCACGCCGACGATCGCGGCGAGCAGCGAGGTGCGCACCACCTGCCCGCGGCCGGTGCGGCCCCGCTCGATCAGCGCGGCGAGGACGCCGTAGGCGCCGTACATGCCGGCCAGCAGGTCGCCGATGGGCACGCCGACCCGCTGCGGGTCGTCGGGCCCCGAGCCCGTGAGCGACATCAGCCCACCCTCTCCCTGGGCGATCTGGTCGTACCCCGCGCGACCGCCCTCGGGGCCGTCGTGGCCGAATCCGCTGATCGCCAGCGTCACCAGCCGCGGGTTGAGCTCGGCCAGCACGTCGGTGCCGAAGCCCAGGCGGGCCAGCGTGCCCGGGCGGAAGTTCTCCAGCAGCACGTCGGCGCGCTGGAGCAGCCCGGTGAGCACGGTCTTGTCGCCCTCGTCCTTGAGGTCGAGGGTGATCGACTCCTTGTTGCGGTTGGTCGAGAGGAAGTAGGTGGACTCCCGGTCCCCGCTCTCGGGGGTCACGAAGGGCGGCCCCCAGCTGCGGGTGTCGTCACCGGTCCCCGGCGTCTCGACCTTGATCACGCGGGCGCCGAGGTCGCCCAGCATCATCGCGGCGTGCGGCCCGGCGAGGGCGCGGGTGAGGTCGACGACGAGGACGCCGTCCAGCGGTCCGGGCATGGTGTGCTCCCTCGCTCGGGGGGTGCGGCTCCGATGGCTGCGCCCCGGAAGTGTCTCAGCGCTGAGACATCGATGGCCGGCCGGGTCACAGCCAGCCGGGCACGACGAAGACCAGCCACGACAGCAGCGGCCCGACGGCCACCACGATCGCGGCGTAGGCCAGGATCTGCTTGTAGAAGCGGTCGCGGTCGATGTCCTGCGCGTTGGCCAGCACCAGCGCGCCGTTGGTCGAGAACGGGCTCACGTCGACGATCGTGGAGGCCACCGACAGGGCGACCACCACGCCGATCGCGCTGATGGCCCCGGCCTCGAGGAACGGCACCGCGAGGAGGATGGCGACGCCGATGATCGCCGTCGACGACGCGAAGGCCGAGACGACGCCGCCGATGTAGGCCAGCAGCAGCGCGATGAGCAGCGGGACCCCGAGGCCGATGACCGCGTCGCCGACGTAGTCGATCGTGCCGGCCTCCTCGAGGACGAACACGAAGGTCAGGACGCCGGCGATCAGGAGGATCGTCGACCAGCTGATCTGGGTGACCGCGCCCTTGTGCTGCTGGGCGGAGAACAGCGCCAGGACGACGGCGACGGTGATCGCGACGAAGCCGATGTCCAGGTCGAAGGCGAGCGCCAGGACGGCGACGACGACCAGCCCGATCAGCGTGAGCACCTGCTCGAAGCGCACCGGCGACGGGCGGTCGGGGTGGATGTGCTCGTCGTCGTCCCCGCCGACGGCGGGCCCGGGCGCGGCGCCGTGGCCGCGCACCACCGTGCCGTGGGCGTGCTCGCCGTGCGGGATCGGCTCGGCGGCGACCTTGCGGCCCAGGAGCTTCCGGCCGCCGAGCGCGAAGAACAGGACCAGGGCGATCGCGATGTTGAAGAGCAGCGCCCCGAGGAAGACCGCCAGGGGGCTGCTCGGCAGCCCCTCGTCCTCGACGATGGTGTTCACCGTGACGCCGTAGACGCTGATGGGGGAGAAGCCGCCGCCCTGGGCGCCGTGGATGACCATCATCCCCATCAGCAGCGGGCTGATCTCGTGCCGGGCGGCGAAGGTGAGCGCGATGGGGGCGATGATCGCGACCGCCGCCGGCGACAGCGCGCCGATGCCCGTGAGGACGGCGGTGACGGCGAACATGATCCACGGGATGGCCGCCACGTGGCCGCCGACCATCCTCACCGCGCCCCGGACCAGCAGGTCCACCGTGCCGTTGTTCTGCGCGATGGCGAACAGGTAGGTGACCCCGATCAGCGTCAGCACCAGGCCGGCGGGGAACCCGCTGATGATGTCGTCGGTGGTCAGCCCCACCGAGAGGGTGCCCACGACGAAGGCGGCGACGAACGCCAGCGCCCCCATGTTGATCGGCAGGAAGGTCGCGATCGCGAAGATCACGACCAGCGCCAGGATGGTGACGATCTCGGGCGACACGGTCACTCCCACCAGGTCCGGGGCTGCGGCTCGCTCACTGTGTCAGTGACTCGCCGGTAGCGCCTGCCATCCACCGGACGGCGTGACCACCGCCGTCACCCGCACGTCGTGCGGCTCGCCCGGCAGCCGGTCGACCACCTCGTCGTCGAACACGACCGCCACCAGGACCGCCCCGGGGCGGGCATGCCGCAGGGCGCGGTCGTAGTACCCGCCGCCGCGGCCCAGCCGCGTCCCGTCCCGGGCGACCGCCGTCGCGGGGACGACGACGGCGCCGGCCGCGGCGAGCGCGGCCGGGCCCAGCCGCGGCCCGACCGGCTCCAGCAGCCCGAACCGGCCCGGCGCGAGCTCGCCGGTGTGCACCGCCCAGTCCAGCTCCCGGCCGCGGGCGGGCACGACGGGGAGCAGCAGGCGGTCGCGGCCGGCCAGCGCGGCCGGGAGCCGGCCGTGCCCGGGCTCGGCCGGGTCGGGCACGAACGCGGCGACGGTGGGTACTCCGGCGAGCCGGTCGGCCAGCGTGGCGGCGACCGCCCGCGCGGCCGCCGTCCGCTCGTCGGCAGGGCGGGCCGCGCGGCGTCCCAGCAGCTCGGCGCGGAGCGCGGCCTTGGCGGCGGCCTCCGCGGGCGAGGTGCTCACCGACGCAGCCTAGATAGGCTGCCCCACATGTCGATGCCCCTCACCCGTACGGCCCGGAAGGCGGTCATCCCCGTCGCAGGAATGGGCACCCGCTTCCTGCCGGCCACCAAGGCCGTCCCGAAGGAGCTGCTCCCGGTCGTCGACCGGCCGGCCCTCCAGTACATCGTCGAGGAGGCCGCCCGCGCCGGGCTGCCCGAGGTGCTCATGGTCACCGGCCGCGGCAAGGCGGCCATCGAGGACTTCTTCGACCGCACCCCCGAGCTCGAGATCGCGCTGGAGAAGAAGGGCGACGCCGGTCGCCTCGCCGCCGTGCACGAGTCCACCGAGGTCGCGCAGGTGCACTTCGTGCGCCAGGGCGAGGCCCGCGGGCTGGGTCACGCGGTGCTGCAGGCGGCCGCCTTCGTCGGCGACGAGCCGTTCGCCGTGCTCCTCGGCGACGACCTGATCGACGCCCGTGACCACCTGCTGGAGCAGATGCTGGCCGTCCAGGCCGAGCACGGCGGCTCGGTGATCGCCCTGCTCGACGTCGGCCGGGAGAACATCGACAAGTACGGCGCCGTGGCCGTCGAGCCGACCGTCGACGGCGCCGACGTCGTCGCCGTCACGGGCCTGGTCGAGAAGCCACCCGTCGACGAGGCCCCCAGCAGCCTGGCGATCATCGGGCGCTACGTGCTCGCGCCGGAGATCTTCGACGTGCTGCGCGAGACCGCGCCCGGGCGGGGTGGCGAGATCCAGCTGACCGACGCCCTGGCCACCCTCGTCGAGCGCGGTGAGCCCGTCCACGGCGTCGTCTTCGGCGGCCGCCGCTACGACACCGGCGACAAGCTGGACTACCTCAAGGCGGTCATCCGGCTGGCCAGCGAGCGCGAGGACCTGGGTCCGTCGCTCCGCGGCTGGCTGCGCGAGTTCGTCACCGAGCTGCCCGCCGAGGGCGCGTCGTCGTCCTGACCGGCGCCCGCGAGGGCACGATCGGACCCGTGGCACGACGCCGGCCCCGTCCGGGGCCGGCGCTGCCGCGGGGGCCGGTGCCGGGAGACGGCACGGCGGGACGACGGTGGTGAGGATGCTCGGGCAGAGCGACGACGGCAGCAACGGCGGGGAGTTCCGGGGGCACCGGGACACCGCGCAGGTCGACATGCCCATGGCCTCGCCCCGGCGCACCGGCCCGGTCGCCGGCACGCCGGCCGCCGCCGAGCCGGTGCCGGCGCAGCGGGCGCTCACCGGACCGGTGCCGCTGCCGGCGGACGGCCGCTCCGACGCCTCCCCCCACGTGCGCACCGTCGAGCGGCACCTCGACGAGATCCTCGCCGCGGTGCCGCAGCCGGACCCGATCGAGCTCGCCGTCCTCGACGCGCAGGGCCTGCTCTGCGCCGAGGACGTCGTCAGCCAGCGGGCGCTGCCGGCCTTCGACCAGGCCGCCCTCGACGGCTACGCGGTGCGGGCCGAGGACGTCGCCGACGCGACCGTCGCCCGCCCGGCGGAGCTGCCCGTCGTGGGGGAGAGCGTGGCGGGGGCCAGCGGGCCGTCGTCGATCGGCCCGGGGCTGGCGATGCGGGTCGCCGCGGGAGCGATGCTGCCGTCCGGGGCCGACGTCGTCGTCCCGGCGGTGTGGACCGACAACGGCGCGGCGCGGGTCGCCGTCCAGGCCGGGCCGCCGGTGGGCAGCTACGTGCGGCTCACCGGTGACGACGTCGCCCCGGGGGACCCGGCCGTGCACGTCGGCACCCCGATCGGGCCCGCGCAGATCAGCCTGCTGGCCGCCGTCGGGCGCGACCGCGTCCTCGTCCGTCCCCGACCCCGGGTCGCGGTGCTGAGCGCCGGCACGGAGCTGGTGGACATCAGCTCCCCGCTGGCGCCGGGCCAGGTGGTGGACGTCAACAGCTACGCACTGGCGGCGGCCGCCCGCGACGCCGGCGCCGACGCCTACCGGTGGGGGATCCTGCCGGGCGATCAGCGGCGGCTGGCCGAGGTGCTCGAGAGCCAGCTGCTGCGCAGCGACCTGGTGCTCATCTCGGGCACCTTCACCGGCTCGGGGTTCGACATGGTGCAGGAGGCGCTGGGCGCGCTCGGGGACATGCGCTTCCGCCAGGTGGCCATGCACCCCGGCCCCGCGCAGGGCTTCGGCCGGCTGGGGCGCGACGAGGTGCCGGTCATCTGCATCCCCGGGGAGCCGGTCGCGGCGCTGGTCTCCTTCGAGGTGTTCGTCCGCCCCTCCATCCGCCTGATGCTCGGCAAGCGGCAGCTGTTCCGGCGCACGGTGCAGGCCATCTCCGGCCAGCAGTTGCTCTCGCCGCTGGGCTACCGCCAGTACCTGCACGGCAGCGTCATGCGACACCCCGACGGCGGCTACGTCGTCGAACCCGTGGGCGAGGCCACCGACGCCCTGCTGGCGCGGATGGCGCGCGCCAACTGCCTGATCGTCATCGACGAGGACGTCACCGAGGTGGCCGCCGGCGGGCTGGTCACCGTCATGCCGCTGCTGCTCGGCGGCTGACCGCGCCCGCCGTGACCGATCCGCTGCTGCACCCCGGCTGGCCGGCGCAGCTCGCCCGGGGGCCGGTGGAGCTGCACCCGCTGCGCCGCCGCGACGCCGCGGAGTGGAGCGCCCTGCGGCTGGCCAACGAGGACTGGCTGCGCCCCTGGGAGCCGACCGCCGCCGTCTCCTGGCAGGACCGGCACAGCCCGGCGGCCTACCGGGCGATGCGGCGGGTCATGGCCCGCCGCGCCCGCGTGGGCACCTCGCTGCCCTTCGCGGTCCGGGTCGAGGGGCGGCTGGCCGGTCAGGTGACGGTCGACAACATCGTCCGGGGCGCGCTGCGCACCGGGTACCTGGGCTACTGGATCGACCGCTCGGTGGCCGGCCGCGGCGTCGCCTCGCTGGCGGTGGCGCTGGTGTGCGACCACGCCTTCGGGCCGGCGGGGCTGCACCGGCTGCAGGCCGACATCCGCCCGGAGAACGGGCCCAGCCAGCGGCTGGTGGAGCGGCTGGGGTTCCGGCGCGAGGGGCTGCTGCGCCGCTACCTCGACATCGACGGCGACTGGCGCGACCACCTGAGCTACGCCCTGCTCGCCGAGGACCTGCCGCGCGGGGTGCTGGAGCGCTGGGAGCGGTCCGCCCCGGGTCGACCCGTCGACTGATCGGCTCGTCGGGATAGCACGCACGGTGGCCGGTGCGGAGGTGGCCGCGGGTGACACGCCGTCTCCCGTCACACCGGTCCCACAACACGTCGGCGACACACCCGCGCGCCTCCCGGACACCGACCTCCGGCCTGCATAACCTCGCCCGGCGAGTGACTGATGTGACAGGTGGTGTCGTATGGGATCGGGTGTGCTGCTGGCCGCTCTGGTCGTGCTGTGGTTCGTCGTGCTGGTGCCCATGGTGGTGACCCGCGGCGACGGGCAGGACGGCCGGCTCGAGCCTGCCGACTCGGGGCGGACCCTGCAGCGGCGTCGCGCGGTGGACCCCGTGCGTCACGCGGCGACCGAGCGGGTGTCGATCGACCGCGAGGTCCTGCGCACCACGGGGGAGCTGAAGGTGGACGTGCACGCGCTGCGCCGCCGGGTGCTGGGCGGCCTGGTGCTGCTCACCCTGGCGTCGCTGGCCGGCGCGCTGCTGCTGACGCCGTGGCTGTGGATCCTCCAGGCGATCGCCACCGTCGCGACCGCGGGCTACGTGCTGGTGCTGCGCAAGGTCGCCCGGCGTGAGCGGCTGGCCGCGCGCCGCGCCGCCCGTGCCGCGGCGCGGGAGTCCCTCCGGGCGCCGGCCCGCCCGGCCGCCCGGCCCGCGCCGGCCCAGCGCACGTCGCCGGAGGTGCACGAGACCGTCGCCCAGGAGGCGCTGCCCGTCCTGCCGCACCCCAGCGTCCCGCTCGCCCCCGTGCACGCCCTGCGCCCCGGGCGCGTGGTCGCCGCGCGCACCCCCGCGCCGGCCGGCTGGCAGAACAGCGCGGTGGTCGGGCTGGACGACGACGACATCGGTTTCGCCGACATCGACGAGTACCGCCCCGCCCGGGCGGCCAACGGCTGAAGACGCACCCCCCGCCCCCCACCGTTCGCACGCTCGCGGCGGGGCCTGCACGGGGCCGGCCCCGCCCCCGGTGGCGGGGCCGGAGCGGGCGGGCGGTACTCTTCGACCCAGCACTGGGGGCTGTGGCGCAGACCGGTAGCGCACCTCGTTCGCATCGAGGGGGTCAGGGGTTCAAATCCCCTCAGCTCCACCCACACGATGGTCGGCGCCGTCGGGGATTCCTCCCCGGCGGCGCCGTCGTCGTTCCGACGGGGGCCCGATCCGCCGCCCAGACCGCTACGCTGCCCGGCGACACGGGGCGGGACGGCCCCCACGGGAGGCGCTTCGATGGTTGGGTCACAGGTCGGGGCCTCCCCGGCGCCCCGGCGCGCCCGCGGGCGCGCCGGCGACAGCGCCGCCACCCGGCAGCTGATCCTCGACGTCGCCGCCCGGGAGTTCGGCGAGCGCGGCTACGCGGCCACCTCGCTGAACGACATCGTCGCGGGCACCGGCATGACCAAGGGCGCCCTCTACTGGCACTTCGAGTCCAAGGAGAGCGTGGCGGTCGCGGTCGTCCACCAGATGTTCGAGACCTGGCCGGTCCTGCTGCGCGGCGTCATCGACTCCCACGACGACGCGCTCGACGCCCTGGTCGCGGTCACCTACGTGGCGGGGCGGCAGTTCGCGACCGACCCGGTCACCCGCGCCGCCAAGCGCCTCATGGCGGAGCTGCCCCCCGAGGCGCTGGCGAGGCTGCCGCAGCCCTACGTCGGCTGGCAGCACGCGCTCGCGCAGCTGATCACCCAGGGCCAGGCCCGCGGGCAGATCGACCAGCGCGCCGACCCGGCCGGCACCGCCCAGGTCATCGTGGCGAGCTTCTTCGGCATGCAGCAGGTCTCCCAGGAGCTCAGCGCGCGACGCGACCTGGAGGGCCGGCTGGACTCGTTCTGGGCGTTGGTGCTCCCGCAGCTGCGTCCCCAGCCGGTCGTCTGACCCGGCCGCCGGCCGCCGGCTGCGCGATCGGCGAGGCCGTCGTCGTCACCGTGCCGGCTCCGGGCAGGCGGTGAGCGCTCAGAACCAGGAGGGGAACCACATCCGCTGCGCCCACTCGGGGTGGGAGAGCGGCTGCCCGGTGAGCACGGGCCAGAAGAAGGCGAAGGTGGCCGCCACGATCGCGATGTACCCGCAGGCGGTGGCCAGCCCCGCGCGCCGGCGCCACTCGCCGGAGCCCGGGCGGCCGACGACGTCCTGGAGCAGCAGGGCGACCGCGAGCACGAAGAACGGCAGCACCGGCGCCATGTAGAAGAGGAACATCGTGCGCTCGAGGTTGAGGAACCAGGTGAGCCAGCCCGCCGCGATGCCGACGGCCACGGGGACCGCGGCGGGGTCCCGCCGGGCGACGATCCGCCAGGCGAGCCAGAGCGTGGCGGGGGCGAAGAGGAACCAGAGGGTCGGCGTCCCCACCATGAGGATGTAGCGGATGACCTGCTCGCCCTCGGCGTCGACGAGCCCCTGGGGGTTCCACAGCAGGATCGGCCGGCCGGTCACCAGCCACGACCACGGCCCGGACTCCCACGGGTGCGGGCTGGACAGGCCGTTGTGGAAGCGCAGCCACTCGGCGTGCTCGTGCCAGAGCGACCGCAGGGCGTCGGGCACCCACGGGAACGCCGTCTCCGGGTTCTGCTGGGCCCACGCCTTGCCCTGCGAGGTCTCGCCGAGGAACCAGCCGGTGAAGCTGGCCAGGTAGGTCAGCACCGGCACGGCGGCCAGCGCCCACAGCGCGCCGGGCAGCCCGCGGCGGGCCGCCGTCCGGGTCGGCCGGGGGACGCCCGCCGCGCGCCACGCGGAGCGGTCCCAGAACAGCGAGAGGACGGCGAAGAAGGCGAGGAACCAGACGCCGCTCCACTTCACCGCGCAGGCGCAGCCGAAGAGGACGCCGGCGGCGATCCGCCAGCCCCGCGGGCCGAGCCGGAAACCGGTCGCGCCGACGTCCGCAGCCGCCCGCACCCGCGCGCGGACGACGTCCCGGTCGACGACGAGGCAGGAGACGGCGGCCAGCACGAAGACCTGCAGGAAGATGTCGAGGAGCCCGATCCGCGACAGCGTGAACTGGAAGCCGTCGACGAGCAGCAGCACCCCGGCGAAGAGGCCGATCACGGTGGAGCCGGTGAGCCGCCGGGTGAGCCGGAAGAGCAGGACGACGGCGATCGAGCCCGCCACGGCCGAGGGGAAGCGCCAGCCGAAGGAGTCGTAGCCGAACAGCTGCTCGCCGAGCGCGATCAGCCACTTGCCCAGCGGCGGGTGCACGATGAACGAGTAGCCGCGGTTGTACTCGAAGCCCCAGACGAGCAGCTCGCGGGCCTCGGGCGGGTAGTACGCCTCGTCGAAGACGAGTTCGCGGGGGTAGCCGATGTCCCAGAGCCGGAGGGCCAGCGCCACGGCGCCGAGGACGGCGGCGATCGTCCACGCCGTCCGCCGGTCGTCCGGCAGCGGCGGGACGACGTCGCGGTGGCGGGCGGGGAACGGCGGACGGCGCAGCCGGGACCCGGCCGGCCGCGGGGGCCCCTGCGGGTCGTGCTCCGCCCGCCCGGGTGCCAGCACCGCCATGCGGTCAGGGTAGACACAGGGCCCGTCTGCCCCCCGGCACTCGCAGGCTCCCGCCGGGCCCCTGCAGGCGGGCCGCGGAGGCGGGGCGTGACAGGCTCGGCGGGTGAGCGGACGGCTGGTGCTGGGTGGGGCGCCCCTCGGGCAACCCGGGGACGTCGGCCCGCGGCTGCGGGCGGCGATGGCCGGCGCCGACGTCCTGGCGTGCGAGGACACCCGCCGCCTGCACCGGCTGGCCGCCGACCTCGAGGTGACGCTGACCGGCCGGGTGGTCACCTTCCACGAGTCGGTGGAGCGGGCGCGCCTGCCCGGGCTGCTCGATGCGCTGTCCTCGGGTGCCACGGTGCTGCTGCTCACCGACGCCGGGATGCCGTCGGTCTCCGACCCCGGGTACTCGCTCGTGCGGGCGGCGATCGACGCCGGGATCGAGGTCACCTCCGTGCCCGGGCCCTCGGCGGTGACGACGGCGCTCGCGGTCTCGGGCCTGCCCGTGGACCGCTTCTGCTTCGAGGGCTTCCTGCCGCGCAAGGCGGGGGAGCGGCGTTCGACCTTCACCGCGCTGGCCGACGAGCGGCGGACGATGGTCTTCTTCGAGTCGCCGCACCGGCTGGCCGACGCGCTGGCCGACGCCGCGGCGGTGCTGGGCGAGGACCGGCCGGCCGCGGTGTGCCGCGAGCTGACCAAGACCTACGAGGAGATCCGGCGCGGCGGGCTGGGCGAGCTGGCCGCGTGGGCGGCCGACGGCGTCAAGGGCGAGATCACGCTGGTGGTCGCCGGGGCGCCGGCGCGCGCCCTGGAGCTGACGGGGCCCGAGCTCGCCGCCGCCGTCGCCGACGAGGAGGCCGCCGGCGCGACCCGCAAGGACGCGATCCGGGCTGTCATGGAGCGCACCGGGCTGCCCAAGCGGACCGTCTACGACGCCGTGGTCGCCGCCAAGCGCCCCTGAGCCCTCGCCACTGTGCGCTTCCCGGGGTCTCCGGGCGGCAGGTGACCCCGGGGACTGCACACCGGCCGCGCCTGTGGACAGTCCCGACGCGCGGAGGGCCCGATCCGGCACGGTTCGGCGGTGCCCCGGCCACCGACGCAACCGATCGCCCTGTGCGGCGACCCCTTCCGCGGCAGCGCGGCGGTCGCCCGGGGCCTGCTGACACCGGACCAGCTCCGCAGCCGCGCCTGGCGCCGGCTCTTCCGCGACGTCTACGTCCACCGCGACGTCGAGGTCACCCACCGGCTGCGGGCGCTGGCCGCCGCGTCGCTCGTCCGCCCGGACGCCGTCGTCACCGGGTGCAGCGCCGCCGTGCTGTGGGGAGTGGAGCTCGCCGGTCCGGGTGACGACGTGGAGCTGACCGTTCCTCCGTCCCGGCGGCCGGTCCGCGTCGCGGGCATCCGGGTGCGCCGGGCGGCGCTCGCGCGGGACGACGTCCGACCCTGCTTCGGCGCGCGGGTGACCCTGCCCGAGGCGACCGCCGTCCGGGTGGCCGCCGCCCTGCCGCCGGACGACGCCGTCGTGGCGCTCGACCGCATGGCCGCGGCGCGGGTGATCGACCTGGCCGAGGTGCGGCGACGGGCCGGTCTCGCTCGCGGGGCGGGGTCGGCGCGGGCCCGGCGGGCGTGCGCGCTCGCCGACGGGCTGGCCGAGTCGCCCCAGGAGACCCGCCTGCGGTTGCTCATGGCCCGGGGCGGGCTGTCGGCGCCGGTAGCCCAGTACGAGGTGCGCCACCGGGGGAGCTTCGTGGCGCGCGTCGACTTCGCGTGGCCCGAGCTGAAGGTGGCCGTCGAGTACGACGGGGCCTGGCACGGCGAGCCCGGCCAGCTCGCCCGCGACCGGCGGCGGCTCAACCGGCTCCAGGAGGCCGGGTGGCGCGTCGTCTTCGTGACCGCCGCCGATCTCCACCGTCCGGCCGAACTCCTCGCCCGCTTGGCCGCCGTCGTGCAGTTCCCGGGTCTACCCGGCCGTCGGTGACCCCGACGAGCGCACAGTCGGCGCCGCCTACAGCCAGCCGTTGCGCTTGAAGCCGCGGTAGAGCAGCACGATCGCGCCGAGGATCACCAGCAGCACCAGCGGGTAGCCGAACCGCCACTCGAGCTCGGGCATGTGCTCGAAGTTCATGCCGTAGATGCCGGCGATCGCGGTGGGCACGGCGATGATGCCCGCGTAGGCCGAGATCTTCCGCATGTCCTCGTTGTCGGCCATGGTCGTGCGCGCGAGCGACGCCTGCAGGATCGAGGTGAGCAGCTCGTCCAGCCCGCCGACCTGGTCCCGCACCCGGATGGCGTGGTCGAGCACGTCGCGGAAGTAGGAGCGCATCGCCTCGGGGACGACGTCGACCGGCCGCTCGGCGAGCTTCTGCAGCGGCACCTCCAGCGGTGAGACCGCCCGGCGCAGCGACAGCAGCTCGCGCTTGAGCTGGTAGAGCCGGCCGATGTCGTCGGTGCGCTCCGGGCTGAAGACCGACGCCTCGAGCTCCTCGACGTCCTGCTCGACGGCCGCGGTGACCTCCACGAAGGTGTCGACGACGAGGTCGGCGACCGCGTAGAGCACCGCGGAGGGGCCCAGGCACAGCAGGTCGCGCTGCTCCTCCAGCCGTTCCCTCAGGCCGGTCAGCCCGCCGTGCTCGCCGTGCCGCACCGTGATCACGTACCGGGGGCCGAGGAAGACCATCACCTCACCGGTGTCCACGACCTCGCTGGTGGCGGTCAGCTCCTCGTGCTCCACGTACGTCGCGGTCTTGAGCACCATGAAGAGCGCGTCGTCGTAGGGCTCGAGCTTGGGGCGCTGGTGGGCGTAGACGGCGTCCTCGACGGCGAGCGGGTGCAGGTCGTACCGCTCGGCGATCGCGCCCAGCTCTTCCTCGGTGGGCGCGAACAGGCCCAGCCACACGAAGCCGTCGCGCTCCTCGGCGACGCGCAGCGCCTCGTGCGGGGTCACCGGCTCCTGCCGCTCCCCGCCGACGTAGACAGCGCAGTCGACGACGGCGCCCTCGTCCGGCCGGCGGGTGGGGCGGCGGTGCTGCGGTCCGGCCGGCTGCGGGCGCAGCGTCGGCGGGTCGCTCGGTCCGAGGCGGGTGGCGGGGTGCTCGTCCCGGGTGGTCATCGCGGGTGCCGCCTTCCTCGCGGGTCGTCGTCCGGGATCAGCAGCCTAAGCGCGCGCGGCTCCCGGATCGGGCGGGTGTCCCACCCCGAGGGGTGAGGCGGCCGGGACCGGTGCTCCAGCCACCGCCCCGACCGGCCGTCGAGTCACGAGACACCTCCGACCGGTCAGGGAGAGAACCCTCGTGGCGAGCACCGTCCTCGACGTCCGCAGCACCGTCGGGTCGTCCCACCCCCGCCCGGAGCGGCGGGCCCCCGAGGTCGCGGTCGGCGGCGGGCTGCGACGCATCCCGGTGCCGGCGCTCGCGGCCGCTGGGCTCTCGGTCCTCGAGGCCGTCGGTCTCCTCGCGTTCGGGCTCGCCCGGGCCGACGTCGTCCTGGCCTCCCCGGTCCGGCCGTCGGGCTGGGTCGTCGGACTGGCCCTGGTCGTGCTCGCCGCCTGGGTCGTCCTCACCGCCGGCGCCGGGGCGGCGCTGGTGGACGGCTCCACCCGCACCCTGCTCGTCGTCACCTCGGTGGCCGAGCTGGCGGCGGTGTCGGTGCTCGGCGGCATGGCGGTCCTCCTGCCGTTGCCGACCGCGCTCACCGGTGGCCTGCCGCTCCCGCTGCTGTTCGCCGGCGCCTTCGGGCTCACGATCGGCAAGCTGCTGCTCGTGGACGCGCCGTCGGCCCGGGAGTGGGTGCTCCAGGGCCCGCGGGTCCGCGTGCGCCGCCCCGACCCGGTGGTCGTGCACCGCTCGCTGTGCGCCCTCACCCTCGGCGGCATCGCCCTCGTCCTGGGCGGCTTCGCCGTGCTCAGCCCGGTCGAGGCCGGCCCGCCCGGCCCGGTCGGCAGCGTGGTCTCCCAGCCCTGAGCGGGTTCCCCGGCGACCGGCCGCGGGGTCCGCCTAGTCTCAACGCGTGAGTGATCGGCACATCCTGACCGCCGTCGCGTGGCCCTACGCCAACGGCCCGCGGCACATCGGCCACGTCTCCGGCTTCGGCGTCCCCTCCGACGTCTTCAGCCGCTACCACCGGATGGCCGGGGACCGGGTGCTGATGGTGAGCGGCACCGACGAGCACGGGACCCCGATCACGGTCGCCGCCGACGCCGAGGGCATCACGCCCCGCGAGATCGCCGACCGCAACAACCGGATCATCGTCGGCGACCTGCAGTCGCTCGGGCTCAGCTACGACCTGTTCACCCGGACGTCGACGGCCAACCACGCGCAGATCAGCCAGGAGATCTTCCTGGGCCTGCTGAAGAACGGCTACGTCTTCCCGAAGACGACGCTCGGCGCGATCAGCCCCTCCACCGGCCGCACCCTGCCCGACCGCTACATCGAGGGCACGTGCCCGATCTGCGGCTACGACGGCGCGCGCGGCGACCAGTGCGACAACTGCGGCAACCAGCTCGACCCGATCGACCTGATCAACCCGGTCAGCAAGATCAACGGCGAGACGCCGAAGTTCGTCGAGAGCGAGCACTACTTCCTCGACCTGCCGGCGTTCACCCGGGCGCTGGGCGACTGGCTGGGCACCCGCAAGAGCTGGCGCCCCAACGTCCTCAACTTCAGCGTGAACCTGCTCGAGGACCTCAAGCCGCGCAGCTACACCCGCGACATCGACTGGGGTGTGCCGGTGCCGCTCGACGGCTGGCGCGACCGGCCCGACAAGCGCATCTACGTCTGGTTCGACGCCGTCGTCGGGTACCTGTCGGCGTCCATCGAGTGGGCCCGCCGCTCCGGTGACCCCGACGCGTGGCGGCAGTGGTGGCAGACGCCGGACTCCGACGCCTACTACTTCATGGGCAAGGACAACATCGTCTTCCACTCCGAGATCTGGCCCGCCCAGCTGCTCGGCTACAACGGCGAGGGCGACAAGGGCGGGACGCCGGGCCCGCTCGGCCGGCTGAACCTGCCCACCGAGGTCGTCTCCAGCGAGTTCCTCACCATGGAGGGCCGCAAGTTCTCGAGCAGCCGCCAGGTCGTCATCTACGTGCGCGACTTCCTGGCCCGGTACGACGCCGACGCGCTGCGCTACTTCATCGCCGTCGCGGGCCCGGAGAACCAGGACACCGACTTCACCTGGGAGCAGTTCCGCCGGCGCAACAACGAGGAGCTCGTCGCGGGCTGGGGCAACCTGGTCAACCGCAGCGTCTCGATGGCGGCGAAGAACGTCGGCGCGGTGCCGACGCCGGGTGAGCTCACCGACGACGACCGGGCGCTGCTGGGCACCACCTCCGCGGCCTTCGACACGGTGGGCGACCTGCTGTCGCGCAACCGCCAGAAGGCCGCCATCGGCGAGGCGATGCGGGTGGTCGGCGAGGCGAACAAGTACCTCTCGGACCAGGCGCCGTGGAAGCTCAAGGAGGACCCGGCCCGCCGGGACACCGTCCTGCACACCGCGCTGCAGGCGATCAAGGACTGCAACGCCCTGCTCACCCCGTTCCTCCCGCACTCGGCGCAGAAGGTGCACGAGCTGCTCGGGGGCGAGGGCACGTGGTCGGTGGCGCCGGAGATCCAGGAGGTCACCGACCTCGACGACGGCTCCCCGTACCCGATCATCACCGGGGCCTACGACCAGGGCCAGGCGGTGTGGGCGTCCACCCCGCTCGCCGCGCCGGGCACGCCGCTGGCGCCGCCGACGCCGATCTTCACCAAGCTCGACGAGTCCGTCGTGGAGGAGGAGCTCAAGCGCCTGGAGGAGGGCGGGCAGTGAGCCGGTCGGCGTCTGCCCGCGCGAACCGGCGGGACGAGCCGCCGCCGTCCCCGGAGCCGTTGCCGGCACCGGCGGTGGACAGCCACACGCACCTGGACATCGTCCTGGACGGCTTCCGTCCCGAGGAGGGGCCGACGGCGACGGACGCCGACGTCGACGCCGAGATCGCGGCCGCCGTGGCGGTGGGCGTCCCGCGTCTGGTGCAGGTCGGGGTCGACGTCGCCTCCTCCCGGTGGTCGGCGGAGCTGGCCGCACGGCACCCGAACGTCCTCGCCGCGGTCGCCGTGCACCCCAACGAAGCCGGTGCCGGGGAGGCCGACGACGACGCCCTCGCCGAGATCGACCGCCTCGCCGCGCTGCCGCGGGTGCGGGCGGTGGGGGAGACCGGCCTGGACCGCTACCGCACCGGCCCCGAGGGCTGGGCGGCGCAGGAGGCGTCCTTCCGCGAGCACATCCGCATCGCCAAGCGGCACGGGCTGGCGCTGGTCGTCCACGACCGCGACGCGCACGACGAGGTGCTGCGGGTGGTCGACGACGAGGGGGCGCCCCAGCACGTCGTCATGCACTGCTTCTCCGGCGACGCGGCGTTCGCCCGGGCCTGCGTCGAGCGCGGGTTCGTGCTCTCCTTCGCCGGCACGGTGACGTTCGGCAGCGCGGGCTACCTGCGCGAGGCCGCGGCGCTGACCCCGCTGGAGCAGCTGCTCGTGGAGACCGACTCGCCGTTCCTCACCCCGGTGCCGCTCCGGGGCCGGCCGAACGCCTCGCGCTTGGTGCCGCACACGGTGCGCGCCCTCGCCGAGGTGACCGGGACCGACCTGGCGCAGTTCTGCGACGCGCTCACCGCCACCGCCGAACGCGTCTTCGGCACCTGGCACTAGCGCCGCCGCCGGGACGCCGGTGTTACCGGAGCGTGACCGGCGCCTGCCCCACGCCCGGCATTCCGGGGGACACTGGCACTCGTGGGTCGTCTCATCGCCGTCGTGGTGTTCATCGCCGTGCTGGTGCCCGGTGTGCTGCTGGCTCGCGCATGGGCGCT
Organism: Blastococcus sp. SYSU DS0510; assembly: GCF_054050835.1. NCBI lineage: Bacteria > Bacillati > Actinomycetota > Actinomycetes > Geodermatophilales > Geodermatophilaceae > Blastococcus > Blastococcus sp. SYSU DS0510. The sequence continues at coordinate 123,028 of NZ_JBJHAC010000002.1, read as the reverse complement.
GGCGAGCGGGCGTCGCGCCGTCGCCGGTGGCGCCGTCGAGCTGGCCGACCCCAGCCGGGAGGGGACGGCGACGCTGCAGCGCCAGGCGGCGCACGGTCGCCGCTGGCGGTGGCTCGGCCTGCTCCTGGGCATCGCCGGGGTGGTGGCGAGCGTCGTCGTGCTCGCCGAGGCGTCGGTCTTCCTGTGGGTGCCGATCCTCGTCGTCGGCTCGCTGGCGGGCGTCCTGCTCGCCGAGGCGACCCGGCCGCGACCGCGCTGGCAGCTGAGCGCGCCGCCGCGCCGCCCGCGCCAGGGGGAGCAGATCTCGGCCTGGCTGCTGTGGACGATGCGCGTGGTGGTCGCCGCGGAGCTGTTCCTCGCCGGGTGGTCGTGGTCCACGGGTGACCTCGGCGGTCCGGTGGCCTGGGCGCTGGTGGCGGTGCCCGCGGCGGCCTGGCTGCTGGCCGAGGTGGCGCTGCTGCGCGCCCTGCTCCGGCCGATGCCCGCCGACGGGGCCGACGTGCCGGTCGACGAGGCGCTGCGCACCTGGACGGCGCACCTGGTGGTCGCCGCCGCGAGCGTGAGCGCGCTGCTGCCGCTCGGCGCCCTGCTGCTGCGGGTGGGGCTCGACCTGGGCGACGAGGTCGGCGAGGGGTTCGACGTGCTGCCGGTCGCCTTCGTCGCCGGGGGGTTCTCCGCGCTGGCCGCGGGGGTCGCGGTGGCCGTGTTCCTCTGGAGCTGGCTGCGGCCCGTGCCCTCGAGCGCGCCCGCGCTGGCCGGCTGAGCACCCCGCGTTCCCCCGGACGGGGGTCTCCACCCCGTGGGCTTGGTCACCCGTCGCCGGCCGGACCGGCGGCCCAGCCGGCGTCCTGGCGCGGCGTGGCGATGACTGGACGTGTCGGCGAGTCGACACAGCGGAGCAGGTGCCCTCTGCTTCACTCCTCGTGCACCAGAGCCATCCGCAGAGTGTTCGTTATCGTGTCGTGACCGACAGCCGGGGTGGAGCGACGACCCGGGCGGCGCCGCACCGGGGCAACCCGGCCGCTGCCGTCCGAGCCGCCGACGCGACCGGGCCGCTCCGGCGGTCCCGACGCTCTCCTGCCCGGGTTCTGTGACCCCTGGAAGTGTCGTGCGCCGCTCCCTGCAGTTCAGCCTCTTCGCCCTCGTCCTCCTCGGACTGGTGGGCGGGACGCTGGCCTTCTTCCTCGCCCAGAAGTCCGTCACGCTGACCGTGGACGGGCAGAGCCGGGACGTCGGCACCTACGCCGGCACCGTGGCCGAGGTGCTCGAGGAGGAGGGGCTCTCCCTCGCGGCGCACGACGTCGTGCTGCCCGCCGCGGACCAGGTGGTGGCCGACGGTGACACCGTCGTCCTCAACCGGGCGCGGCCGATCGAGCTCACGGTGGACGGCGTCTCCCGCGAGGTGCTCGTGACCGCCCTGTCGGTCCAGGAGGCGCTCGACCAGCTCGGCTTCCGCACCGACGGCCTGGTGGTCTCCGCCAGCCGTAGCGAGCGCCTTCCGCTGGAGGGGATGCGGCTGAGCATCACCACGCCCAAGGAGGTCGTGCTCGTCGCCGACGGCCAGGAGCGGGTGGTCACCACGACCGCCGCCACGGCCGGTGACCTGCTCGCCGAGCAGGGCATCGCGCTCAGCGGGACCGACCGCACCAGCCTGCGGCTGTCCCAGGCGCTGCTGAACCGGATGCGCCTGCAGGTGTACCGGGTGCAGGTCTCCGAGATCAGCGAGGCCACCCCGGTGGCGCACGGGCGCGTGGAGACCCAGGACGCCGAGGCCTTCCTGGGCGAGGAGACGGTGACCGTCCCGGGCGTCGACGGGGAGCAGGTGACCACCTACCGGGTGACCGTCGTCGACGGTGCCGAGACCAGCCGCGAGACGCTGTCGAGCAGCGTCACCCGCCAGCCGGTCGACGAGCAGGTCGCGGTCGGCACCAAGACCCGCCCGACCAACCGCCCGGCCGCGGACGGCCTCAACTGGGCCGCGCTCGCCGGGTGCGAGTCCGGCGGCCGCCCGGACGCGGTGAGCTCGACGGGCAAGTACCGCGGCATGTACCAGTTCTCGCAGTCCACCTGGAACTCGGTCGGCGGCACCGGCGACCCCGCCGCCGCCTCGGCCGACGAGCAGACCTACCGCGCGCAGCTGCTGTACCAGCGCTCCGGCGCCGGCCAGTGGCCGCACTGCGGGCCCCGCCTGTTCAGCTGATCCGCTGACCACCGCACCGGAGCCGACCGACGGGCTGCTGGGCCCGGCCGCGATCCGCGACCTGGCCCAGCAGCTCGACCTGCGTCCCACCAAGACGCTCGGCCAGAACTTCCTCCACGACGCGAACACCATCCGGCGGATCGTGCGCACCGCCGACCTGCGGCCCGACGACGTCGTGCTCGAGGTGGGGCCCGGGCTGGGCTCGCTCACCCTCGGGCTGCTGCCCTCCGCCGCGCACGTGACGGCGGTGGAGATCGACCCGCGGCTGGCCGAGCTGCTGCCCGGCACGGTCGCCGCCCGCCGGCCCGACCTCGCCGACCGGCTCACCGTGGTGCGGGACGACGCGCTCCGGATCCGCGAGCTGCCCGGCCGCCCGCCCACCGCGCTGGTGGCCAACCTGCCCTACAACATCGCCGTCCCGGTGCTGCTGCACCTGCTCGAGCTGCTGCCCACGCTCGACCGGGCGCTGGTGCTCGTGCAGGCCGAGGTCGCCGAGCGGCTGGCCGCCGCGCCGGGGACGCCGGCCTACGGCGTCCCGTCGGTCAAGGCCGCCTGGTACGGCGAGGTGCGCCGGGCGGGCAACGTGGGGCGGCGGGTCTTCTGGCCCGAGCCGAACGTCGACTCCGGCCTGGTCGCCCTCGTCCGCCGTCCGCCGCCGCCGGGGGACCGGGTGGCGACCTTCGCCGCCGTCGACGCGGCCTTCGGCATGCGCCGCAAGGGCCTGCGCGCGGCGCTGGCGCGCTGGGCGGGGAGCCCGGCCGCGGCCGAGCAGCGCCTGCGGGCGGCCGGCATCGAGCCCACCGCCCGCGGCGAGCAGCTCTCCGTCACCGACTTCGCCCGCCTGGCCGCCACCGAGCCGGTGCAGCCGTGAGCGCCGTGGTCGTCCGGGCGCCGGCGAAGGTCAACGTGCACCTCGGCGTCGGCCCGCTGCGCGAGGACGGCTTCCACGCGCTGCACACCGTCTACCTCGCGGTGTCGCTGCACGACACCGTCACGGCACGGCCGGGTGAGGGGCTCTCGCTGCGGCTGAGCGGCGAGGGCGCCGACGGCCCCGGGCTGGTGCCCGCCGACCGCACCAACCTCGTCTGGCGGGCGGCGGAGCTGCTCGCCGCGCACGCGGGGGTCCGCGCCGACGCCGACCTGGAGGTGGTCAAGAGCATCCCGGTCGCCGCCGGGCTGGCCGGGGGCAGCGCCGACGCCGCGGCGACGCTGGTCGCGCTGGACGCGCTCTGGGGCACCCGGGCCGGCCGGGAGGAGCTCCTCGGGCTCGCCGCCCGGCTCGGCAGCGACGTGCCGTTCAGCCTCGTCGGCGGGGTGGCTCTCGGCACCGGCCGGGGGGAGCAGGTCTCCCCGGTGCTCGCCGCCGGGCGGTGGCACTGGGTGCTCGGCATCGCCGGGGAGGGGCTCTCGACGCCGGCGGTCTACGGGGAGCTCGACCGCATGCGCGCCGACGGCCGGGCGCCGGACGTGACCGGGCCGACGCCGGCCGGGCCCGTGCTCGCCGCGCTGCGCTCGGGCTCGGTCGACGAGCTCGCCGGGGCGCTGGCCAACGACCTGCAGCCGGCCGCCCTGGCCCTCCGGCCGGAGCTGCGCCGGGCGCTGCGCGCCGCCGAGGACGCCGGCGCCCGCGCCGCGCTGGTCAGCGGCTCGGGGCCCACGGTGGCCGCGCTGGCGGACGACGAGCGGTCCGCCGTCCGCCTCGCCGCCGAGCTGGCCGGCGTCGGGGTCTTCCGCACCGTCCGGGCCGTCAGCGGCCCCGTCCCGGGGGCCCGGCCCGTCGGCTGACCGGCGCGGGCCGGGCGGGGCGCTCAGGCGGCGGCGCTCAGGCGGCGGCGCTCAGGCGGCGGTGGTCAGGCGGCGGTGGTCGCCGGCACACGGCGCTTGGCGGCGAGCCGGACCGGGTCGGGCCACTTGACGTTCCAGGCCCAGCCGAGCTTCTCGAACGCCCAGATCACCCGGGCGCTGATGTCGATCTGCCCGCGCAGCACGCCGTGCCGGGCGCAGGTCGGGTCGGCGTGGTGCAGGTTGTGCCACGACTCGCCGGCGCTGAGGATCGCCAGCGGCCAGAAGTTCGTCGCCCGGTCGCGGCCGGGGGAGACGAAGGGGCGGTCGCCCACCACGTGGCAGACCGAGTTGATCGACCAGGTCACGTGGTGCAGCAGCGCGATGCGCACCAGTCCCGCCCAGAAGAAGGCGGTCCACGCGCCGGCCCAGGTGCCGGTGACCAGGCCGCCGATGAGCGCGGGCAGGAACACGCTGACCGCGGCCCACACCACGAACAGCCGACCGGTGGTGACCAGGGCGGAGTCCTTGAGCAGGTCGGGCGCGTAGCGCTCGGCGTTCGTCTTGCGCCGCTCGAACAGCCAGCCCAGGTGGGCGTGGAACATGCCCTTCAGCAGCGCGCCGGCGCCCGTGCCGTAGCGCCACGGCGAGTGCGGGTCGCCCTCGCGGTCGGAGAACGCGTGGTGGCGCCGGTGGTCGGCCACCCACTGGATGACCGGCCCCTGGATCGCCATGGAGCCGGCGACGGCCAGCCCCAGCCGCAGCGGCCGCTTCGCCTTGAACGAGCCGTGGGTGAAGTAGCGGTGGTAGCCCACCGTCACACCCAGCAGGGTGAAGAAGTAGAAGCCGACCGCCAGCCCCACATCCAGCCAGGAGAGCCCCCAGCCCCACACCGCCGGCACGACCGCGGCCAGAGCGAGGAAGGGCACCACCACGAAGACGTAGAGGGTGACGATCTCCAGGACGCTCTTGCGCCGCCCGATCGCGTTCTCCGGGAGCCCGGCGTGCGGGTCCGCGGGGCGCGGGGGAGCCATGGGCCGGGTGCGGGCAGGAGCGGACAAGGGGCCTCCGAGGCGACCGAGGGGGGTGTTGGCCGGTGCGCGCGGCCCGGCTACGTGGCCGTAACGTACGCCACCGCGGGGGACCCGGCGACCGGACCGCGGGGCGCCCGCGGCCCCGCGCGCGTGCTCCCGGCACCGGCGGGGCCCTAGGCTCGCCGTCGGGCGCCCTCCGCCGGCGCCTCCCGGGCCCGCACCGGCCCGGGGATGGGGGATGGGGTAATCGGCAGCCCGCCGGCCTTTGGAGCCGGGAAGTCTCGGTTCGAGTCCGAGTCCCCCAGCGCAACCCGCCGACGCCTCCCGAGGAGTTCCGTGACCCACCCGCAGCCGGTTCCCGCCCCCGATGCGCCGACGGTGGCCGCCGTCGTGGTCCTGGCCGCCGGGCAGGGCACCCGGATGCGCTCGTCCACCCCCAAGGTGCTGCACCCGCTCGGCGGCCGCAGCATGCTCGGGCACGTGCTCGCCGCGGCCGCGCCGCTCTCGGCGGGCCGGACGGTGGTCGTCGTCGGCTCGGGCCGGGAGCAGGTGGAGGCCCACCTCGCGGAGATCGCGCCCGACGCCCGGGCGGTCGTGCAGGAGGAGCAGCTCGGCTCGGGCCACGCGGCAGGTGTGGCGCTGGCCGCCGTCCGGGACCTCGAGGGCTCCGTCCTCGTCGTCAACGGGGACTCGCCCCTGCTGACCAGCCGGACGCTCACCGGGCTGGTGGCGGCCCACGACGCCGCCGGGAGCGTCTTCACCGTCCTCACCGCCGAGGTCGAGGACCCGACCGGTCTGGGCCGGATCGTCCGCGACGACCGCGGGACCCCGCAGGCCATCGTCGAGGAGCGCGACGCGACCGACGAGCAGCGCGCCATCCGGGAGGTCAACGCCGGCGTCTACGTCGCCGACGCCGCCACGCTGCGCCGGGTCCTGGCCGGCCTCGGGACGTCGAACGCGCAGGGCGAGCAGTACCTGACCGACGCGCTCGCGCCGCTCGTCGCCGGCGGGGCCCCCACGGCCGCCGTCCGGGCCGACGACCCCGACGACGTCCTCGGCTGCAACGACCGCGTGGAGCTCGCCGCCCGCCGCCGCACCCTCAACGACCGCCTGCTCGAGGAGCTCATGCGCAGCGGTGTCACCGTCGTCGACCCGCTCACCACGTGGGTCGACGTCACCGCGACCGTCGGCCGGGACGCGGTCCTGGAGCCCGGCACCCACCTCCGCGGGGTGACCTCCGTGGGTGATGCTGCCCACGTCGGCCCGGACACCACCCTGGAGGACACCGAGGTCGGCGAGGGCGCCACCGTGGTGCGGGCGCACGCGGTCGGGGCGCGGATCGGCGCGCGGGTCTCGGTGGGTCCGTTCGCCTACCTGCGCCCGGGCACCGACCTCGGCGCCGGGGCGAAGGTCGGCACGTTCGTCGAGACCAAGAACGCGCAGGTGGGGGAGGGGGCGAAGATCCCGCACCTCTCCTACGTGGGCGACGCGACGATCGGCCGCGGCACCAACATCGGGGCGGCCACGGTCTTCGTGAACTACGACGGCGTCGCCAAGCACCGCACCACCATCGGTGAGCACGCGCGCACCGGTGCCGACAACATGTTCGTGGCGCCGGTCACGGTGGGGGACGGCGCGTACACCGCCGCGGGGTCGGTCATCACCTCCGACGTCCCCCCGGGGGCGATGGCCGTCGCTCGGGCACCCCAGCGGAATGTGGCAGGCTGGGTGCGTCGCCGACGGTCCGGAACGCCCGCTGCGGAGGCCGCGGCAGCGGCCGAGGGCCGGACCGAGGCACCCGGGACGGACCCGTCCGAGTCCTCCCGTGCGGCCCACGACAGCTAGGGACAGCGAGCCGATGAGTGCGATCCGGCAGACGACGAACAAGAGCATGATGCTCTTCTCCGGCCGGGCCTACCCCGCGCTGACCGACGAGATCGCCGGTCACCTGGGCGTCACCCCCACCCCCACGGCCTCCTACGAGTTCGCCAACGGCGAGCTGTTCGTGCGCTTCGAGGAGTCGGTGCGCGGCTGCGACGCCTTCGTGGTGCAGAGCCACACCGCGCCGATCAACACCTGGCTCATGGAGCAGCTGATCATGGTCGACGCGCTCAAGCGCGCCTCGGCCAAGCGGATCACCGTCGTCGCGCCGTTCTTCCCCTACGCCCGGCAGGACAAGAAGCACCGCGGCCGCGAGCCGATCTCGGCGCGCCTGGTCGCCGACATGTTCAAGACCGCGGGCGCCGACCGGCTGATGACCGTCGACCTCCACACCGCCCAGATCCAGGGCTTCTTCGACGGCCCGGTCGACCACCTCTTCGCCCTCGACCTGCTGGTCAAGCACGTCTGCGCGCGCTGGGGCGACCGCGACATCACCGTCGTCTCGCCCGACTCCGGGCGGGTCCGCGTCTCCGAGCGGTGGAGCGACAAGCTCGGCGGCACCCCGCTGGCCTTCATCCACAAGACGCGTGACCCGATGGTGGCCAACGAGGTCGTCGCCAACCGCGTCGTCGGCGAGGTCGAGGGCCGGGTCTGCATCCTGGTCGACGACATGATCGACACCGGCGGCACGATCGTGAAGGCCGCCGAGACCCTGTTCGACGCCGGGGCCGCCGACGTCATCGTCACCGCCACGCACGGTGTGCTGTCCGGAGCCGCCGTCGAGCGGCTGTCCAACAGCAAGATCAGCGAGGTCATCGTGACCAACACGCTGCCCATCGAGCCGGCCCGCCAGTTCGACAAGCTCACCGTCCTCTCGATCGCCCCGCTGCTCGCGCGGGCCATCAAGGAGGTCTTCGAGGACGGCTCGGTCACCAGCCTCTTCGACGGCGCCAGCTGAGCTCACCCCGCCGGGGGGCGGCCGGGTGGTCCGCGGCCGGTCCCCTGGGAGGATGGCCGGCGTGCCCGCTCGCGCCCGACTCACCGACGCCCAGGTGGCCGCCGTGGCCCGCTACCACTTCGGCCTGGGCGCCGCGGTCCCCGACCTGCCGGCCGGGGAGGCCTTCGAGGACGCCCAGGGCGTGCCGGTCGCCGTCCGCGAGGGCGACGGGCTGGCGGTGGCGGAGATCCCGCGCTGGCGCTCGCCCGCGGCGGTGGCCCGGCGGCTGACCGACCTCGGCTGGGCGGCGCCGGCCGCCTGGGTCGGCCGGCCCCCCGCCGACCCTGCGGAGCTGCCCGAGCGCGTCCTCGCGCTGCTGCCCGTGGCCGGTGCGCCGGCGGACTCCGCCTCGGTCTCCACCGGCGCCGCCGCCTGGGCGGGGGTGCGCGCGACCGGCCGCGAGGTCGAGCTGGTCCTGGTACCGGTCACCGCCGCCGACCCGGAGCTGCCCTGGGGGGAGCTGGCCGCCCGGTACGGCGCGACGCTGCTGGGGGAGCGGGCCGACCCCGAACCCGCCCGGACGGGTGGCACGGTGCTGTTCTTCACGGGGCTGTCGGGTGCGGGCAAGTCGACGATCGCCGGGCGCGTGGTCGAACTGCTGCTCGAGTCCGGTTCGGCGGTCACCCTGCTCGACGGCGACGAGGTGCGCCACCACCTGTCGGCGGGGCTCGGCTTCTCGCAGCAGGACCGGGACACCAACGTGCGGCGGATCGGCTGGGTGGCCGCGCAGATCGCCAAGCACGGGGGGATCGCCGTCTGCGCGCCGATCGCCCCGTACGCGGCGGTGCGCGCCGACGTCCGGCGGGAGGTGGAGGCGCAGGCAGGGCGGGGCAGCTTCGTGCTGGTGCACGTCGCCACGCCGCTCGCCGAGTGCGAGGCCCGGGACCGCAAGGGCCTGTACGCGAAGGCGCGCCGCGGCGAGATCCCGGCGTTCACCGGGATCAGCGATCCCTACGAGGCGCCCACCGACGCGGAGGTCACCGTCCACACCAGCGGCACGGACGTCGAGGCGTGCGCCCGCCTGGTGCTCTCGGCGATGGGGGGCGCTCGGCGGTCGTAGCGCTCAGCAGGCGCTCCTCGCGCGGGAGGGGTTCGCGGGAGGGGTTACAGCACCATCCCCGCGCCGACCGTCGCGTTGCTGCCCTCGTCCACGAGGATGAAGCTCCCCGTCGTCCGGTTGACCCGGTAGGGGTCGGTGAACAGCGGCGCGGTGACCCGCAGCCGCAGCCGGCCGATCTCGTTGAGGGCCAGCGTGGCGGCGCCCTCGTCGCGGTGCAGCGAGTTGACGTCCAGCCGGTAGCGCAGGTCCTTCACCAGAGCGCGGGCCGACCGCGTCGTGTGCTTGACCGCGTACTTCCCGCCCGGCCGCATCGGCTCCTCGTGCAGCCAGCAGACCATCGCCTCGACGTCCTGGGAGACGGCGGGCTGGTTGTGGGGCCGGCAGACCATGTCACCCCGGGAGACGTCGATCTCGTCCTCGAGCCGGATCGTCACCGACATCGGCGGGAAGGCCTCGGCGACGGGTCCGTCCCTGGTCTCGATGGCGGCGATCCGCGACGGCAGCCCCGAGGGCAGCACGACGACGTCGTCACCGGGCTTGAAGATGCCGCCGGCCACCTGGCCGGCGTAGCCCCGGTAGTCGGGGTGCTCGGCGGAGAACGGGCGGATGACGTACTGCACCGGGAACCGGGCGTCGATCAGGTTCCGGTCGGAGGCGATGTGCAGCTCCTCCAGGTGGTGCAGCAGCGAGGTGCCCTCGTACCACGGCATGTTCGCCGACCGGGTGACGACGTTGTCGCCGGCCAGCGCCGACACGGGGATGACCGTCAGGTCGCCCACGTCGAGCTTCGCGGCGAAGGTGCGGAACTCGTCGGCGATCGCGTCGAAGACGCCACGGTCGTAGTCGACGAGGTCCATCTTGTTGACGCACAGGACCAGGTGCGGCACCCGCAGCAGGCTGGCCAGGAACGCGTGCCGGCGGCTCTGCTCGAGCAGGCCCTTGCGGGCGTCGACCAGGATCAGCGCCGCGTTGGCCGTCGACGCACCGGTCACCATGTTGCGGGTGTACTGGATGTGCCCGGGGGTGTCGGCGACGACGAACTTCCGCTTGGGAGTCGCGAAGTAGCGGTAGGCCACGTCGATGGTGATGCCCTGCTCCCGCTCGGCCCGCAGACCGTCGGTGAGCAGCGCCAGGTTGGTGTACTCGTCACCGCGCGCGGCGCTGGTGCGCTCCACCGCCTCCAGCTGATCGCTGAAGATGGACTTGGTGTCGTACAGCAGCCGACCGATGAGCGTCGACTTGCCGTCGTCCACCGAGCCGGCCGTGGCGACCCGCAGCATCTCCATCAGAAGTACCCCTCGCGCTTGCGGTCTTCCATCGCGGCCTCGCTGGCCCGGTCGTCGGCGCGCGTCGCTCCCCGCTCGGTGACCCGGGTGGCGGCCACCTCCTCGACGATGTCCTCGACGGTGCGCGCCGCGGACGCCACGGCGCCGGTGCAGGTGACGTCCCCGACGGTGCGGTAGCGCACCGTCGCCTCGAAGACGTCCTCGCCCTCCGCCGGGGTGACGTGCTCGTTCGGCCACAGCAGCATGCCGTCGCGGAGGAACAGCTCGCGGCGGTGGGCGAAGTAGATCGACGGGAGCTCGATGCCCTCCCTGCCGATGTACTGCCAGATGTCGAGCTCGGTCCAGTTCGACAGCGGGAACACCCGGATGTGCTCACCGCGGTGGTGGCGGCCGTTGTAGAGCGACCACAGCTCCGGCCGCTGGTTCTTCGGGTCCCACTGCCCGAACTCGTCGCGGAAGGAGAACACCCTCTCCTTGGCGCGGGCCTTCTCCTCGTCGCGGCGGGCGCCGCCGAAGGCGGCGTCGAATCCGTGTCGCTCGATCGCGTCGAGCAGGGTCACCGTCTGCAGCGGGTTGCGGCTGGCCCGGGGGCCCTTCTGCTCCCGCACCCGACCGGCGTCGATCGACTCCTGCACCGAGGCGACGACGAGGTGGACGCCGGCCTCGGCGACCCGGCGGTCGCGGTACTCGATGACCTCGGGGAAGTTGTGCCCGGTGTCGACGTGCATCACCGGGAAGGGGATGCGGGCCGGCCAGAACGCCTTCTCGGCCAGGTGCAGCATGACGATCGAGTCCTTGCCGCCGGAGAACAGCAGCACGGGGCGCTCGAACTCGGCGGCGACCTCCCGGAGGACGTGCACCGCCTCGGCCTCGAGCGCGTCGAGGTGGCTCAGCTCGTAGCGCGTGGTCATGCCCGATCCCCCTCGTCGGTGCGGGCCGGGCCCAGGTCCGCCAGGGCGCCGAGCAGCCGCTCGGTGAGCTCCGGGCGGCAGACCACCAGGTCCGGCAGGTACGGGTCGGCCTGGTTGTAGACCAGCGGCGAGCCGTCGAGCCGGCTCGTGTGCGCACCGGCGGCGCGGGCGACGGCGACCGGTGCCGCGGAGTCCCACTCGTACTGGCCCCCGCCGTGCACGTAGGCGTCGGCCCGACCGCGCACCACCGCCATCGCCTTGACCCCGGCCGAGCCCCTGGGCACCAGCTCGGCCCCGAGCGCGGCCGCCAGCTCCTGCACGAGCGCCGGCGGGCGGCTGCGGCTGACGGCCAGTCGCACCGGCCCCTCGGCGCGCGCCGGCAGCGTCGCGGGCGCGACCGTGCCGAGCGTGACGCCCTCGGCCGGCAGGGCGACCGCGCCGGCCACCAGCTCGCCGCGCTCCCAGAGCGCCACGTGCACCGCCCAGTCGGCGCGGTCCAGCTCGGCGAACTCACGGGTGCCGTCCAGCGGGTCGACGATCCAGACCCGCTCGGCGCCCGCCCGCGCGGGGTCGTCCGCGCCCTCCTCGGAGAGCACCGCATCCCCCGGGCGCGTCGCCTGCAGCCGGGTCACCAGGTGCGCGTGGGCGGCGGCGTCGCCGGCGTCCTTGAGCGCCTCCGTGCCGGGGTAGGAGCCGGCCCGGACGCGGAGGAGCACCTCGCCGGCCGAGGTGGCCAGGGCGTGTGCGAGGGCGTGGTCGGATTCTGAGTGCATATCTCTTCCGTTCACCGGCGGTCTCCCGATACTGGGCGTTCGGCCGCCACGGGAGCACCTGCCCTCATCCCTCCGGGGCAGGCGCCGCCATGCCACAGGGCTGGGGTACCGTGTCTCCCGTTGCCCGGCGAGGGAGACGGTCCACCCGTACTCCGTGATCGACGTGCGTGTGCCCCGTGGGGTGTGCTGCGCCCGGTCGCCGGACCGCAGACCGATCCACCACCCGAGGAGCACACCACCGTGGCTGACTTCCGTCTCGAGGCCGAGACCCGCACCGAGTTCGGCAAGGGCAGCGCCCGCCGCACCCGGCGCGCCGGCCGCGTCCCCGCCGTCCTCTACGGGCACGGCCAGGACGTCGTCCACCTCTCGCTGCCGGCGCGCGAGTTCGCCGCGGCGCTGCGCAACGGCGGCGGCAACGTCCTGCTGACCATCGTGCTGGATGGCAAGGAGCAGCTGGCGCTGACCAAGGCCGTGCAGCGCGACCCGCTGACCCGCGTGCACGAGCACGTCGACCTGCTGCTGGTCCGCCGCGGTGAGAAGACCACCGTCGACGTGCCGATCGTCGTCGTCGGCACCCCGGCGCCGGACGCCATCCCGAACCACCAGCTGAACACCGTCCAGATCGAGGCCGACGCCACGAGGCTGCCCGACAGCATCGAGGTCGACGTCACCGGCCGCGACGCCGGGCAGAACATCACCGCCGGTGACCTCGCGCTGCCGGCGGGCTCCACGCTGATCACCGACCCCGAGGCCCTCGTCATCGGCTTCCTCGGCGCGCCCACGGCCGAGGCCCTGGAGGCCGAGCTCGCCGAGGCCGAGGCCGAGGCCGGCATCGAGCGCGAGGAGTCCGACGAGGCGGCCGAGGGCGCCGGCGAGGGCGACGTCGTCCCCGAGCCCCTCGACCAGGGCAGCGGCGAGTCGATGGACGCCGCCGAGAACAGCAAGAACGACTGAGGCATCCGCTGACCGAGAGCACGGACCGCAGGGGCGCCGGCACTGCCGGCGCCCCTGCGGCGTCCCCGCCTCCCGAGGGCCCCTACCTGGTCGTCGGTCTGGGCAACCCCGGTCCGACCTACGCCGGCAACCGGCACAACGTCGGCGCGATGGTCCTCGAGGAGCTGGCCCGCCGGGCCGGCATCCGGCTCGCGGCGGGCAAGGGCGCGCGCGCCCGCGCGCTCTCCGGGGAGGGCCGGCTGGCGGGGCGGCGGGTCGTGCTCGCCGTGCCGTCGACCTACATGAACGAGTCGGGCGGACCGGTGCGGGGCCTGCTGGACTACCACAAGCTGCCGCCCGAGCAGCTGGTCGTGATCCACGACGAGCTGGACATCGACTTCGGCGTCGTGCGGCTCAAGCGCGGCGGTGGGGAGGGCGGCCACAACGGGCTCCGCTCGGTCACCCGCTCGACCGGGACCAGGGACTACCTGCGGGTGCGGGTCGGCATCGGCCGCCCGCCGGGCCGGCAGGACCCCGCCGACTACGTGCTCAAGGACTTCTCGGCGACCGAGCGCAAGGAGCTCGACCTGGTGCTGGTCGAGGCCGCCGACGCCACCGAGCTCCTCCTCACCTCCGGCCTGGAGGCCGCGCAGAACCAGGTGCACCCCCGCACCTGACGGCGCCCCCGCACGGCCCTATCGGGTAAAGCGTGACGGTGCGTGTTGACGCCTCGGTCGGGGCGCTGTGCGCTGCCGGAGCGGTCGACGACGCGGGCGTGCAGGGGGCGGGCGCGCGGCTGGTAGACACGCCTGAGGGTGCCACCTGAGTTGGGGCCCGTTACTCAGTGTCAACCTCATGGTGGGATGCGTGCGGTGGAGGATGCCACCCCCCTGACGGGTGAGCGAGGTTGGTCGCGGCGTACCCCGGTGCCAGCCTGCCCGCGTGCGACCCTCCGCCCGGCAGCTCTCGGCTGCCTTCTGCCTTCTGCTCGCTGTGCTACTCCTCGGTGTCTTCCTGGAGCTGCTGCCGGCCGTGCTGCCCGACGTCGTCGCCTCCCTCGTCGCTCGGAACAGCGAGGGGGTGCTCCTGGCGCTCCTCCTCGTGCTGTGGGTCCAGTACGCCCGGCCGCGACTCGCCCGGCACCGGCGGCAGTGGCCTCTGACCGCGCTCGCGGCCGTCGTCGGCGTGGCGATCGGCCTGGCTCTGCTCGCCAGCGACCTGCCGAGCCGGATGCGCACGCTCAACGAGGCCTTACTCGCCGCGGCCCTGCTGGTGCCCTACCTGCAGTTGCGGCGGCCGTTGCCGGCCCGGCTCGCGGGGTGGCTCTCGGCCGGAGCCTTAGTGCTCGTCGTGGCGTTCAACCACACGGGCGTCGTGACCGATCTGGCGGAGGCGCTCTGGGTGTTCATCCTGGCCCTGTTGGCCTTCGACGTCATCGATCACCGCATCCTCGACCCGGCCGGGCGAACCTCGGCCGTCCGGCGCGCCGCGTGGTACGGCGCCCTGGTGGTGACCCAGGTCCTCCTGACGGTCCTGCAGCAGGTCGGACTACCGGGCGTCACGGGCGAGGCGGTCTTGTCGGTCTGGTCGGACAAGGGGTCCTCGGCGCGGCAGTTCACGGCCCCGCAGGGCGTGACGGAGCGCAGCAACCTCGCCGGCGGGGGCCGGGGCGACGTGGCCACGCTGGTGGCCGACAGCGGCGCTCCCGTGCCGGCGGGTTCGGTGGGCGGGGTCACCGCGACCGTGCCCACGTCGAGCAGTCGCGCCACCATGCTGACGCTCCTGCTGCAGCCCGCGTCCGGCACGGCGAACCAGGCGCCGGCCGCGGTCATCTCCTCCTCGTGCGCCGAGCTCACCTGCTCGTTCGACGCCGCGGAGTCGACCGACCCGGACGGTGGACCGCTCTCCTACGCGTGGGACTTCGGGGACGGTGCCACCAGCACCGAGGCGGCGCCGGTGCACACCTACGCGGCGGCCGGTGAGTACACGGTGGCCCTGACGGTCACCGACGCCCAGGGTGCAGCCGATGGCGAGACGGCGACGGTCACGGTGACGGCTGCTCCGGTGGGCACCGGCATCGGCCTGCGCGGCTCGGCCGGTGTGGCGGCACGGCCGGTGACGGCGGCGTCGGTGGACGTCCCGGACTCCGTGCGCGCCGGCGACGGCCTGGTGCTGGTCCTCTCCACCAACTCCGCGGCGACCGGGACCGCGCCGGAGGGCTGGACGCCGGCCGGTGGCCAGGCCGCCGGCACCGCCATGACCACGCAGGTCTTCACCCGCGTGGCCACGGCGAGCGACGCCGGCTCCACCGTCGAGGTCTCGGTCGGCACCTGGTCGGCGCTCACGCTGCAGCTGATGGCGTACTCGGGCACCGCCGCCTCGGGGCCGGTGGCCTCGGTCACGGGTGCGGCCGACGGGGCGGGCCTCACGGCGCACACCACGCCGGTGGCCGAGGCGGCGGCGGGCAGCTGGGTGCTGTCGATCTGGTCGGACAAGGGGCCGGAGGGGCGGCAGTTCACGCCACCGGCGGAGCTCAGCGAGCGCAGCAACATCGCCGGTGCCGGCAACGGCGACGTCGCCACGCTGGTGGCCGACAGCGGCGCTCCGGTGGGCGGTGGGCCGGTCGGGGGGCTGACGGCCACCGTGTCGGCGCCCAGCAGCCGCGCGGTGATGCTGACGGTGGTGCTGGCGGCGGACGAGGTGGCTCCGCCCGCCGAGCCGGTCGACCCGGCCGACCCCGGCGATCCGGCCGAGCCGGTCGGGTCCGCGCCGGAGGCGGTGCTCACCTCCACGTGTGCCGGCTTGACGTGCGAGTTCGACGGGTCGGCGTCGTCGGACGCGGACGGGCCGGTGACCTCGTGGGCGTGGGACCTGGGTGACGGGACCACGGCGACCGGCCCGGTGGTGGAGCACGCGTACGCCGCGGCCGGGGACTACCTGGTGTCCTTGACGGTGACCGACGCCTCCGGGGGCATCGGTACGGCGGAGGCGACCGTGACGGTGGCCCCCGCCCCGGTCGGCGCCGGCATCGGCTTGCGTGGTTCGGCCGGTGTCGCGGCACGTCCGGTGACGGAGGTCGCGGTGGAGGTGCCTGCGGCGGTGCGGCCCGGCGACGGGCTGGTCCTGGTGCTGTCGACGAACTCGGCGGTGACGGGGACCCCTCCGGCCGGCTGGGCCCTGAGCGGTCAGCAGGCCGACGCCACCGCGATGACCACCCAGGTCTTCTCCCGGGTGGCGGCGGCAGGTGATGCCGGGTCCGTGGTGACGGTGGACCTGGGGGGAACGTCGTCGGCGGTCACGCTCCAGCTGCTGGCCTACTCGGGGACGGCCGCCACGGGCCCGGTGGCGTCGGTGACGGGCGCCGCCGGCGGGTGGTCGCCGGGGACGGCCCACACGACGCCGGTGGCCGAGGCGGCGGCGGGTAGCTGGGTGCTGTCGATCTGGTCGGACAAGGGGCCGGAGGGGCGGCAGTTCACGCCACCGGCGGAGCTGAGCGAGCGCAGCAACATCGCCGGTGCCGGCAACGGTGACGTCGCCACGCTGGTGGCCGACAGCGGCGCTCCGGTGGGCGGTGGGCCGGTCGGCGGCCTGACCGCCACCGTGTCGGCACCCAGCAGCCGGGCGGTGATGCTGACCGTGGTGCTCGCCCCCGTGGTCTGACGGGGCGGCGCGGCGCTCGGGCGGCCGGCCGGTGGGAATCGATCCCGCCGGCCGGCCGTTCGGCGTCTCCAGGGGTCACCGGCCGCGGGCCGGGACACATCCCTCGGCGGATTAGCCTGGTCGGTGGCGGACCGCTGTGCTGCACGCGGCCGACCTCCGTGATCGAAGGACCCCCGGGAGAACAGACGTGACCTTGCGCGGCGTGCTCGACGTCGTCCTCGCCGACCCGGGCGTGGCCCGCGTCGTGGCCGCGGCCGGGAACGCCGAGCTGGCGGTCACCGCACCGCCGCCCGTGCAGCCGCTGGTGGCCGCCGCGCTCGCCGCGCGTGGCGGCGCGGGGGTGCCCGTCCTCCTGGTGACGGCGGGGGAGCGCGACGCCGACGCGGCGGCCGACCTGCTCCGCTGCTTCCTGCCCGACCGCCGGGTCGAGACCTTCCCCGCCTGGGAGACGCTGCCGCACGAGCGGCTCAGCCCGCGGGCGGACACCGTCGGCCGGCGCCTCGCGATCCTGCGCGACCTCACCCACCCCGGTCAGAACGGCACGATCGACGTGCTGGTCGCCCCGGTGCGGAGCGTGCTGCAGCCGCTGGCGCCGAGGCTCGGCGACCTGGTGCCCGTCGAGCTGAAGCCCGGTGACTCCGCCGGGCTGGACGACATCGCCCAGGCGCTCTCCGACGCCGCCTACACCCGCGTCGAGCTGGTCGAGAAGCGCGGCGAGTTCGCCGTCCGCGGCGGGCTGCTCGACGTCTTCCCGCCGACCGAGCCGCACCCGGTGCGCGTGGAGTTCTGGGGTGACGAGGTCGACGAGCTGCGCTACTTCTCCGCCGCCGACCAGCGCTCGCTGGACGAGCGGCCGGACCGGCTGTGGGCGCCGCCGTGCCGCGAGCTGCTGCTCACCGGGGAGGTGCGGGCCCGCGCCGCTGCACTCGCCGTCGAGCACCCCGGCCTGATCGAGGTCCTGGGCAAGCTGGCCGAGGGCATCGCCGTCGAGGGCATGGAGTCGCTGACCCCGGCCCTCATCGGCGACGCCGCCATGCAGCTGCTCACCGACCTGGTGCCCGCGGGCACCCACGTCCTGGTCTGCGACCCCGAGCGGGTGCGCAGCCGAGCCGCCGACCTGGTGCGCACCGCGGACGAGTTCCTCGCCGCCTCGTGGGCGACCGCCGCGGAGGCGGGGGAGGCCCCGCTCGACCTCGGGGCGTCGTCGTTCCGCGACCTCGCCGACGTGGAGACCGCCGCCCGCACCCGCGGGCTGCCGTGGTGGACCACCGGGGTCTTCGCGCTCGGGGGTGGCGTGGGGGACGAGGACACGGCCGACGAGCGGCAGGTGACCCTCGACGCGACGCCCGTCGAGCGGTTCCACGGCGACCAGGGCGCCGCCGTCGAGCGCATGCGCGGCTGGCACCGCGACGGGTGGCGGGTGGTCGTCACCTTCGCCGGCCCCGGCCCCGCCGAGCGCGCGGCCGACCAGCTCACCGAGGCCGAGCTCGGCGTCCGGCTCGTGCCCGACCTCGCCGCCGCTCCCGACGCCGGGCTCACCCACGTCACCCAGGGCAACCTCGAGGCGGGGTTCGCCTTCCCGGGCGTCGGGCTGGCGCTGGTCACCGAGCACGACCTGACCGGCCAGCGCGGCACGACGATGCGCGACGCGGTGAAGATGCCCGCCCGCCGGCGCAACGCCGTCGACCTGGTGCAGCTGCAGCCCGGCGACCTGGTGGTGCACGAGCAGCACGGCGTCGGCCGCTACATCGAGATGATCAGCCGAACCGTCAACGGCGGGCAGCGGGACTACCTGATCGTCGAGTACGCGCCGTCGCGGCGGAACCAGCCGCCGGACCGGCTGTTCGTGCCCACCGACGCCCTCGACCAGCTCACCCGGTACGTCGGCGGGGAGGCCCCGGCGCTGTCCAAGCTCGGCGGCGCCGACTGGCAGAAGACGAAGAGCTCGGCCCGCAAGGCGGTCAAGCAGATCGCCGGTGAGCTCATCCGCCTGTACTCGGCGCGCATGGCCACCCAGGGCCACGCCTTCGGCCCCGACACCGTCTGGCAGCGCGAGCTGGAGGATGCCTTCCCGTTCCAGGAGACGCCCGACCAGCTGGCCGCGATCGACGAGGTCAAGGCCGACATGCAGCAGACCGTGCCGATGGACCGGATCATCTGCGGCGACGTCGGCTACGGGAAGACCGAGATCGCCATCCGGGCCGCGTTCAAGGCGGTCCAGGACGGCAAGCAGGTCGCCGTCCTGGTGCCGACGACGCTGCTGGCCAACCAGCACTTCAAGACCTTCTCCGAGCGGGTCGCGCAGTTCCCGGTGACGGTGAAGGTGCTCTCCCGGTTCCAGTCCGACCGCGAGACCACCGAGATCCTCCGGCAGCTCGCCGCCGGCGAGATCGACATCCTGGTGGGCACCCACCGGCTGCTGCAGCCGACCACGCGGTGGAAGGACCTCGGCCTGGTCGTCGTCGACGAGGAGCAGCGCTTCGGCGTCGAGCACAAGGAGTACCTGAAGACGATGCGGACGGCGGTCGACGTCCTGTCGATGTCGGCAACCCCGATCCCGCGCACCCTGGAGATGAGCCTCACCGGCATCCGCGAGATGTCGACGATCCTCACCCCGCCCGAGGAGCGGCACCCGGTGCTGACCTACGTGGGTGCGTGGAGCGACAAGCAGATGGCCGCGGCGATCCGCCGCGAGCTGCTGCGCGACGGCCAGGTGTTCGTCATCCACAACCGGGTGCAGTCGATCGACAAGGCCGCGGCGAAGATCCGCCACCTGGTGCCCGAGGCCCGCATCGCCGTCGGGCACGGCCAGATGAAGGAGCACGAGCTCGAGCGGATCATGGTCGGCTTCTGGGAGAAGGAGTACGACGTCCTGGTGGCGACGACGATCGTCGAGTCGGGCCTGGACATCCCGAACGCCAACACGCTGATCGTCGACCGCGCCGACACCTTCGGGCTCTCCCAGCTGCACCAGATCCGCGGCCGGGTCGGGCGTGGGCGGGAGCGGGCCTACGCGTACTTCACGTACGACCCCACCCGCACGCTCACCGAGACCTCGGTGGACCGGCTCACCACCATCGCGAACAACACCGACCTCGGCGCCGGCATGGCGGTGGCGATGAAGGACCTGGAGATCCGCGGCTCGGGCAACCTGCTCGGCGGCGAGCAGTCCGGGCACATCGCCGGCGTCGGCTTCGACCTGTACGTGCGGCTGGTCGGGGAGGCGGTGGCCGACTACCGGGCGCAGGTGACCGGCGAGGAGGCGCCCGCCGAGCCGGTGGAGGTGCGGGTGGACCTGCCGGTGGACGCACACCTGCCGCACGACTACGTGCCGGGCGAGCGGCTGCGCATGGAGGCCTACCGCAAGGTCGCCGCCATCCAGGACGAGGATCAGGCGCAGGCCGTGCTCGACGAGCTCACCGACCGGTACGGCGCCCCGCCGGCACCCGTCCTGAACCTGCTCGCGGTCGCCCGGTTCCGGGTCGCGATGCGGGCGCTGGGCATCACCGAGGTCTCGCTGCAGGGCCGCACCGTCCGGGTGGGCCCGGTCGACCTGCCGGAGTCCAAGCAGATGCGGCTGGCCCGGCTGGCCGACGGCGCCTCGTACAAGGCGGCCGTGCGGATGATCTCGCTCAAGGTGCCGGTCGGCCCCGACCGCCGGACCCCGCTGCGGGACGTCGCCCTGCTGGAGAACCTGCACTCGGTCCTGCGGGCCGTGCTCGAACAGCCTGTCGCCGCGTAGCCGGGCCGGGGCGGCCTGCGGTCCAGGTCACATGCGGTGTGGCACTCTCGCCGCGTGATGCAGCACCGCACCGCTCGTGCCGGCACCGCCGCGCTCCTGGCCGTCCTCGCCCTGGCCGGGTGCCGGTCGGCGCCGGACGTCGCGGCCTACGTGGGCGACGAGCAGATCACCGTCGACGAGCTGCAGGCCCAGGTCGACGACCGCCTCGAGGACCCCGAGATCGCCGCCGCCGTCGCGGGGCGGGAGGACGACTTCACCGTCCAGGTGCTCGGCCTGCTCCTCGAGGGCGAGGTGCACGACGCCGCGGCGCAGCGGTTCGACGCGCAGATCACCGACGCCGAGCTGACCCGCCGGATCGAGGAGCTTTTCGGCGACCCCGAGGCCGTCTACGCCCGGCTCGCCCCGCAGGGCATCTCCCCGGCCGACGTCCGCGAGAGCGTGCGCCAGCAGCTGGTGCGCCAGGAGATCGCCATCGGCGAGGGTGCGGCGGAACCCGTGGACGAGGCCGCGCTGCGCGCCCGCTACGAGGAGGTCCGGGAGCAGGTGGGCCAGGTCGAGTACGGCATCATCACCGTGCCCGACCAGGCGACGGCCGACGCGGTCAGCGCCGAGCTGGCGGCCGACCCGGCGAGCTACCCCGCGGTGGCCGCCAGGTTCCCCGGCCAGTTCACGCTGCCGGAGCTCACCCGCTCGGCGCCGGGCGAGCTGCCCGGCCCGCTCGCCGAGCCGCTCGCCGGGGCGGCACCGGGGACGGCGGTCGCGGTGCCGGTGCCCCAGGCCGGCGGGGTCGTCGTCGCCTTCCGCGCCGGCACGGTCTACCCGTCGTTCGAGGAGCTCCGGCCGCAGCTGGTCCAGGCGGCCGGCGAGGAGGTGGAGGCGGCGGCCGCACCGCTCCTCGAGGAGGTGCGGGCCGACCTCGACATCACGGTCAACCCCCGCTACGCGGTCTACGAGGACGGGCGGCTGCTGCCGGGCGGCACGGGGGTCGTCGAGATCCTCGAGGACGGGACGACCCCCGTCGAGTAGCCCCGGCGTCCGGCTCCCGGAGACTGGGCGGGTGCCCGTCGCCCTCGTCGTCACCGTCGACCCCCGTCTCCCCGCGCTGCTGGGCGCGGACGGCTGGACGGCGGTGACCGGCCCCCGGCCCGTCGTCGCGCTGCCCGGCGCCGCCGCGGAGGCCGCGATGCTGCGGGCCGCCGGCGTCGCGGTCGAGGAGCTGCCCGGTGCCGACGCCGCCACCGCCCGCGAGGACGACGTCGTCTGCCTGGCGTCGCCGGACGAGGCGGCCGCGCTCCCCGGGGTCCCCGCGGTGGCCGGGGCGCCGGCGCCGCCCGGCGCGCGGCTGCTGGACGTCGTCGCCGTCATGGACCGGCTGCGCTCGCCCGGCGGGTGTCCGTGGGACGCCGAGCAGACCCACGCCTCGTTGCGCGGCTACCTGCTGGAGGAGGCGCACGAGGCCTACGACGCGATCGTCGACGACGACTACCCGGCCATGCGGGAGGAGCTCGGCGACGTGCTGCTCCAGGTCGTCTTCCACGCCCGGGTGGCGCAGGAGGACGACGGGCGCGGCTTCGACGTCGACGACGTCGCCGGCGACCTGGTCGACAAGCTGGTGCGCCGGCACCCGCACGTGTTCGGGGACGCCGGGCCGCGCGATGTCGCGCAGGTCGAGGCCGGCTGGGAGGAGATCAAGAAGGCGGAGAAGCAGCGCCGCTCGCCCACCGAGGGCGTCTCCCGCTCGCAGCCCGCCGCCTCGTGGGGCGCGGCCCTCGTGCGCCGGGCCGGGCGGGTGGGTCTGCCCACGCCGGAGCCGGCCGAGCTGCCGGACACGAGCCCGGAGGCGCTCGGCGAGCGGCTGCTGGGCGTCGTCGCCGCCGCCGAGGCCCGGGGGTGGGACGTGGAGGACGCCCTGCGGGAGGCGGTGCGCCGGTACGCCGGGGAGCTGGACGCCGCCGCCGCGGACCGACCCGATGCGGGGACGCCGGACTGACGGAGGGTCCCCGGCTGGCTAGCGTGGTGCACCTGCGCCGTTGCCTCGAGAGGAGCCGGTCCGCTGCCCGCCACGCTGTCCGCCCCCGCGACCGACCCCGTCGGCCCCGACGAGGCCGTCGAGGGCGTGTCCGGCCTGCTGCCGTCGGAGACCTGGCAGGTCCTGCTGGTCCTCGCCGGCGCCGCGCTGGTGGCCTGGCTGCTCGGCGTCCTCATCGGCGTGGTGGTCCGGCGCGTGGGCCGCGGCTCGCCGGTGACCGCCGACCTCTCCCGCCGGGGCCGCACCCCGCTGCGTGCGCTGCTGGTGCTCGGCGCGGTGACCGTCGTGCTGGAGGCGGCGAACGAGCTGGGCGACTGGTCGGAGGTCGTCGTCCACGTGCTGGTGCTCGCGGTGATCGCGACCATCGGCTGGCTGGTCGCGGTCGCCGTCTTCGTCGCGGCCGACGCCTGGCTGGCCCGGTACGACGTCGACGTCGCGGACAACCGGCACGCCCGGCGGGTGCGTACGCAGATCTCGCTGCTGCGCCGGCTGGCCGCCGTCCTCGTCGCCGTGCTCACCGTCGCGGCGATGCTGCTGACCTTCCCCGGCGCCCGCGCCGCCGGGGCCAGCATCCTGGCCAGCGCGGGCGTCATCTCCATCGTCGCCGGCCTGGCCGCCCAGACCTCGCTGGCCAACGTCTTCGCCGGCCTGCAGCTGGCCTTCACCGACGCGATCCGGGTCGACGACGTCGTCGTCGTGGAGGACGAGTGGGGGCGGATCGAGGAGATCACCCTGACCTACGTCGTCGTGCACATCTGGGACGACCGGCGCCTGGTGCTGCCCTCGACGTACTTCACCACCACGCCGTTCGAGAACTGGACCCGCAAGGAGTCCGCCGTCCTCGGCGCCGTCGAGCTCGACGTGGACTGGACGACGCCGTTCGACCGGATGCGCGAGGAGCTCGACCGGCTGGTCGCCGACGACGAGAACTGGGACCAGCGGGTCAAGGTCCTGCAGGTGACCGACGCCGTCGGCTCGCTGGTGCGGGTGCGGGTGCTGGTCAGCGCACAGGACGCGGGGACGCTGTTCGACCTGCGCTGCGCCGTCCGCGAGGGGCTCGTCGGCTGGCTGCAGCGGGAGGCGCCGCACGCCCTGCCGCGGGTCCGCAACGAGGGCGCCGCCGGGTACGAGGCGCCGGAGCGGCGCGGACCGCGGCCGGCGCCCGACCCCCGCACCGCACCGCGGCCGGCGAGGCCGGCGGACCGGGGGCCGACCACCAACGAGGGGCTGTTCACCGGCAGCCTGGAGGCCCGGAAGCGCTCGCAAGCGTTCAGCGGGCCGAGCGAGGAGGACCAGGCCGAGCGCGCCCGCCACGACCGGGCGGCCGCCGACGGCGGCACCGCGGAGCAGCGGCCGGTACCGCCGGCGCGCTGATCCGGGGGCAACGACCTGTGCCGGGCGGCCCGACTGATCGCTGCTCGGTTCTCCATCCCTCGCTCCGGCTTACCCAGGACGGCGATCTCCAACGGAAGTCGGGAGCACCATCCCCAACCGGGGTCGAGATGGCCCTTACCGGGTCGGGGCGGTAACCGGCATACCGAGCGCGGAGGAGAGCTGGGCCTGGCTGATGTAGCCCTCGCTGACCGCCAGGTCGCCGAGTCGCGTCCACTCCTGGTCCATGGTCGCCTGCAGGTCCAGCAGGTCGCGCAGTTGCGCGTTGCTCAGCAGACCTCGGGCGACGAGGGCCTCGCCGATCCGCCGGTGCGGGAGAACCGGGCGCATTCGCGCGAACCGGGCGGCTTCGGCCGCGCGGGTGATGTACACGTGCGCCAGTGGGAGGGAGCAGAGAAGCGCGGTGATGCTCGCCCAGACGTAGAGCGCAGGGTAGTCGTGGTCGAGCAGGGCACCGCCGACCATCGCGCCAACCGCCACGGCCAGCCAGGCCAGATGCGGCCGGAAGGTTCGCCAGGTGTCACCGGTTGCGGCGCTGCCCTTGGGGGTGACCACGTAGCTCAGGGGACGGCCGGTCAGTTGCGCGGCCGCTGCCGCTACGAAGACGGGGGCGGTGATGAGGTCCAGCAGCATACCTGATAGCCCCCAGGACCTCCGTTCGTGTTCCACCAGGTTGAAGCGGCGCATGCAGAAGGCGAAAAACAGCCCGACCAGGAGGTTGGCGCCGAACAGGAGCGACCACTCCAGGACCGGCAGGTGGGTCACCGTCACGCCGCCCACCAGGTACAGGATCGAGAGGCTGACACCGCCGACCCAGGCGATCGCCGTCGTCGGGTAGTGGGTCTGAAGCGCGAAAAAGGACAACCGCTGCTGTCGGGTGCGCATGAGCGGGAAGATGCGCGGGGAGTGCTGGCGGGCAATCTCCCATATGCCGTACGCCCAGCGCTTCTGCTGGCTAAAGAAGTCCGAGTAGGTGGCCGGTCCCTCTCCGACGGCCACGATGTCTGGGGTGTAGACGCCCTTCCAATTCCCGCCGGTTGCCTCGTTGACCGCGCTGTAGACCACCATCGAGGTCAGATGGTCCTCGATGATGCAGTCCTGGTAGCCGCCGATCTGAGCGAACGCGGCCGGCCGGTACAGGTGATTAGTCCCGATCAGCAGCGGTGCGTCGTGGCCGTTCCCACCCCGCTGGATGATGCCGTGGAATAGGTAGGCCAGCTCGGCCGATCCCCGAGCGACGAAGGACTCCTGCAGGTTGCCGTAGACCTGAGGTGCGACGACGAAGGCGACATCGGGGTCCGAGAAGTACCCCAGGGTGCGCTCCAAGAAGTTTGGGAACGGGACGTGATCCGGGTCCATCTGGGCCACGACGTCGTACCTGTGCTCGTGCTGGCTGCGCCATGCGTTGTGATTGCCGTGCTTGGTCCTCGCGCGGAACGGCCCGCTCGGCTGGTTCCACTCGGGTCGGCCCTTGCGACTGAAGTGGAGCACGCCCAGCTCCCTGCACCGGCGTCGGACCTCCGGGTCGTCGCCCTCGTCCAGCAGCCAGACGTCGAGATGGCCCTCGTGGCGGATCCGGGTCATGGCCCGCAGGGTGGCCATCACGAGCTCCACCGGCTCCTTGCCCGGAACGATGGTCGTGAGGACGGCGACGCGCGTTCCCGGTCGCGGGCGCATGGGGATCGGGTCGCGCGCCCGCCCCGCGTGGTACGTGATCGTCCAGGTGCGCAGCCCGGCGATCAGTTGCAGCACGACCATCGTTGCCAGCCCAGCCACGGTCACGGTGTCGGCCACGAGCCCCGCCCCAAGACGCGGAAGATTTTCCGGCACCAGGAGGTAGCAGACCAGCGCGGCGGCGAGGACGACGTGGAACCAGCCCAGCGCCAGCACGCTCCGGCGCTGCCGCGAGGTCAGCGCGTCGCGATAGCGCACGCGGTCCTCGTCGTCGTGCAACCCGCCGGTCACCTCTGTCGCGGTCCGGCCGTACAGCCGTCCGCTCTGGCGACGCTCAGGGGTTCCGGGCGGCGGCTGGTGAATTTGCTCGTTCACGAGATGGATGTCGACCGGCCGGGACCGCCCCGCGAGCGATGTGCCGACGGCCCTACCCGGAGGGGTGGGGTCGGCGCCGCCAACTCCGGCGGCGCGACCGGATCCCCAGGAGTTCGAGGCGTGGCCACCCGGCTGCCGCGGTCTGCCGTCTCGCGGTCCAACTGCACTTCAGTCGGCGGAGGTTGTGGACGATAGATGCAGAGTGCCCATCCCCCCCCCGACGTGCCGACGTGCCCACACACGTCCCATCGGATGGCGCTGGCGGCCGGTGGTCGCCGCCACGGCGGTGCTGACCGCGGTGGCTGGCTACGTCGCATGGGCATCGCCCAGGGCAGAACCGGCGGGACCGTCCGAGGCCCCGCGTGCAGCAGAATCGACGGCGGCGCCGTGCTGCGTCGAACTCCCGATCGCCACTGTTCCCGACCTCGAGGTGCCACCGCCGATGCCCGATGAGCCCGTGCAACGCCCGGTGCTGGGAATCTCCGCCGGGTCGGTCGCGGACCTCGATCGGTTCGCCGCCTCCACCGGCACGTGGCCGGAGGTGTTCGACGTCTTCGAACAGTGGTCTCGCGACCGCCCAATGGATCGGGCGCTGGCCGAGGCTGTCTTGGCCCGGGGGGCGCGCCTGTCCATCACCTGGGAACCGTGGAACCCCGACGCCCCCCGTGCCGATCAGCAGGCCTACAGCCTCGAATCGATCGCCAACGGCGAGCACGACCGGTACATCGACATGTTCGGGGACTCCATCCGGGACCTCCCGACCACCGTCACCATCCGTCTGATGCACGAGATGAACGGCAACTGGTATCCGTGGGGGGTCGGTGCGAACGGCAACGAGGTGGGCCAGTTCGTCCTCGCGTGGAGGCACGTCCACGATCGGTTCGCCGCGCTCGGCGTCGCCAACGTCGAGTGGCTTTGGGCGCCGAATGCGCTCTACACCGGGTCCGCACCCCTGGCCCCGCTCTACCCGGGGGACTCCTACGTCGACGCGGTGGGGATCAGCAACTACAACTGGGGGGAGCACAGCCACGACGGCTTCGGTACGAGCTGGCGGACGTTCGGTTCCCTGTTCGACGCCAGCATCGCCGCGCTGCGGTCCCTCACCGACCGGCCGTTGTGGATCACCGAGGTCGGCAGCTCGGACCGGGGCGGCAGCAAGGCGGACTGGTTAGCCGCGATGATGGGCGAAGTGGTTCGCCGGCCTGAGGTGGTCGGCGTGGTCTGGTTCGACCACGTGGATCAGGGGACCGGCGTCGACTGGCGCATTGAGCCCGATCCCGCCGCAGCCGCCGCCTGGCGTGCCGGGTTCCTGGCCCGACCGACCACCGGGTAGCGGTCCGGAAGTCCAGCCGGGCGGACGTCGCCAACCGCATAATTCTGCGCGGGTCAGCACGGCCCGGCTCCCGCCTGGCTAGGCTGCTCCCCGTGCCGAGCATCGATGCCGTAGGCGCGCGGGAGATCCTCGACTCGCGCGGAAACCCCACCGTGGAGGTCGAGGTCGCCCTCGACGACGGGACGATCGCCCGGGCCGCCGTGCCCAGCGGCGCCTCCACGGGCGCCTTCGAGGCGGTCGAGCTGCGGGACGGGGGTGACCGCTACGGCGGGAAGGGCGTCACCAAGGCCGTCGACGGCGTCCTCGACGTCATCGGCCCCGAGCTCGTCGGCTACGAGGCCACCGAGCAGCGGCTGGTCGACCAGCGCCTGCTCGACCTCGACGGCACGCCGGACAAGTCGCGCCTGGGCGCCAACGCGATCCTCGGCGTGAGCCTCGCCGTCGCGCGGGCCGCCGCCGACTCCACCGGCCTGTCGCTGTTCCGCTACGTCGGCGGGCCCTCGGCGCACCTGCTGCCGGTGCCGATGATGAACATCCTCAACGGCGGCGCGCACGCCGACAGCAACGTCGACGTGCAGGAGTTCATGATCGCCCCCATCGGGGCGGCCACCTTCGCCGAGGCGCTGGCGATGGGCACCGAGACCTACCACGCGCTCAAGGCGGTGCTGAAGGGCCGCGGCCTCTCCACCGGGCTGGGCGACGAGGGCGGCTTCGCGCCCGACCTGCCGAGCAACCGCGACGCCCTGGATCTCATCGCCGAGGCCGTCGACAAGGCCGGCTACACCGTCGGCACCGACATCGCCTTCGCGCTCGACGTCGCCGCGACCGAGTTCCACACCGAGGGCGGCTACGACTTCGAGGGCCAGACCCGCTCGGCCGAGTACCTGGTCGACTACTACCGCGGCCTGGTCGACGCCTACCCCATCGTCTCCATCGAGGACCCGCTCGACGAGGAGGACTGGGACGGCTGGATCGCGATGACCGCCGCCCTCGGGGACCGCGTGCAGATCGTCGGCGACGACCTCTTCGTCACCAACCCGACGCGGCTGGCCGACGGCATCGCCCGCGGCGCGGCCAACGCCCTGCTCGTCAAGGTGAACCAGATCGGCACGCTGACCGAGACGCTCGACGCGGTCAACCTGGCCCACCGCAACGGCTACCGCTGCATGATGAGCCACCGCTCGGGCGAGACCGAGGACACCACGATCGCCGACCTCGCCGTCGCCACCGACTGCGGGCAGATCAAGACCGGTGCCCCGGCCCGCAGCGAGCGCGTGGCCAAGTACAACCAGCTGCTCCGCATCGAGGAGGAGCTCGACGACGCCGCCCGCTATGCCGGTGCGTCGGCCTTCCCGCGGCTGAACGGCTGAGCGGAGGGCGATGAGCAGCGTCCGCGGCCGGCGGGGCGGGAGCGAGGGGCGGCGCGCGACGGGCCGGGTGCCCCGCGTGCACCACTCGCGGCCGGTCCGCACCGGGCTGCGGCCGGGGGCGTCCAGCCGTCCCGCGCAGCGGCGGCCCAACCGCCGTCCGGAGCGACGGCCGGCCGCCGCGGCCCGGCGGCGCCCGCTGTTCACCGGCCGTGCGGTGGTGCTCGTCGGGCTGGTGCTGCTGCTGGCCCTCACCCTCGCCGGGCCGATCCGGCAGTACCTGGCCGGACAGGCCGAGCTCACCCGGCTGGCCGCGGAGGGCCGGCAGCTCGACGAGCGGGTCACCGCCCTGCAGGGGCAGCTCGAGCTGCAGGCCGACCCCGTCTACGCCCAGCGGCAGGCGCGCGAGCGGCTGTCCTACGTGCTGCCGGGTGACCGGCTGGTGCTGGTCGTCGACGGCGAGGCCGTGGAGGGCGACGCCGGCACGCTGGCGGCGGCCGCCGCGGAGCCGGGGGAGCTGTCCTGGTACGAGGGGCTGATGCGCTCGCTGGCCGACGCCGACGGCGGCGACGGCCCGCAGCACGACGACGGGACGGCGGAGTGAGATGAACGACCCCGCTACCCAGCGCTCGCACGCTCCGCCCGGGCCCCTGCGGCGCGGCCGTTCCAGCCCGGTCACCGAGGAGGACCGGGAGGTCGTCGCCCGGCAGCTCGGCCGCCCGCCCCGGGCGCTGGTCGGCGTCGCGCACCGGTGCCCCTGCGGCCAGCCGGACGTCGTCGAGACCTCGCCGCGGCTGGAGGACGGCACCCCGTTCCCGACGCTGTACTACCTCACCTGCCCGCGCGCCTCGGCCGCCGCGAGCCGGCTGGAGTCCACCGGGCGCATGCGGGAGTGGCAGGACGAGCTCGCCACCGACCCCCAGCTCGCCGCCCGGTACCGCGCCGCGCACGAGGCCTACCTCGCCACGCGCGACGCCGAGGACGTGCTGCCCACGCGCGCGACCGCCGGCGGCATGCCCGACCGCGTGAAGTGCCTGCACGCGCTGGCCGGCCACGCGCTGGCCGCCGGGCCGGGCGTCAACCCGATCGGGGACCGCGCGGTCGCCGAGATGGGGGAGTGGTGGGCCAAGGGGCCGTGCGCCCGGCCCGAGGACGACGCGTGACGCGGGTGGCCGCCATCGACTGCGGCACCAACTCCATCCGCCTGCTCGTCGCCGACGTCCCGGTGCAGGGCGGCCACGCCGACCTGCTGCGGCGGATGGAGGTGGTGCGGCTCGGCCAGGGGGTCGACGCCACCGGCCGGCTCGCCCCGGAGGCGATCGAGCGCACCCGCGTGGTGCTGGCCGAGTACGCCGCGCAGGCCCGGGACCTGGGCGCCACCGACGTCCGGATGGTCGCCACCAGCGCCACCCGGGACGCCGCCAACCGCGCCGACTTCGAGGGCATGGTGCGGGCCACCCTCGGCCGGACGCCCGACGTCGTGACCGGCCGCGAGGAGGCGGAGCTGTCCTTCCTCGGGGCGACCGGGTCGATCGCGGCGGCGGCCGCCGCCCACGGGCTGGACCCGGCGCCCGCCCCCTGGCTCGTCGTCGACATCGGCGGCGGCTCCACCGAGTTCGTGCTCGGCGACGACGACGGCGTGCTCGCCGCCCGGTCGGTCGACATCGGCTGCGTGCGGCTCACCGAGCGGCACCTGCACGACGACCCGCCCACCGCCGAGCAGGTCGCGCGGACCGAGCGCGACATCCGCGCCGCGCTGGCCTCCGTCACCGCCGAGGTGCCGGTGGAGAAGGCGGCGAGCCTGGTCGGGCTGGCCGGGTCGGTCACCACCGTGGCCGCGCTCGCGATGGGGCTGCCCGCCTACGACTCGACGGCGATCCACGGGTCGCGCATCCCGGTGGCCGACGTCCGGCGGGTCTCGGCGGACCTGCTGGCCGCGACGCGGGCGCGTCGTGCCACCGAGCCGGTCATGCACCCGGGCCGGGTCGACGTCATCGGCGCCGGGGCGCTCATCCTGCGCGTGCTCATGGACGAGTTCGGGCTGGCCGAGGTCACCGTCAGCGAGCACGACATCCTCGACGGCATCGCCCTGCGCCTCGCCCGCTGAAGGACCCCGGTGCCCCCCACGACTCGCACGCCCGCCGCGGGCGCCTGCACCGGGGCCGTTCCATGACCTCACGCGACGCCGGCGGGTTCCCCGTCACGCGGACGCCGGCGGGCGTGGTGCGCAGCGCGCGGGCCGCCCGCGAGCTGCCCGTCCTCGACGACCGCATCTCCGGTTGCTACGCCTGCCCGCGGCTGGTGGCGTGGCGGGAGGAGGTGGCCCGGGTCAAGCGCGCCTCCTTCCGCGACGAGGAGTACTGGGGCCGGCCGGTGCCGGGGCTGGGTCCGGCCGACGCGCGGATCGCCGTCGTCGGGCTCGCCCCGGCCGCCCACGGGGGCAACCGCACCGGCCGGGTCTTCACCGGCGACCGGAGCGGCGACTGGATCTTCGCCGCGCTCTGGCGCGCCGGGCTGGCGAACCAACCGACGTCGACGCACATCGGCGACGGGCTCGAGCTCACCGACGTGCGGGTGGCCGCCGCGGTGCGCTGCGCCCCACCGGCGAATGCGCCCACGCCCGAGGAGCGGGACACCTGCTCGCCGTGGCTGGCCCGCGAGCTGGAGCTCCTGCCCCGGCTGCGGGTGGTCGTGGTGCTGGGCGGCTTCGGCTGGACCGCGCTGTGGCCGGTGCTCGCCGCCGCGGGGTACGTGCTGCCCCGCCCGAGGCCGGCGTTCGGGCACGGCGTCGAGGTCGCGCTGACCGGCGCCCGCGGCCCGCTGACCCTGCTGGGCAGCTACCACGTCAGCCAGCAGAACACCTTCACCGGCAAGCTGACCGAGCCGATGCTGGACGCCGTCCTCACCCGGGCGACCGAGCTCGCCGGGAGCTGATCAGGGCACCTCGCCGGTCGCCGGCGTTGCCGGCACCAGCACCGCGGGCGGGTCATCAGGCGATCCGGGCCGGGATCGGCGGCGTGCGGCGCGGGAGCGGCGTCGGCAACGGGAACTCCGGTCCAGGGGGTGGCGCGGACACCGTACGGGCACCCGACCGGAGCGGACCCGGCCCGCTACCGTGCCTTCCGCGCCCCCGTAGCCCAACTGGCAGAGGCAGGCCCCTTAAAAGGGTCCCAGTGTCGGTTCGAACCCGACCGGGGGCACGAGGCCGGCTTACGCGGCCCGGGCCGCGTACAGCGGGGCCGGGTGCGGCAGGTGAGCGGCCGGTGCCTCAGGCCGCGGCGAGAGTCGCCCCGATCTGCACGAGGATGCCGAGGGCGACGGCGAACACCAGGTAGGCGAACCAGCGGCGCAGCCGGACGGTGTCGAGGCGGCTGCCGAGCCGGCCGGCGGTCAGTGCGGTGACGACGGCCGCGGCGGTGAACGCGACGGTGACCGGCACGTCGAGGGGCGCCTCTCCGGCGTGCGCAGCGAAACCGGCGGCGGAGTTGGCCGCGATGACGACCAGCGACGTGCCGATCGCGGTGGTCATCGGCAGGCCGAGCACGATGACCAGCACGGGGATGATCAGGAATCCGCCGCCGACGCCGAGCAGGCCGGTGAGGAACCCGACGACCAGCCCGCCGGCCAGGGTGCGCGGCAGGCAGCGGCGCCAGTTGACCCGGCCGCCGTCGACGGCGCAGGCCGCGCCGGTTGCCGGCTTCTCGGCCAGCATCCGCACGCCGGCGCCGATCATGAGGGCGGCGAACAGGCCGAGGACGACGTCGGCGGGCAGCAGCCGGTTGACCGCGGCGCCGGCGAAGGCGGTGGCCGCGCCGGCCGTGCCGAACAGCAGGGCGATCCGCCAGGCGATCTGGCCGGCGCGTAGGCGGGGCAGTAGTGCGACCAGCGAGGTGATGCCGACGACCAGCAGGGACGTGGCGACTGCCTGGGGGAGGTCCTGGCCGGCGGCGTAGACGAGGGCGGGGACGGCCAGGATGGAGCCGCCGCCGCCGAGCAGACCGACGAGTGCGCCGACGACCAGCCCGGCGACGACGGCGACGATCACGGACGCAGCGCTTCCCGCGCGTCGTCGAGGGTGACCGGGCGACCGGCGCGGTTGTACGGCAGCTTCGCCAGCGCCGCACCCATGGCGCAGGTGTCGGTGAGCGCGGCGGCGGTCAGGCCTGCGCCGACGCCGCCGGCGAGGAACCGTGCCTTCGGTAAGCGGAGGCTGGCCAGGATGCTGATCGCGACCAGGCCGCCGGCCACCAGGCGTACCTGGCGTTCCAGTCCCCAGCGGGGGCGGCCGTGCCGGACCGGCTGCCCGGCGGCGGTGTGCGCGGCGATGCCGCCGTCGAGGACGGCCAGCTGATGTGCGCCGGCCGCTGTCAGCGCGGCGTGCGCGGTGCGGGCGCGGCCGCCGGCGTGGCAGACGAGCACGACAGACCCGTCCAGGTCGTCGGCCAGCTGGTCGGCGTGGGCCTGCACCAGCGGCAGGGGGATGTTGATCGAGCCGGGGATGTGCGCGGTCTCGTACTCGGCCGGGGTGCGGACGTCGACCAGGGTGGGCACGGTGTCGGCGGCGAGCCGATCGGTCAGCTCGGCCGGGGTGATCAGGTCGGTCGTGCCGGAGTTCACGGGGTGCGGTGTCCTCTGGATCGGGGGCTGAGGTGGTGCAGGCAGGGTGCAGCCGTCGGCCACCGGGGACGGGGTCTCCCGGTGGCCGACGGGGCGTGAGGTGGGCCGGTCAGACGGTGGCGGACTGGGCATGCAGGCCGGCGGCGGCCGCGCCGGTGTCGGGATCGCCGTAGCCGCCGTCGACCAGCACCGGTCGGCGGCCGGCGCGGGCGAGCATCGAGGCGGCGATCGAGGCGCGGTAGCCCGAGCCGCAGTAGACCCACACGTCGCCGTCGGGGACCTCGTCCATCCGGTCGGCCAGGTCGTGGATCGGGATGTGCAGCGAGCCTCGGACCCCGCCACCGGCGCGCTCGTCTTCGCGGCGGGCGTCGAGCACGACCAGCGTCGGGTCCTCGGCCTGCGCAGCGGCCAGGCCGGCGAAGTCGCTGACCGGGTGAGTGGCCAGTTCTCGGCCGTAGGCCAGCGCCTGGGGGCTGCCGATCGCAGCACCCGCGAGCCGGTCGATGCCGATGCGGACCAGCTCGCGGCGGGCGTCGGCGACCTGCTCCTCGGTCTCCCCGATCACGGTGATCGGTGCACCCCACGGGATGAGCCAGCCGACGTAGGTGACGAAGTTGGCGATCGCCAGCTCGAAGTTCAGCGCCCCCGGCAGGTGGCCGGCGGCGAACGCGGTGCGGCTGCGCAGGTCGATCACCCACTCGCCGGCCGCCAGCCGGTCGGCGAGCTCGGCCGGGTCGACCGGCCGCGGCATCGACAGGTCCACCGGCGCCGGTCCGGCGGCGTTGCCCGGCCCCATGTGGGCGTACCAGGCCGGGATGGCGGTGAGGCCGGCGACGAGCTGATCGACGAACGTCTGCTCGTCCTGGGTGAGCGCCGGGTTGACCCGGGCCTGCTCGCCCACGGTCGAGGACTCGCCGCTGGTCGGGGTGGCCGCGCAGAACGAGCCGAAGCCGTGGCTGGGGAACACCGGGGTGCCGGCGGGCAGCTCGTCGACCAGGCGGCGGACCGAGTGGTACTGGGCGTGGGTCAGCTCGTCGGTGTGCTCGGGGCCGACCAGGTCGGTGCGGCCGGTCGCGCCGAAGAGCATCGAGCCGCCGGTGAACACCGCCTGCACCGCGCCGTCGGCGTCCGCGAGCACGTAGCTGACGTGGTGGTGGGTGTGCCCGGGGGTGTGCAGCACCCGCAGCCGCATCGGGCCGGCGGTGAGCACGTCGCCGTCGGCGACCGAGGTCCGCTCGAAAGCCACGGTGTCCCCGGCCGGGACGGCGTAGTCGGCCCCGACTGTTCGCGCCAGCTCCAGCCCGCCACTCAGGTAGTCGTTGTGGAGATGACTCTCGGCCACGAGAGCGATGTCGACGTTCCGCTTCTCGGCCAGGGCGAGCACCCGGTCGATGTCGCGCTGCGGGTCGATGACCACGCCGACGCCGTCGGCGCTGACCAGGTAGCTGCGGTCGCCGAGGCCAGTGGTCTCGATGATGTCGATCTGCACGAATGGTCTCCTGGATACGGTACCGGGCAGGGGTATCTGAACGGGAAATGTGGGGCGTTTCAGCGGGTGCTGACGGGCCGGCCCTCGGCAGTCCAGGCGGTCATGCCGCCGGCGAGGTCCGCGACGTCGTAGCCCTGGGCGGCCAGGAACGCCGCGGCTTGCGAGCTGCGGCCGCCGCTGCGGCAGACGGTGATGACCGGTCGGCGTCGGTCGAGCTCGAAGACGCGGGCGGTCAGCTGGCCCAGTGGGATGCGGGTGCTGCCGGCGATGCGCCCCTCGGTGACCTCGTCGGCTTCGCGGACGTCGAGCAGGACGGCCTCGGTGCGGTCGGCGGCCTGGGCGGGTGTGAGCTGGGGGATCTGCGGGTTCACGGCGTGCTCCGGATGTCGGTGGGTCAGGCCAGGCTGAGGAAGAGTCGCTCGAGCTCGCGCAGGTCGACCTCGCGGGTCTCGCCGTCCTCGTTGATCGAGCAGTAGCGCATCCCGGTGGAGATGACCGCGAACCCCGCCTTGCTGAGCGCCTTCGAGGCGGCAGCCAGCTGCGTGACCACGGCCGAGCAGTCACGGCCGTCCTCGATCATCTTCACGATGCCGCCGATCTGCCCCTCGATCCGGCGGAGGCGCTTGACGACGTCGGCGAGCTCGCCCTGGGGGATGTCCATGCACCCATCATGCATACCCCCGGGGGTATAGGCAACCCGGTGGTCCGTGAGGGCCGGCACAGTCGCTGCCCGCGGGCCGTTCGCCCGGGCCTACCCCGTCCTGTTCGCGACGGCCCTGCCCATGCGCGTCAACGCCTCGGTCAGCACGGCGGGGGAGGTGGCGAAGTTGATGCGCACGTGCCCGGCGCCCCCGGTGCCGAAGACGTGGCCCGAGCTCAGCGCCACCCGGGCGTGGTCCAGGAAGAACCGGGCCGGCCCCTCGAGGTCGCTGACGACGGCGGGGCCGCGGCTGGGCGGCTCGGGCGGGAGGCCCAACGGTCGGCAGTCCAGCCAGGCCAGGTAGGTCCCCTCCGGAATGCGCAGCGTCGTCGTCGGCAGGTGCTCGGCCACCAGCTGCTGCAGCAGCCGCCGGTTCTCGTCCAGGGCGGCGAGCAGCGCGTCCAGCCATCCGCCCCCCTCGCGGAAGGCCGTGGTGTGCGCGATGACGCCGAGGTGGCTGGCCCCGTGGCCCACCTCCTCGGGCAGGCGGGCCAGATCCCCGGCCGCCTCCGGCCCGGCTATCACCACGGCCGCCTTGAGACCGGCGAGGTTCCACGCCTTGGATGCCGACACCAGGGCGAAGCCGTCGTCGGAGACGCTGAGGTAGGGCACGAAGCGGGCGCCGGGGAGGACCAGCGGTGCGTGGATCTCGTCGGAGACGACGCGCACGCCGTGCCGCCGGGCGAGTGCGGCGACCGCCTCCAGCTCGGTGCGGGTGTGCACGGCGCCGGTCGGGTTGTGCGGGTTGCTCAGCAGGAACGCCGGACGCGTGCAGCGGGCGCGGGCTCCCGCGAAGGCGGCCTCCAGGGTCTCGAGGTCCAGGCGGCCGTCCGCATCCAGCGGGGCTTCGGCGACCGCGCGGCCCGCGCTCTCGACGAAGGCGTAGAAGGGTGCGTACACCGGCGGGGTCACCACCACGACGTCGCCGGGGTCGGTGACCAGGCGGAGGACCTCGACGACGCCCATCATCACGTCCGGTACGACGGCCGTGCGTGCCGGATCGACGCCGGTCCAGCCCCACCGGTCGGCCGCGAAGGCGGCGATCGCCTCCGGGTACTCCTGGCCCGCGTGGTAGCCGGTGTCGCCGGTCTCGACCGCGCGGTGCAGCACCTCCCGGACGGGGGGTGCGAGCCGGACGTCCATCTCGGCCACCCACAGCGGCAGCACGTCGGCCGGGTGGGTGCGCCACTTGCTGCTCGTCCTGCGGCGCAGGTCCTCGAGGGTGACCTGCAGGAACGGGTTGGCCGGTTGCTCCTCGCCCGCGGGGCGGGATGCGTCGGCGGTCATGGGGGCTCCGATCGGTGCTGCCGGTGGGCCGGGGCCAGGACAGCATCGACCAGCCCCGGCGGAGCCCGCTCGGCGAGCGGATCCGGCACGCACCCGCGGGGGTGATCCGGATTGCCCGGAGCTGTGGAACGCTATGGGCGTGTCGGGCGTTGACCCGACCGAGTGGAGTGCGCGATCAGGCTCCACGACCGACGAGTCACCTCGAGGAGATGACGATGGCCAGTAGGAACCCGGCGTTCAGCCGTGGGTTCGGCAACGCGGGCCCCGGCCAGCAGTACGCCGGTTGGGGCAACCAGCCCCAGTACGGGGCCCCGCAGTACGGCGCCCCGGCGCCGCAGCAGGACCCGTACGCCGCGCCGTCCCCGTACGGGACGAGCGAGGCCACGCGCTACATGACGATGGACGACGTCGTCCAGAAGACCGGCCTGGCCTTCCTGGTCACCGTCGTCTCGGCGGCGGTCACCTGGGCGGTGCTGCCGCAGGGGCTGGCGTGGGGCCTGGCCATCCCGGCCGTGCTCGTCGCGCTGGTGCTCGGCCTGGTGATCGCCTTCAAGCAGATCGCCAACCCGGTCGCCACGCTCACCTACGGCGGTCTGTACGGCATCGCCCTGGGGGCGATCAGCGAGGCGTTCAACGACCTCTACCCCGGCATCGTGGTGCAGGCGCTGATCGGCACCTTCGGCGTCTTCGCCGGCATGCTGGTCATCTACAAGACCGGTGCCATCCGGGTCACCCCGAAGCTCACCCGCTGGATCGTCGGCGCCCTCATCGGTGTCCTGGTCCTGGTGGTCGTGAACCTGGTCGCCGGCTTCTTCATCGAGGGCGGCCTGGGCCTGCGTGACGGTGGCCCGCTGGCCATCATCTTCAGCCTCGTCGTGATCGGTGTGGCGGCGTTCTCGCTGCTGCTCGACTTCGACATGGCCGACGAGGCCATCCGCCGCGGCGCCCCGGCGAAGTTAGCCTGGTACGTCGCCTTCGGCCTGCTGATCACGGTCATCTGGCTGTACCTCGAGATCCTGCGCCTGCTCTCCTACTTCCAGGACGAGTGAGCCGGTGCCCCGCCGCCGCAGGGCGGCGGGGCGCACACACGACAGCGGCCCGGTCCCCGTGAGGGGGCCGGGCCGCTGTCGTGTGCGCTGCCTCCCGCCGCGATCATGGCGTCGGGACCAGGTTCCCGGGGGCCGGGGTGGTCACCGCGCCGTGATCGCGGCGGAGGGGGCTACCTCAGGAGAGGCGCTCGAGCACCATCGCCATGCCCATGCCGCCACCGACGCACATGGTCTCCAGCCCGAACGTCTTGTCCTTGGTCTGGAGCCCGTTGATCAGCGTCCCGGTGATGCGGGCGCCGGTGCTGCCGAACGGGTGCCCGACGGCGATGGCACCACCGTGCACGTTCAGCTTCTCGATCGGGATGTCCAGGTCGCGGTAGCTCGGGATGACCTGTGCGGCGAACGCCTCGTTGATCTCGACGAGGTCGATGTCGTCGATGGTCATGCCGGCCCGCTGCAGGGCCAGGCGCGAGGCGTCGACCGGGCCGTAGCCCATGATCTCCGGCGAGAGCCCGGTGACCGCGGTGGAGACCACGCGGGCCAGCGGGGTGAGGCCGAGCTCGCGGGCCTTGGTGTCGCTCATGACCACCACGGCCGAGGCGCCGTCGTTGAGCGGGCAGGCGTTGCCCGCGGTGACCCGGCCGTCGGGGCGGAACACCGGCTTGAGGCCGGAGATGCCCTCGAGGGTGGTGCCCGGCCGCGGGCCGTCGTCCTTGCTGACGACGGTGCCGTCGGGGAGCGTGATCGGGACGATCTCGCGCTCCCAGAAGCCGTTGTTGATCGACTCCTCGGCGAGGTTCTGGCTGCGGACGGCGAACTCGTCCATCTCCTGGCGGGTGACGCCCTTGAGCAGCGCCAGGTTCTCCGCCGTCTGCCCCATGGCGATGTAGACGTCCGGGACGTCGCCGTTCTCCCGCGGGTCGGTCCACGAGTCGGCGCCGCTCTCGGCCACCTTGGCCACCCGGGCCTCGGCGTCGGCGAACACCGGGTTCTTGGTGTCGGGGATCGCGTCGCTGTTGCCCTTCACGAACCGGGACACCGTCTCGACACCGGCCGAGATGAAGACGTCGCCCTCGCCGGCCTTGATGGCGTGCATGGCCATGCGGGTGGTCTGCAGCGAGGAGGAGCAGTAGCGGGTGATGGTGGTGCCGGGCAGGTGGTCCATGCCGAGCAGAACGCTCACGACGCGACCCATGTTGAAGCCCTGCTCGCCGCCGGGGAGGCCGCAGCCCAGCATCAGGTCGTCGATGTCGCGCGGGTCGAGGGCGGGCACCTTGTCGAGCGCGGCCCGGATGACCGCGGCGGCGAGGTCGTCGGGCCGCATGTCCTTGAGCGACCCCTTGAACGCGCGCCCGATCGGCGAGCGCGCGGTCGAGACGATGACGGCTTCTGGCATGGTTCCTCCACGGTGAGGGCGGTCCGGGCGCAGTTCGCCGGACGTCGGTCATCTCGGAAACTACCCCCGCGCCGCGGCCGGATGGACGGGCCGCAGGTCAGGAGGACGCGGGTGTGGCGGGGGTCACCCCGAGCGGCCGGCGAGCGGGCTGCCCGCGTCGTCCCCGGCGTGCTCGGCCTCCTCGGGCGTGGGCATCTCCGTCGGCCGGCGCCGGCGCAGCAGCGCCCACGGGCCCCACGGGCCGGTCTCCGAGCCGCCCACCTCGGCCGGCTGGACCTCGGTCCCGGGACGGTTGACGGCCCGGGCTGCCGCCCGGGCGACGGGACGCGCGGTGTCGCGGCGCAGCGTGCGCAGCCCGCGGTCGGCCCTGGCCGGCCAGACGCCGAGGGCGTCGGCCACCGAGGGGAGCAGCACCGCCGCCGCCGCGGCGTAGCCGGCGGCGCTGGGGTGGAACTCGTCGGCGCTGAACATGCCGGCGTCGGAGGCGAACGCCGGGCCCAGCAGCGAGCCGAGGGAGACCGTACGGCCCCCGGCCTCGACGACGGCGATCGTCTGCGCCGCGGCCATCTGCCGGCTCCACCGCCGGGCCAGCGTGCGCAGCGGCTGGGCGATCGGGCGGATGGTGCCCAGATCGGGGCAGGTGCCGACGACGACCTCGCAGCCGGCCGCGGTGAGCCGGCGGACCGCGTCGGTGAGGTGACCGACGGAGACCGACGTCGCCGTCCGCGCCGTCACGTCGTTGGCGCCGATCATGATGACCGCGACCGTGGGGTGCTCGGCCAGCGCGCGGTCGACCTGCTCGTCGAGGTCGGCGGCGCGGGCGCCGGAGCGGGCCAGGCGCACCAGCCGGACGGGGCGCTCGGCGAGCTCGGCCAACCCGGCGGCGACCAGCACGCCGGGGGTCTCCGCGGCGCGCTGCACACCCAGGCCGACGGCGCTGGAGTCGCCCAGGACCGTCAGCACGATCGGCGTGCCGCCGCCCCGGCCGTAGACGCCGTCCCCCGACGGCGGGTCCTGCTTGAGGTTGCGGGCCTCGACCTTGCGGCGGGCCGACCGCGCCTCCTCGCGGAGCAGGGCGACCAGGGCGGCTCCGGCCAGACCGACGCCGCCGCCGCCGTAGACGGCACTCGTGGCCAGCCGTCGGGCCGTGTCCGTCCGGGTCATGGTCCCTCCGTCCCTGCTCGGTGCCTGCGTCGTCGGGGCACCACCGACGTTATCGGCCCCCTACGGTGCAACCTGTGCCCCCATCCCTCCCTGGTGTGACCGCGTCCCCCGGCTCCGAGGAGCGGACGCGGCAGATCGTCGACGTCCTCGTCGAGGCCTTCGGCGACCTCATGGATGCCGACGCCGAGGCCTTCCGCACCAAGTTCCGCAAGATGGCCGCCGACCCGTTCGCCTTCTACCGGGGCAGTGCGCCCCTGTTCTACGCGGACATGGCGACGGCCGAGGACCGCTGGTGTGACGAGAAGACGGCCCGGGTGTGGATCCACGGTGACCTGCACGCCGAGAACTTCGGCACCTACATGGACGCCAACGGCCGCATCGTCTTCGACGTGAACGACTTCGACGAGGCCTACCTGGGGCACGTCAGCTGGGACCTGCGCCGCTTCGTCGCCAGCTTCGCCCTCATGGCGTGGCGGAAGGCGTTCTCCGACGAGGTGATCGGCGAGCTCCTCACCGTCTACCTGCACGCCTGGCTGGACCAGGTGGCGGCCTTCACCCGCTCGGACGCCGACCGGGAGTTCGCGCTGGTCGCCGGCAACACCGGCGGCGCGGTGCGGGACCTGATCCGCCGGACGGCGACCCGCACCCGGCTGGGCCTGCTGCAGCGGATGACCGTGGTCGAGGACCACGAGCGCCGCTTCGCCGAGTCCTCGCGCAACCGGCGCCTGGGCGACGCCGAGCGGGAGGAGGTGCTCGCGGCGCTGGAGCGGTACAAGGCGACGCTCCCACCCCGGCCGTGGCGACGGGAGGTCGCCTACGACGTCAAGGACCTCATCGGCACCGGCGGCTTCGGGATCGGCAGCGCGGGGCTGCCGGCCTACAACGTGCTGCTGGAGGGGTACGACCAGGCGCTGGAGAACGACGTCGTCCTGTCGGTGAAGCAGGGCAACGTGCCGGCCCCGAGCCGCGTCGTCGACGACCCGGAGATCCGCGGGTACTTCGAGCACGAGGGCCACCGGACGGCGGTGAGCCGCCGCGCGCTGCAGTCGCACGCCTCCCAGTTCCTGGGCTACACCGACATCCGCGGCACCGGGTTCGTCGTCGCGGAGCTCTCGCCCTACGAGCTGGACCTGGAGTGGGAGGACCTCACCGAGCCCGCCGACATCCGCCCGGTGCTGGAGCAGCTCGGGCGGGCGACGGCGAAGCTGCACTGCGTGGGCGACGCCGACAGCGACCACACCCTCGTCCCGTTCCAGACGGAGGAGGCCATCACCGCCATGCTCGGCGGCCGCCGCGAGGAGTTCGTGGCCGACCTGGTCGCGTTCGCGCACGACTACGCGCACCGGACGCAGGAGGACCACCGGCTGTTCGTCAACGCCTTCCGGGCCGGGCGCATCCCGGGGATCAGCTCCAGCGGCTGACGCCGATCCCCGGGGGCCTCAGCGGACGCGTCGTCCCCGCCGGGTGCGCAGGTAGTCGGCCACGACGTACTCGCCCAGCCGGTCCGCGTCCGGCTCGAACACCCGCCCCCCGGCCCGCTGGGTCAGGTCGTGCACGAAGTGGACCAGCCCCGGGTCGGGGTCGAGGGCGAAGACGTTCACCGTGGCCCCCGACCGGGCGACGCGCTCCACCTCGGCGACGGTGCGGGCGATCGTCTCGGGCATCGGCGGCCAGCAGAAGAACGGCGTCCCGTCGTCCTCCAGGTGGGCGGTCGGCTCGCCGTCGGTGACCACCAGGACCACCGGCTCGGCGTCCCGGTGCCGGGCGAGGAACCGCCGCGCCAGCATGAGCCCGTGCTGCAGGTTGGTGCCCTGCAGGGTGTCGACGGAGAGCTCCGCGAGCGTCTCGGGCCGCAGCACCTGCGCGGTGGAGGAGAAGCCGATGATCTCGATGGCGTCCTGCGGGAACCGGGTGGTCACCAGCGAGTGCAGCGCCATCGCCGTCGACTTCGCCGCACCCCACGTGCCGCGCAGCGCCATGGAGTAGGAGAGGTCGACCAGCAGGGCGACCGCGGCGCCGGTCCGCCGCTCGGTCTCCACCACCTCGAAGTCCTCGACGGCGATGCGGACCCGGCGCTCGCCGCCGGGGCGGGGGACGCCCGCCGTCCGCAGCACGGCGTTGCGGACCGTGCGGACGACGTCCAGCGGCTGCTCGTCGCCGAAGCGCCAGTCCCGCGAGGCGCCGGTGAGCTCCCCGGCCGCCCCGGCGTCGGCGACGTCGTGCTCCCCGCGGCCGGTGGCGTCGAGCTTCGCGAACACCCGGCGCAGCGCGGTGGCGCCCAGCCGGCGGACCGCCTTCGGCGAGAGCTCCAGCGTGCCGCCGGACCGGTTGAGGTAGCCCTGCCGCTCCAGCTCCCGCTCCAGCTGGCGCATCGCGGCCAGGTCGTCGGCCGCCGAGCGGCCCAGCGCGCGCTCCAGCAGCTCCTCGTCGACGTCGGCCAGCGACGCCCCGGCGTACCCCTGCGAGAGCTGGTTGGACAGCGCCTCCAGGTCCGCCAGCTCCGCGACGGCGGTGGTGGCGTCGCCCATCCCGAGCGACTGCTCGCCGTCGGGCACCTGGCCGCGCTGGCCCCATGGCAGGTCGGGGCGGGCCTGGCGCAGCGCGTCGGAGAGGTGGGCCATCTCGCTGGCCAGACCCATGTCCTCCATCGTCTGGGCCATGAGGCCGGCGAGCTCGGCCCGCTGCTCGGGGGAGAGGCCGGCCATCATCCGCTGCTGCGCGGCGGCCCGGCGGGCCAGCGAGTCGATCAGCTCCTCGACCGACTCCGGGTTCTCGGGGAAGAACTGGCCGTGCTTCTCCATGAAGTCGGCGAACTGCTGGTCGGTGTCCTCGCCGCGGTTGTGCGCGTCGACCAGCCGGGAGAGGTCGGCGACCATGTCCTTGACCGCCTGCATGTCCTGCTCGGTGGCGTTCTCCAGCGCCTGCTTCATCGACGCGAAGGAGCTGTCGAGCACCTCGCGGCGGAGCAGGTCCTGGATCTGCTCGTAGGCCTGCCGGCCCTCCTCCGAGCGCCAGTCGTAGTCCTTGAGCGCGCGGACGGCGCCGGCGGTGTCCTCGG
The DNA here is from genome assembly GCF_054050835.1 of Blastococcus sp. SYSU DS0510. Taxonomy (NCBI): domain Bacteria; kingdom Bacillati; phylum Actinomycetota; class Actinomycetes; order Geodermatophilales; family Geodermatophilaceae; genus Blastococcus; species Blastococcus sp. SYSU DS0510. The sequence goes on along the minus strand of NZ_JBJHAC010000002.1, from coordinate 79,839 downwards.
GCAGCGCGTCGAGCTCGGCCTCCTTGAGCCGGGCCATGTCGTCCGGGTCGGGGAACAGCTCCCGCCGCTCGGCCTGCACGGCGCGGTCGAGCAGCTCCCGCACCTCCTGCAGCGTGCCGTCCATCCGGCCGGCCGTGCGGGCCTGCCGGAGCCGGTCGCGCACCTGCCGGCGCAGTTCGTCGAGGCCGCGCCGGCCCTGGGTGCCGCGGCGCAGCAGCTCCCGCAGCGCCTCCCGGACGCCGCTGCCGTCGAGCACCGAGTCGCCGATCTCGTCGACGGCGTCGCCGAGGTCGTAGGGCGGGGCCAGCGGGTCGGGGCCGCCCCGCCACTCGCCGTACCGGTAGCCGCGGGGGCGGCGCGTGCCCACCTCAGGCCCCGTACACGGTGCGGCCGCCGTCGGTGTCCTTCGCCAGCCGGCGGGTCAGGTGCAGCCCCTCCAGGGCGAACTCCACGGCGGCCGCGGCCTGCTCGGCGGACTGGTCGCCCTCGGGAACCCCCAGCCGGCCGAGCAGCTCGGCCAGGCGCGGCACGGTCCCCAGCTGCCCCAGCAGGGCCGGGGCCGGGACGAGGTCGCCGGACTCGACGGTCTCCCCGCCGGTGAAGTGCTGCTGCAGGCCGGTGAGGTCCAGGCCCGCGCACCGCGCGCGGAAGGTCTGCGCGGTGGCCTGGCGCAGCAGGTGCTCGAGGATCTCCAGCTCGCGGTCGTCGTCCGGGTCGCTGCCCGCGTCGGCGAACTCGACCTTGCCGCGGCTGGCCGGGACGACGCTCGGCAGGTCGACGACCCGCGCCACCGGCCGGGTCTCCCCGGCGACGGCGGCCCGGCGGACGGCGGAGGCCGCGACCGTCTCCAGCCCGGCGATGGCGAAGCGCGCGCTGACGCCGGAGCGCTGGTCGACGTGGCTGGACTCGCGGACCAGCCGGGTGAACCGCGCGACGATCTCGACCAGGTGCGCCGGGACGACGGGCCGGGCGAGGTGGTCCGCGCCGAACGCCGTCGGCCAGCTGACCTCGGCCTCCTGCTCGAGCAGCCGGATCTCGTCGGCGAGCTCGACCGGGTAGTGGGTGCGGACCTCGGCGCCGAAGCGGTCCTTCAGCGGGGTGATGATCCGGCCGCGGTTCGTGTAGTCCTCGGGGTTGGCGCTGGCGACGAGCAGCAGGTCCAGCGGCAGCCGGACGCGGTAGCCGCGGATCTGGATGTCGCGCTCCTCCAGCACGTTGAGCAGCGCGACCTGGATGCGCTCGGCGAGGTCGGGCAGCTCGTTGACGCTGAAGATGCCGCGGTTGGTGCGGGGGACGAGGCCGTAGTGCACGGTCTCGGGGTCTCCCAGCGTGCGGCCCTCGGCGACCTTGATCGGGTCGACGTCGCCGATGAGGTCGCCGACGCTGGTGTCCGGCGTCGCCAGCTTCTCGCCGAACCGCTCGCTGCGGTGCAGCCAGCCGACCGGGGTGGCGTCACCGTGCTCGGCGATCTGCCGGTGCGCCCACACGCTGATCGGGTGCAGCGGGTGCTCGTTCAGCTCGCTGCCGACCAGCACCGGGGTCCACTCGTCGAGCAGGCCCACGAGCGTGCGGATCAGCCGGGTCTTGCCCTGGCCTCGCTCACCCAGCAGGACGAGGTCGTGCCCGGCGATGAGGGCCCGCTCCACCTCGGGCAGGACGGTGTCCTCGAAGCCGACCATTCCGGGCAGGGAGGGCTCGCCGGCGGCCAGGCGGGCGAGCAGGTTGGCGCGGATCTCGGCCTTGACGGGACGGGCGGTGACGCCGGTCGCCCGGAGCTCGCCGAGGGTCGTGGGTGCGGGGGAGGGGGATGCCGGTGCGGGGGTGTCCGTCACCTCAGCCACGGTACGACGACTGCGCACCTTGTCGTCCTCCGGACGACACCGCGATCAATTTCCGTTCCCCTGCTGCGCTGAGCCGTTTCGTCGTGCCTGCGCGGACCCCTCCGGGGCCCACTCGGCGCGACACCGCGGCCAGTTGCCGTCCCGACTTTCGCGGAGCCGCTCCGTCGCACCTCCGCGGCCCACTCGCCGTGACCTCGCCGAGTCCTGGCACTGCGATGATCTCGCCCATGTCGGTTCCCCTGGTCACCGCTGCCGACGTCGCGGCGGCGGCGGAGTTGCTCGCCGGCGTCGTCCGCCGCACCCCGCTGGAGCACTCGCGCGGCCTGGCCGACCTGGTGGGCGGCCCCGTCTGGCTGAAGTGCGAGAACCTCCAGCGCACCGGCTCGTTCAAGATCCGGGGCGCCTACACCCGGATCGCTCGGCTCACCGACGAGGAGCGGGCCCGCGGCGTCGTCGCCGCCAGCGCGGGCAACCACGCCCAGGGGGTGGCGCTGGCCGCCCGGCTGCTCGGCGCGCGGGCGACGGTGTACATGCCCGAGAGCGCGCCGCTGCCCAAGGTGGCGGCCACCCGCGCCTACGGCGCCCACATCGAGATGCTCGGGCAGTCGCTGGCCGAGCCGCTGCTCGCCGCCGCCCAGCACGCCGAGCGCACCGGCGCGGTCTTCATCCACCCCTTCGACCACCCGGACGTGATCGCCGGGCAGGGCACCGTCGGGCTCGAGGTCCTCGAGGAGTGCCCCGAGGCCGCGACCGTGCTGGTCTGCGCCGGCGGCGGCGGGCTGGTCTCCGGCGTCGCGGCCGTGGTCAAGGAGCGCCGCCCCGACGTCCGGGTGGTGGCCGTGCAGGCCGAGGAGGCCGCCGCCTTCCCGGGCTCGCTGGCCGCCGGCCGGCCGGTCGCGCTGGAGAGCATGTCCACGATGGCCGACGGGATCGCCGTCCCCCGCCCCACCGACCTGACCTTCGCCCACGTCCAGGGCCTGGTCGACGAGGTCTGCACGGTCAGCGAGGAGGACCTGTCGCGGGCCCTGCTGTTCTGCCTGGAGCGCGCGAAGATGGTCGTCGAGCCGGCCGGGGTGGCCGCGGTGGCCGCGGTGCTGGCCGACCCGCGGGCCTTCGAGCCGCCGCTGGTCGCCGTCGTCTCCGGCGGCAACATCGACCCGGTGCTGCTGCTCAAGGTCGTGCAGCACGGCATGGCGGCGGCCGGCCGGTACCTCTCGCTGCGGCTGCGCGTCCCCGACCGCCCGGGTTCGCTGGCCGCCGTCCTGGCCGAGCTCGCGGCGGCCGGCGCCAACGTGCAGGAGGTCGAGCACGAGCGGACCTCGACGCGGCTGGGCATCGGCGAGGTGGAGGTCTTCGTCGTCGTCGAGACCCGCGGGCCGGTGCACGCCGGCGAGGTGATCGCGGCCCTGCGCGGGGCCGGGTACGCCGTCACGCCGGAGTAGTCGCGGACCGATGAGTCCGCCGGGCGCCTCCGGTCCTACTCCTGACCTCGCACCGCGCGGGGCGCGCGAGCGAGGAGGAGCACGGGTGTGCATGCCATCGGGAAAACCGGTCGAGATCTGTCGGTGGGCGGGCCTAGCGTCCGCGCCATGACCGACGCGATCGTCGTCGAGGGGCTGGTCAAGCGCTTCGGCGCCACCACCGCGCTCGACGGAGTGGACCTGACCGTCGCCGAGGGGTCGGTGCTCGGGCTGCTCGGCCCGAACGGCGCGGGGAAGACGACGGTGGTGCGCATCCTGACCACGCTCCTCACCGCCGACGCGGGGCGGGCGGAGGTGGTGGGGCTCGACGTCGCGAGCGAGGCGGACCGGGTGCGGGCGGCGATCGGGCTGACCGGCCAGTACGCGGCGGTCGACGAGTACCTCACCGGCTTCGAGAACCTGGAGATGGTCGGGCGGCTGTACCGGCTCGGCAAGGCCGAGGCGCGCAAGCGGGCCGGTGAGCTGCTGGAGCGCTTCGACCTCTCGGGCGCGGCCAACCGTCCGGCGAAGACCTACTCCGGCGGCATGCGCCGCCGGCTGGACATCGCGGCCTCCCTGATCAACCGCCCGCCGGTGCTGTTCCTCGACGAGCCGACCACCGGTCTCGACCCGCGCAGCCGGCTGGCCATGTGGGAGTTCATCGCCGAGCTCGCCGACGGCGGGACGACGATCCTGCTCACCACGCAATACCTCGAGGAGGCCGACCGGCTGGCCGACCGGATGGTGGTGATCGACCACGGCCGGGTCATCGCCCGCGGCACCGCCGACGAGCTCAAGGCGCAGGTCGGCGGCCAGCGGCTGGAGTTCACCGTGACCGACGCCGCCGTGCTGCCCGGCATGGTGGAGCGGCTGCGCCCCCTCGCCGTCGACGCCCCGGTCGTCGACGTGCAGGCCCGGCGGCTCTCGCTGCCGGTCAGCGGCGGCGCGGAGGTCCTCGCCGAGGCGCTGCGCCGGTTGGACGGCGGCACCGCCGAGATCTTCGACGTCGGCCTGCGCCGGCCCGACCTGGACGACGTCTTCCTGGCCCTGACCGGGCGGGTCGCCGACGACGGCGGCGAGTCCGGCGAGGAAGCAGGAGCGCCCGCGGACGCGATCGTGGGGAGTGACCGATGAGCTCGCTGTCCGTCGCCGTCGAGGACGGCCTGACGATCACCCGCCGCAACCTGGTCAAGGTCCGGCGGGTCCCGGAACTGATCGTCTTCGCCACGCTGTCGCCGATCATGTTCGTGCTGCTGTTCCGCTACGTGTTCGGCAGCGCCATCCCCATCGAGGGCATCAGCTACGCCGAGTTCCTGCTGCCCGGGATCTTCGCGCAGACCATCGTCTTCGGGAGCACGATCACCGGCGCAAGCCTGGCCGAGGACCTGCAGAAGGGGCTGATCGACCGGTTCCGGTCCCTGCCGATGGCGCCGTCCGCGGTGCTGGTCGGCCGCACCGTCGCCGACCTCGCGCTCAACGCGCTGTCCATCGTCGTCATGGGCGTCACGGGGCTGGTCGTGGGGTGGCGGATCCGGTCGTCGATCGGCGAGGCGCTGGCCGGGTTCGCGCTGCTGCTGCTGTTCGCCTACGCCATGAGCTGGCTGATGGCGACCGTCGGCTTGCTGGTTCGGACCCCGGAGGTGGTGCAGCAGGCCAGCTTCATCGTGATCTTCCCGCTCACCTTCATCGCCAACACCTTCGTCCCGACGAACAACTTCCCGACGGTGCTGAAGTGGATCGCCGACTGGAACCCGGTGTCGGCGGTCGTGCAGGCGGCACGGGAGCTGTTCGGCAACACGGCGCCGGTGCTGGAGGCATCCGGTGCCTGGTCGCTGCAGCACCCTGTGCTCTACACGCTCATCTGGTCGGCGGTCCTGCTCGCTGCGTTCATCCCGATATCGGTCAGCATCTACAAGCGGACCGCCAGCCGCTGAGGAACCGGGTCCGCGGCCACCCGACGGCGGCACGCACGCGGTCGCCCCGGCGGCGGGACGGGGCGGGGGTGGAGACTGGCGACCGATGAGCGCCGAGCCCACCCCCGCCCTGTCCACCGACAACCCGCTCGCCGCGCCGTCGGAGCTGCCGTTCCGGCTGCCGCCCTTCGCCGACCTGACCCTCGAGCACTGCCGGGAGGCGCTGCTGGCGGGGATGGCCGAGCAGCGCCGGGAGGTGGCGGCGCTGCTGGCCTCGGCCGAGGAGCCGACCTTCGAGAACACCGTCGTGACCCTGGAGCGCTCCGGGGCGCTGCTGGACCGCGCCTGGTCGGTGTTCGGCAACCTCTCCTCCTCGGTCGCGACGCCCCGGCTGCGGGAGATCGAGCGGGAGATCGCCCCGCTCGCCGCTGCCCACGACGACGCGCTCCGGCTGGATCCGGCGCTCTTCGCCCGCATCGACGCCGTGCACGGCGCGCGGGAGACCGCCGGCCTCGATGCGGAGTCGGTGCGGCTCGTGGAGCGGTACCACCTCGACTTCGTGCTCGCCGGTGCCCGCCTGGACGAGGCGGGCCGGGCGCGGCTCGGGGAGCTCAACCAGCAGCTCTCCGGGCTGTCGACGACGTTCGGGCAGAACCTGCAGCTGGCCACCGAGGCGGCGGCGGTGCGGGTGGCGGACGCCGCCGAGCTCGACGGGCTGAGCGAGGAGGAGGTCGCCGCCGCGGCGCGTGCGGCCACCGATCGCGGCCTCGACGGCTACCTGCTGACCCTCGTGCTGCCGACCGGGCAGCCGGTACTGGCCAAGCTGCGGAACCGGGAGCTGCGGCGCCGGGTGTTCGAGGCCTCGGTCGGCCGGGCGTCGGCGGGCGAGCACGACAACCGGCCGGTCGCCGAGCGCATCGCCCGGCTGCGCGCCGAGCGGGCCCGGCTGCTCGGCTTCGACACCCACGCCGACCTGGTGCTCGCCGACTCCACCGCGCGCACCACCGCGGCGGTCGACGGGATGCTCGCCTCCATGGTCCCGGCGTCGGTGGCCAACGCCGGGGCCGAGGCCGAGGTGCTGCGCGAGCTGGCCGGTCGTGACGGGGTCGAGCTCGCCGCCTGGGACTGGGCGTTCTACAGCGAGCGGGTGCGCGCCGAGCGGTACGCCGTCGACACCACCGCGCTGCGGCCGTGGTTCGAGCTGGACCGGGTGCTGGTCGACGGCGTCTTCCGGGCGGCCGAGCTGCTGTACGGGTACCGGTTCAGCCCGCGGCCGGACCTCGCCGGCTACCACCCCGACGTCCGCGTCTGGGAGGTCAGTGACGCCGACGGCGCCGAGGTGGGGCTCTACCTGGGTGACTTCTTCGCCCGCGAGGGCAAGCGCGGCGGGGCGTGGATGAGCTCCTTCGTGCGCCAGTCGGGGCTGCTGGGCACCCGCCCGGTCGTCGTCAACAACCTCAACGTCACCCGGGCGCCGGCCGGCCGCCCGACGCTGCTGACCCTGGACGAGGTCAACACGCTCTTCCACGAGTTCGGCCACGCCCTGCACGGGTTGAGCTCGGCCGTCACCTACCCGCGCTTCGCCGGCACCGCGGTGCCGCGGGACTTCGTCGAGTTCCCCAGCCAGGTCAACGAGATGTGGGCGCTCTGGCCCGAGGTGCTCGCCCACTACGCCAGGCACGTCGACACCGGCGAGCCGCTGCCGGCGTCCGTCGTCGAGGCGATCGACGCCGCCCGGCTGTGGGGCGAGGGCTTCGCGACCCTCGAGTACCTGGCCGCCACCCTCCTGGACCAGGCCTGGCACCGCCTCACCCCGGAGACCGAGGTGGGTGATCCGGTCGAGTTCGAGCAGGCTGCCCTGGCGGCGGCCGGCGTCGCATCAGAGCTCGTGCCCCCGCGCTACCGGACCACCTACTTCCAGCACGTCTTCGCCGGCGGCTACTCGGCCGGCTACTACTCCTACATCTGGTCGGAGGTCCTCGACGCCGACACGGTCGAGTGGTTCAAGGAGAACGGCGGCCTGCGCCGGGAGAACGGCGACGCCTTCCGGCAGCGGCTGCTCGCGGTCGGCGGCTCGGTGGACCCGCTGGACGCGTTCCGCGCCGTCCGGGGCCGGGACGCCGACCCGGCGCCACTGCTGCGCCGGCGCGGGCTGGCCCCGGTGGGCTGATCGCTGTGCGGGGGACGGCGGCGCGCCCGGCGCCGTCGTCCACGACGTCGTGCCGGGCCGTGGTCTGCGCCAGACTGCTGCCGCCGGGGCCCCGGCCCGTCCCTGGAGGTACCCGATGGAGCTCTTCCCGCCGATCCCCTACGCCGGGTGGTCGGACACCCTGGCGACGGTGCACCGGTTCGCCCAGGTGGTCGGCCGGGTCCGGCTGCTGGCGAGCCCGCGGCGCAACCACTGGTGGCACGTCCCTTTCCACCTCGCCGGCCGCGGGATCACGACGCGGCCGATGGGGCTCGACCCGACCTTCACCGTCGACCTCGACCTGCTCGACCACCGCGTCGACGTCACCACGGTCGAGGGGCGGCGGGCATCCTTCGGCATGGCCGGGCGCTCGGTGGCGTCCTTCCACCGGGAGCTGCAGGACGCCCTCGCCGCCGTCGGGGTGCGCGGCGTCGACATCGCCGAGGCCCGTCCGTTCGACCTGCCGGACTCCGACCGGCCCTTCGCCCAGGACACCGAGCACGCGAGCTACGACCCGGCCGCCGTGACCCGGTACTGGCAGGTCCTCGGCCAGGTGAACCTCGTCCTCGAGGAGTTCGCCGGCCGGTTCTCCGGCAAGACCAGCCCGGTGCACCACTTCTGGCACACGTTCGACATCGCCGTCACCCGGTTCTCCGACCGCGTCGTCACACCGGCCGACGGCACCGACCCGGTCACCCGGGAGGCGTACTCCCGCGAGGTGGTCAGCTCCGGGTTCTGGTTCGGCGACCCGACCTTCCCGGAGCCGGCGTTCTACTCCTACACCGCGCCCGAGCCCGCCGGGCTGGCCGAGGCCGAGCTGCCCGGGACCGCCTACTGGCTCGAGCGCAACGGCAGCCACCTGGCCGTGCTGCCCTACGCCGCCGCGCGCTCGGCCGACGACCCGAAGGCGGCGGTGCTGGCGTTCCTCGAGGCGGCGTACCGGGCCGGCGCGACCCGCGCGGGGTGGGACGTCGAGGGCCTCGCCTGCCGGAACGGGATCACCGACCCCCTCCTCGCCGGCTGAACGCTCACAGCCAGGGCAGCGAGAGGACCAGGTCCAGGTCGTCGGGGGCCGCGCCGTCGCGCACGAGCCGGTTGGGCTGGCGGTGGCCGCACGCCGTGCAGCGGTGCACCACCTGCCAGCCCTTGCCCGACTTCTCCACCAGCCCGATGGGCTCCATGGGCTGCCGGCACTCGCTCGCCCGGTCGCCGGGCAGGTCGTCGACGTGCAGCGACCACAGGCAGTACGGGCAGTGGTTGCGGTAGTGCCCGTCGGTGTTGGCCGGCACCGGCGCGCTGCAGTGCACGCACGGGAAGCCGGTGTTCTCCGCCCGCCGGGAGCGGGCGCGCGGCGTGCTCACCGGTCGGTCAGGGGACGAACGGCTCGACCGCGACGACCTCGACGGTGATGTCCTTGCCGTTCGGCGTCTGGTAGGTCACCGACGTGCCGGGGGCCGCGCCCATGATCGCCGAGCCCAGTGCCGACTCGGGGGAGTAGACGGTGAGCTCCGTGGTGCCGGCGATCTCCCGCGAGCCCAGCAGGAACTTCTCGGTGTCGTCGTCGCCGGCGAAGCGGATGGTGATGACCGTGCCCAGGGCGGCGTTCGTCGCCGTCTTCGGGGCGTCCCCGACGCGGGCCTTGCGCAGCAGGTCGGTGAGCTGGCGGATCCGGCCCTCCTGCTTGCCCTGCTCCTCCTTGGCGGCGTGGTAGCCGCCGTTCTCCTTGAGGTCGCCCTCCTCGCGGCGGGCGTTGATCTCGGCGGACATCGCCGGGCGGTTCGCCACCAGCTGGTCGAGCTCGGCCTTGAGCCGGTCGTGGGCCTCCTGGGTCAGCCAGATGCCCTGGTCCTGCTCGTCAGTGGGGGTGGACACGTGAGGTACTCCTGAAAAACTCGGGAGGCCGCCCCCGTGTGGGAGCGGCCGCTGGTCGAACGGCCAAGCTAACACCGCGGCGCAGGCCGGTGCACCGCTGCGGCGGTCGTGGCTGGTGCGGAACGGTAACCGACCGGGGCGTGACGGACGACACGTTCCGCGCGGACGGGTGGCTGACCTGCGAGTCGTCGGCCACACCCGGGTGGGCGTCCGCCACCACCGCCGCCGGGCGAGGGACACTGTGCGCGTGACCGAACCCGACCAGTTGCGGCTGCTCGCCGTGCACGCCCACCCGGACGACGAGTCGAGCAAGGGCGCCGCCACGATGGCGAAGTACGTCGCCGAGGGCGTCCGCGTGATGGTGGCGACGGCCACCGGTGGCGAACGCGGCTCGGTGCTCAACCCGGCGATGGACCGGCCCGAGGTGTGGGAGCGGCTCCCGCAGATCCGGGTCGAGGAGATGGCGCGGGCCCGCGAGATCCTCGGGATCGAGCAGGAGTTCCTGGGCTTCGTCGACTCCGGGCTGCCCGAGGGCGACCCGCTGCCCCCGCTGCCCGAGGGCTGCTTCGCCCTCGTGCCGGTGGAGGAGGCCGCGGCCCCGCTGGTCGCGCTCATCCGGCGGTTCAAGCCGCAGGTGATGACCACCTACGACGAGCGCGGCGGCTACCCGCACCCCGACCACATCAAGACCCACGAGATCTCGGTGCACGCCTTCGAGGCCGCCGGTGACCCCGACCGCTACCCCGAGCTGGGCGAGCCCTGGCAGGTGAGCAAGCTCTACTACCACATGAGCTTCACCCTGCCGCGCACGAAGGCGTTGCACGAGGCCATCGTGGCGACCGGCTCGGAGTCGCCGTACGCCGAGTGGCTGGCGAAGTGGGACCCGGCACACGACATCTCCCACCGGGTCACCACCCGCGTCCCGTGCGGTGAGTACTTCCCGGTGCGCGACGCGGCGCTGATCGCGCACGCCACCCAGATCGACCCGCTGGGGCGCTGGTTCGCGTGCCCGGTGGAGACCCAGCAGCAGGTGTGGCCCACCGAGGACTACGAACTGGCCCGCTCGCTGGTCGACACGCCCACCCCGGAGGACGATCTGTTCGCCGGTATCCGCAGCGAGGTGACCGCCCGATGACCGCGATGACCCTGAGCGTGCTCGCCGCCGCCCAGCAGCAGGCTCCCCAGGACGTCGGCAAGGCCGGCCCGTTCGGTCTGCTGCTGCTGGTGCTGCTGCTGATCGCGTCGGCCCTGCTGGTGAAGTCGATGACCGGCCACCTCAAGCGCCTGCCGCGCAGCTTCGACGAGGCCGACCGCGTCGTCGTCCCCGACTCGCCCGCCGGGCTGGACGAGGACCGCGAGCCGGGGCAGGAGCTCCTGGACACGCTGCGCCGCGCGCCGCTGGCGATCGAGCCGCCCCGGCGCGAGGACGGCGACCGGCGCTGACCCGTCGGCCCGTCCGGGGTGGTGGAACGTGCACCCCGGACGGGCCGTTGACGCAGGATGTGACCCCCGCCCTGCGCCGGCTGCTCCTGGCGCCCCTCGCCGTCCTCGTCCTGGCCGGCTGCGCCGCTCCGGCGTCCCCCGGCACCGAGGTGCGCGCGGCGGAGGAGGTGTTCGTCGAGGCGCCGGTCGTGGTTCCCGACCCGTCCGGCACGTCGGCGACCCTGGAGGTGTCGACGACGCTCGACATGGCCTGCGCGGTGGTGTTCGGGCGTGACGAGTCGCTCGGCGACGGGATCGCCACGGACACCGACATGGGCGGTGGCGCCCACGCCGACCACCGGGCGGTCATGCGCGGCCTCGAGCCCGGCACCGAGTACTTCTACCGGGTCCAGGGCTCCGGCGCCGACGGCAACCTCTACCGCAGCGACCTGATGAGCTTCCGGACGCCGTCCGCGGAGGTCGCCGCCGCGCCCGGCGCGAACGCCGCGCTCGGCGCCGAGGTCGTCGACGTGAGCTCCGAGTTCTCCGAGGCCTTCGCCGCGGCCAACGCCGTCGACGGCGACCTCGCCACCGAGTGGTCCAGCGAGGGCGACGGCGACGACGCCTCCCTCACCCTGGACCTGGGACGGCCGGTCGACGTCGTGGGGCTGGCCCTGCGCAGTCGCTCGATGAGCGACGGCACCGCGGTCGTCGAGACGTTCACCGTCACCGTCGACGACGGGCGCACCTACGGGCCCTTCGAGGCCGGCACCGCCGTCGTCGTGAACGACACCGCCTTCACCGGGCAGGTCCTCCGGATCGACGCCGGGACGACCAGCGGGGGCAACACCGGTGCGGCGGAGATCGAGGTCTACGAGGCTCCCTGACCCGCACGCGCGGACGCCCCGGCCCCCGCGAGGGGGGCCGGGGCGTCCGGCGGGGCGGATCAGGCGTGCAGGTCGAAGCGGTCGAGCTCCATGACCTTCACCCACGCGGCGACGAAGTCCTGCACGAACTTCTCCTGCGCGTCGTCGGCCGAGTAGACCTCGACGATCCCGCGCAGGATCGAGTTCGAGTTGAATACCAGGTCGGCGGCGGTGGCGGTGCGCACCACGTTGCCGTCGGCGTCGAGACCTTCGTAGACGCCCTCGGTGTCGACCGACGTCCGCCACTGGATGCCCAGGTCGAGCAGGTTGCGGAAGAAGTCCTGCGACAGCACGCCCGGCCGGTCGGTGAAGACGCCGTGCCCGACGCCGCCGGTGGTGGCGCCGAGGACCCGGAGGCCACCGACGAGCAGGGTCATCTCCTTGGCGGTCAGCTCGAGCATGTACGCCCGGTCGACCAGGAGCGTCTCCGGCTGCAGCTTGCTGCCCGGTGCGATCCAGTTGCGGAAGCCGTCGGCCCGCGGCTCGAGCCAGCGGAAGTTGTCGACGTCCGTCTGCTCCTGCGAGGCGTCGGTGCGACCCGGGTGGAAGGGCACCGTCACCTGCACGCCGGCGTCCGCGGCGGCCTTCTCCACGGCGGCGCTGCCGCCGAGGACGATGAGGTCGGCGAGCGAGACCTTCCTGCCCGTCTGCTGCTCGAAGTCGGCCTTGACCTGCTCGAGCACCGGGAGGACGTCGCGGACGCCCTCGTTGACCGCCCAGCCGATCTGGGGCTCGAGCCGCAGCCGGGCGCCGTTGGCGCCGCCGCGCTTGTCCGTGCCCCGGTAGGAGGCGGCCGCGGACCAGGCGGTGTGCACCAGCTGCGACACGGTCAGCCCGGAGGAGAGCAGGCGCTGCTTGAGGTCGGCGATCTCGGCCTCACCCACCAGCTCGTGGTCGACCGCGGGCACCGGGTCCTGCCAGATGAGGTCCTCGGCGGGCACGTCAGGGCCGAGGTAGCGGGTCTTGGGGCCCAGGTCGCGGTGCAGCAGCTTGAACCAGGCGCGGGCGTACTGGTCGGCGAAGTACTCGGGGTCGCGGTAGAAGCGCTCCGAGATCTCGCGGAAGGCGGGGTCCTTGATGAGGGCGATGTCGGTGGTCGCCATCATCGGCGGGTTCTTCTTGCCCTCGATGTGCGCGTCGGGGACGAGCTCCTGCGCCTCGGGGTTCGACGGCTGCCACTGCTTGGCGCCCGCCGGGCTCTCGGTGAGCTCCCAGTCGTAGCTGAAGAGCATCTCGAAGTAGGTGTTGTCCCACGTGGTCGGCGTCGGGGTCCAGGCGCCCTCGAGACCGCTGGTGATGGTGTCGGCGCCCTTGCCGGTGCCGTGCTGGCTGATCCAGCCCAGGCCGTTGCCGTGCACCGGGCACCCCTCCGGCTCCGGGCCGATGAGCTCCGGGTTGCCGGCGCCGTGGGTCTTGCCGAACGTGTGGCCGCCGGCGATGAGCGCGACGGTCTCCTCGTCGGTCATGCCCATGCGGTTGAAGGTCACGCGGATGTCGTGCGCGGAGGCGACCGGGTCGGGCTGGCCCTTCGGCCCCTCCGGGTTGACGTAGATCAGCCCCATGGTGACGGCGGCGAGGTGGCCCTCGTCGAGGTCGAGGGGGGCGTTGTCGGCGTAGCGCTCGTCGCCCAGCCAGGTGTCCTCCGGGCCCCAGAAGACCTCCTGCGGCTGCCAGCTGTCCTCGCGGCCGAAGGCGAAGCCGAAGGTCTTCAGGCCCATGTCGTCGTGGGCCACGTTGCCGGCCAGGACCAGCAGGTCGGCCCAGGAGAGCTTTCGGCCGTACTTCTGCTTGATCGGCAGCAGCAGGCGGCGGGCCTTGTCCAAGTTGGCGTTGTCCGGCCAGCTGTTGAGCGGGGCGAACCGCTGCGCGCCCTGGCCGCCACCGCCGCGGCCGTCGGCGATGCGGTAGGTGCCGGCCGCGTGCCACGACATGCGGATGAACAGCGGCCCGTAGTGGCCCCAGTCCGCCGGCCACCAGTCCTGCGACGTGCGCATGACCTGGGCGACGTCGCGCTTGAGCTCCTCGACGTCGAGCGTGGCGAAGGCGGCCTGGTAGTCGAAGTCCTCGCCCAGCGGGTCGGAGTCCTTCGAGGGCTTGTTCAGCACCGACAGGTCGACCTGGTTGGGCCACCAGTCCCGGTTGCTCTGCGGACGGCGGTTGGTGACCTGCGTCGGCGAGGGGATCGCCGGGTTCTCGCTCTCGCTGGTGCTGTCGGTGACGACCTTGTTGGTCTCGTCCTTCACGGTGTGCCTTCCTGGGGGTGGGCGGAACGGGGAGCGGGTCGGGCGGTGGTGCAGGCGGGGCAGCGGCCCCAGAAGACGACCTCGGCCTCGTCGATGACGAAACCGGCGTCGTCGGACGGGGTCAGGCACGGGGCGGCGCCGACGGTGCAGTCGACGTCGACGATCGCGCCGCAGTCGCGGCAGACCAGGTGGTGGTGGTTGTCGCCCACGCGGGCCTCGTACCGGGCGAGCGACCCCTGCGGCTGGATCCGCCGCACGAGGCCGCTGTCGGTCAGGGCCCGCAGGACGTCGTAGACCGCCTGGTGCGAGACGGCCCCCAGCCGGGCGCGGGCCGCGGCGATCAGCGCGTCGGTGTCGAGGTGCGGGTGCGCGTGGACGGCGTCCAGGACCGCCAGCCGCGGACGGGTCACCCGCAGACCCACGGCCCGGAGGTCGTGCGCGAGTTCCACCGAGTCGGGCACCGGGTCATCCTGTCGGCTTTCCTTGATCCGATCCAGTCTTCCGGACGTGATCTCGGACGGGTGTCGACGGGGGCGCGCGGTGTCCGCTGACGGCGCAACGCGGGCCCTACCGGCGCACGACGACCCGACTTACCGTGTAACGGTGTAATCAACGCGCACCGGGAGGTCGCCATGCACGGACACCGTTTCGCCGACGCACCGCTGGGTCCCGGCTTCGGCCGTGGCCGGGGTCGCGGGCCCCGCGGGCGGGGCCAGGACGTCCCACCTCCGGTGGACCGGACGGAGGTCGCCGGCTGGTTCGCCGGACGGCTGCCCGACGACTGGTTCACCGGCCCCGTCGAGCTGACCGTGGACCGCGACGAGATCACCGTCGTCGGCACGCTGGAGGAGCCGGCGGCCGGGGAGGGTGACGCCGGCGCCGCCCGCGCAGGACGGATCGAGCGCTTCCGCGAGGAGACGCGGGGCCGCCGGATGGCGATCGCCGACGCCGCGCAGGAGCGCTACGGCCGCTCGGTCGCCTGGGGAGCGGTGTGCGGGGACACCCGGCAGCTGTTCACCCACGCGTCCGTGCCGGTCATGACCCGCCTCCGGCAGCCCGAGCGGCTGGTGCTCGACACGCTCGTCGACGCCGGGGTCGCCCGGTCGCGCTCGGAGGCGCTGGCGTGGGCGGTCCGCCTCGTGGGCCGGCACGCCGACGACTGGCTGACCGAGCTCCGCGACGCGATGGCCTCGGTCGAGGAGGTCCGCCGCCGGGGGCCCCAGTAGCTCGGGGACACTGGGCCCCGTGCCCGTCGACGCCCTGCCCGCAGCCACCGACGTCCTCGTGGTGGGAGCGGGCCCGGCCGGCTCCGCGGCCGCCGCCTGGGCGGCGCGGGCCGATCGTGACGTCGTCCTCGCGGACGCCGCCGTCTTCCCGCGGGACAAGACCTGCGGTGACGGGCTGACCCCGCGGGCGATCGCCGAGCTGGACCACCTGGGCCTGGGGATCTGGGCGCGGTCGAAGGCGCGCAACCGCGGCCTGCGGGCCGCCGGTTTCGGCCGGGAGTGGGAGCTGCCCTGGCCCGGGGGCGCGTTCCCCGACCACGGCAGCGCCGTGCCCCGCACCGAGCTGGACGCGCGCATCCGCCAGGTCGCGGTCGACGCCGGGGCCCTCCCGGTGGACGACGCCCGGGCCGTGGACGTCGAGCGCGACGGCGACCGGGTGCGCGCGGTGGTGCTCGAGGGCGCCGACGGCGAGACGCGGACGATCGGCTGCCGGCGGCTGGTCGTGGCCGACGGCGTCCGCTCGCCGCTGGGCCGGATGCTGGGCCGGGAGTGGCACCGCGACACCGCGTACGGGGTGGCGGCGCGCAGCTACGTGCGCTCCGGTCGCAGCGACGACGAGTGGATCAGCTCCCACCTGGAGCTGCGCGGCACCGAGGGGGAGCTGCTGTCGGGCTACGGGTGGGTCTTCCCCCTGGGCCGGGAGGCGGGCGAGGTCAACCTGGGCGTGGGCACGCTCGCGACCGCCCGCCGGCCCGCGGGGGTGCAGCTCAAGGCGCTGCTGGAGTTCTACGCGGAGTCGCGGCGCGCGGAGTGGCAGCTGGACGGGCCGGTCCGGGAGGTGACCTCCGCGCTGCTGCCCATGGGTGGTGCCGTGTCGGGTGTGGCCGGCCGGAACTGGGCGCTCGTGGGGGATGCGGCCGGCTGCGTGAACCCGCTCAACGGCGAGGGGATCGACTACGGGCTGGAGACCGGCCGGACGCTGGCGGGGCTGCTGGACGAGGACGACTGGGCATCGGCGTGGCCGGCGACCCTGCGCCGGCACTACGGCGAGGCGTTCTCCATCGCGCGGCGCCTGGCGGGGCTGCTCACCGTGCCGCGGTTCCTGCCCCTGGCGGGCCCGGTCGGCATGCGTTCGCGGCCGCTGATGACGGTGGCGCTGCGGGTCATGGGCAACCTCGTCACCGAGGATGACCGCGACATCGTCGCCCGCCTCTGGCGAACCGCAGGGAAGCTCTCCGTCCGCCTGGACGACCGCAAGCCCTTCTCCTGATCGCCCGGCCGAGCGGGGCCCGGAGGGCTCCCGAGGGCGGGTGAGGCTCGTCGGTCGTCAGGAGCGGGGGGCCGGAGGCTCCCCCCGAGTGGCGACGGGACGCGCTCAGTGCGACGGGGGAACGGCACGTGGTCGCGGTGCGGTCCGGAGGAGCGCGATGTCATGGCCGAACCGGATCTTGGCCGCGGTGTCTGACGGAGTCAGACAAAGGGACTCGAGTACACCGCGAAGTACACCGCGATGTAGTGGCAGAGCGCCGCGACGACGGTCATCGCGTGGAAGACCTCGTGGTAGCCGAACGTCTCCGGCCACGGGTTGGGCTTCTTGATGCCGTAGGCGATGCCACCCAGGGTGTAGAGCACGCCGCCGACGGCGAGCAGCACCATCGAGGCGACCCCGGCGATGTGCAGGATGTCGGTGAGCACGAACACCGCGACCCAGCCCAGGCCGATGTAGAGCGGCACGCCCACCCAGCGCGGCGCCGTCGGCCAGGTCATCTTGAGCGTGACACCGGCCAGCGCCCCGGCCCACACGAGGCCGAGCACCCAGAAGCCGGTGGGCTGGTCGACGGCCAGCAGCGCGAACGGCGTGTAGGTGCCGGCGATGAAGAGGAAGATCATCGAGTGGTCGAGCCGCTTCATGATCTTCCAGCCGCGCGGTGACCAGCGCCGGCGGTGGTAGAGCGCGCTGATGCCGAACAGCCCGCAGATGGTCAGGCAGTAGACCGCCACCGACCACCCCGCGCGGGCGCCCTGGGCGGAGGCCAGCGGGACGAGCACCGCGCCGGCCACGATGGCGCCGAAGAACGAGAACAGGTGGATCCAGCCGCGTGCGCGGGGACGGGTGTCGGGGTGCTCCCAGTCGGCGTCGGCGAAGTGGCTGGCGTCCCAGGTCTGCTCGACCTGTTCGCCCTCGGCGACGACGGTCGCGACCGCCTGCCCGGCGGGAGCCTCGAGCTCCGCACCGTCGGCCTCCACCCGTACAGCTCGTCGATCGGAGGGAGGGACAGTCATGCTCCGAGGCTACGGACGCGCGGCGGTGGCGGCATCCGCTGGGGCTGTGACGTGCACGTCCTCGTCCCGAGGCTCGCCGCGACCTGCGCGTGGCGAGCAGGACGCGCTCCGTTAACTAGGGTGACCGTCGTGGGGGTGCGCCGGCGGGTCCGTGACGCGCTCATCCAGGTGTACGAGCGGCGGCTGGCGCGGGCGTTGGTCGGCGCGGACGTGCCGCGGCACGTGGGCGTGATCATGGACGGCAACCGGCGGTGGGCGCGGGCCATCGGGCTCGAGGACGTCGCGCACGGGCACCGCCGGGGCGCCGACAAGATCGCCGACCTGCTCGGCTGGTGCGACGACGCCGGCGTCCAGGTGGTCACCCTGTTCATGCTCTCCACCGACAACCTGCGCCGGCCCGCGTCCGAGCTCGACGCGCTCCTGGCGATCATCGAGGACGTCGCCGTGGACCTGTCGCGGCCGGGCCGGCGTTGGCGGATCCGCAGCATGGGCGCGCGCGAGGTGCTGCCGGCGCGCACCGTCGCCGTCCTCGAGCAGGCCGAGCGCGACACCTGCCACCGCCCGGGGGCGACGGTCAACCTGGCCGTCGGCTACGGCGGGCGGCGGGAGATCGCCGACGCCGTCCGCTCGCTGCTGAGCGAGCACGCCACCCGCGGCACCTCGCTGGAGGAGCTGGTCGAGGTGCTGGACGTCGAGCACATCGCCGAGCACCTCTACACGCGCGGCCAGCCCGACCCCGACCTGGTGATCCGCACCAGCGGTGAGCAGCGCATGTCGGGCTTCCTGCTGTGGCAGACGGCGAACGCCGAGTTCCACTTCACCGACGTCTACTGGCCGGACTTCCGCCGGGTGGACTTCCTGCGCGCGCTGCGCGACTACTCGGCCCGGCACCGCCGCTTCGGCGGGTGACGGCGGCTGCGAGACTGGCCGCCATGACCGCGGGAGCCCTCGACGTCGCCCTGGAGTACGTGCGGCTCGGGCTGCGCTTCGACCGCCTGGAGGCCGGCTTCGTCGACGCCTACACCGGTGACCCGCGCATCCGGGCGCAGGTCCAGGACGAGCCGGCGCCGACCCCGCGGCAGCTGCGTGACCGCGCCCGGGAGCTGCTGCGCGAGCTCGACGCGGCCGCCCTCCCCGAGGAGCGCGCCGCCTTCCTGCGCGGCCAGCTGACCGGCCTGGAGTGCAGCGCGCGGAAGATGAGCGGCGAGCCGGTCGGCTTCGTCGAGGAGGTGCGCGCCTACTTCCAGGTCGACGTCGAGCTGGGTGACGAGGCCGCCTACGCCGCCGCCCACGCGGAGCTGGACCGCCTGCTGCCCGGCGACGGCACCCTGGCCGAGCGGTACGCCGCCCACCGCCGCCGCGAGGAGTGCCCGCCGGACCGGCTCGAGCGCGCGGTGCAGGCGCTGTCGAGCGCCCTCCGTGACCGGGTGCGCGGGCAGTACGGGCTCCCCGAGGTCGAGACCGTCCGGTACGAGGTGGTCACCGACAAGCCGTGGTCGGGCTTCAACTACTACGAGGGCGGCTACCGCTCCCGGGTCGCCATCAACGCCGACCTGCCGCACCGGCTCTCGCAGCTCGCCCACCTGGTCGCCCACGAGTCCTACCCGGGGCACCACACCGAGCACTGCCGCAAGGAGCAGGGGCTCGTCGAGCGGTCCGGTCACACCGAGCACACCGTGTTCCTGGTCAACACCCCCGAGTGCCTCATGGCCGAGGGGCTGGCCGACCTCGGCGTCCCGGCGGCGATCGGCGAGGGCTGGGGGGTGTGGTCGGAGGAGATCCTCGGGGACCTCGGCCTGCGGTTCGACGGTGCGCTGGCCGAGCGGATCGCTGTCGCCGCCGCGCCGCTCAACCGGGTCCGGCAGGACGCCGCGGTGCTCCTGCACGACCGGGGCGCCGATGCCGACGAGGTGGCGGCCTACCTGCAGCGCTGGGCGCTGGTGAGCCCGGAACGCGCCCGGCAGCAGATCCGCTTCCTCACCGATCCGCTGTGGCGGGCCTACATCTCCACCTACGTCGAGGGCTTCGACCTCCTCACGCGCTGGCTCGACGCCCGCCCGGCCGGGCAGCCGGTCGCCGACCGCTTCGTCCGCCTGCTCGACGAGCCGCTCACCCCGCAGCGGATCGCCGCCGAGATCCCGGCCGCCTGACCCGTGGCCGCCCGCTCGCCGTCGCAGGCCCGGTTCCTCGGGCTCTGGACCGCGGGCTGGCTCGCCCTGCTCCTGGTGCTGGGCATGGTGCGGTTCGGCGACCCCGCGGTGCAGTGGCCGGTGCTGGTCGTCCCGGTCCTCTGGGCGCTGGTGGCGCTGCGGCCCCGCCGCGGCGGGCGGGCCGGGCGGCGGGCGGCGGCCGAGTGGCCGGAGGAGGGGCGGGCCGACGACCGCTGGCCCGAGCACGACAGGTGGGCCGACGACCGCTGGTCCGGACAGGACGGGTGGCCCGAGGACGACGGCTGGGCGCAGGAGCGGCGGCGCCGGCAGGACCCGCGGCACCGGCCGCCGCCGGGGGAGCGGACCGACACCGTCGAGCGCCCGGCCCTGCGCCGGCGGCCCGAGGGCACCGACCACCGGTGGTGACCGGCCGGCGCTGACGCCCTCGGTGAAACCGGTGGAAGCCGTCGGTGGACCGGTGGATGCTGTCGCGCGTGATCCACGCCCGCGGCCTCGCCCGCACCTTCCGCAAGCGGAAGCAGGAGGTCCGCGCCGTCGTCGGTGTCGACCTCGACGTCGCCCCCGGTGAGATCGTCGGCTTCCTCGGTCCCAACGGCGCCGGCAAGACGACGACGCTGCGCATGCTCACCACGCTGCTCGAGCCCACGGCCGGGACGGCGACGGTGGCCGGCTGCGACCTGCGCACCGACCCGGTCGGGGTGCGCCGCCGCATCGGGTACGTCTCGCAGAGCGGCGCCACCGCCCCGGAGGCGCGGGCGGGCGAGGAGGTGGTCGACCACGCTCGGCTCTACGGCATGAGCACCGCCGAGGCCACCGAGCGCGGGCGCCGGCTCTTCGCCGAGCTCGACCTCGACGGCCTGTGGGAGCGGCAGCCCAAGTCGATGTCGGGGGGCCAGCGCCGCCGCCTCGACATCGCGGTGGGGCTCGTCCACGTACCGGAGCTGGTCTTCCTCGACGAGCCGACCACGGGGCTGGACCCGCAGGCGCGGGCCAACCTGTGGGAGCACATCCGGAGCCTGCGCGAGGACCGCGGGACGACCGTTTTCCTCACCACCCACTACCTCGACGAGGCCGACGCGCTGTGCGACCGGATCCTGGTCATCGACCACGGCGCGATCGTCGCCGAGGGCACCCCCGACCAGCTGAAGTCGCAGGTCGGCGGGGACGTGCTGACCGTGACGGCGGAGCGCCCGGACCAGCTGGCCCAGGTGGCCCGCCTGGTGGGCGCGCTCCCCGGCGCCGAGCCGCCGCAGCTGCTGCCCGACCGGGTCGTGGGCCGGGTGCCCAACGGGGGCTGCGCGCTGGTCGAGCTGGTGCGCGCGCTGGACGCCGCCGACGTCGTCGTCAGCGGGATCGAGAGCCGCCGGCCCAGCCTGGACGACGTCTTCCTCGGCCTGACCGGCCGGTCCCTGCGCGAGTCCGGCGGCGCACCGGCCGAGGTCCCGGCGGCGGCGCGATGAGGACCCTGCTGCGCGACACCGGCACCGTCTTCGTCCGCGCCATGCGCATGTCGCTGCGCAACCCGACCTGGCTGGTGATCAGCCTGATGCAGCCGATCCTCTACATCGTGCTGTTCGGGCCGCTGCTGGAGCCGCTGGCCGAGCAGCTCGGCCCGGGGAACGCCTACCAGATCTTCGTGCCCGGCATCCTGGTGCAGCTGGGCATGTTCGGGGCGCTGTTCGTCGGCTTCGGGCTGATCGCGGAGTGGCGGGCCGGGGTCATCGAGAGCCAGCGGGTCACCCCGGCCAGCCGCACGGCGCTGCTGCTGGGACGGGTGCTGCGCGACGTCGTCGTCCTGCTGACGCAGGGGGTGCTGCTCGTGCTGGTCGCGATCCCGCTCGGGCTGCGGGCACCGGTGGCCGGCGTCGCCCTGACCCTCGTGGTGGTGGCGCTGCTCGGCGCCGCGCTCGCCGCGGTGTCCTACGCCCTGGCCCTGACGCTCAAGAGCGAGGACGCGTTCGCGCCGCTCCTGAACGCGTGGTGTTCCCGGTCGTGCTGCTCTCGGGCATCCTGCTGCCGATGTCGCTGGCCCCGGGCTGGCTGCAGACCCTCAGCGACGTCAACCCGTTCAAGCACATCGTCGAGGCCGCCCGGGAGTTCTTCGTCGGCGGCTACGGCACGGCGACCGCCTGGTGGGGCGTCGTGCTCACCGTGGTGCTGGCGGTCCTCGGCTGGCTGTTCGGGGTGCGCCGGTTCCGCCGCGAGTCCAGCTGAACGTGCGCGCGGGACGGCTGGTGCCAGTGGTACTTCCGGGTGACATCGCCCCCTCCTCGTGGGGTGTACGTCACGCGGATGTCACTGGCCGGGCCTAGCGTCCGCAGTGGACGGCGAGCTGCCCTCGCCGTCCACGGGAGGCCCGGTTGGCGCGAGAGCGTTCGTCGTCCAGAGGGGCCGGTACCCGGCCTCTGCGCCGGGGCCCGGTCACCTTCGAGCCGGGGTGCGCCTGCCACCGCAGGTGGCGCCCCACGGGAGCCGACTCGTGAACAGTCGCCGCACGTTCGTCCTCGACACCTCGGTCCTGCTCTCCGACCCCGCTGCGCTGCTGCGTTTCGGGGACGCCGACGTGGTGCTGCCGCTCGTCGTCATCGGGGAGCTGGAGGACAAGCGCAACCACCCGGAGCTGGGCTGGTTCGCCCGCCAGACGCTGCGCATCCTGGACGACCTCAGGGTCACCCACGGCCGGCTCGACGCTCCCGTTCCCGTGGGGGAGCAGGGCGGCACGCTGCACGTCGAGCTGAACCACAGCGACCCGTCCGCCCTCCCGGCCGGCTTCCGCAACGACACCAACGACAGCCGCATCATGGTCGTCGCGCTGAACCTGCGGGCCGAGGGTCGGGACGTCTGCCTGGTCACCAAGGACGTCCCGCTGCGGGTCAAGGCCGCGGCGGTCGGGCTGGAGACCGACGAGTACCGCGTGCTCGACGCCGTGGACGCCGGCTGGACCGGCATGACCGAGCTCAGCCTCGACGACGCCGACCTCGACGAGCTCTACGAGACCGGCGAGGCGTTCCTGCCGGCGGCGGCCGAGCTCCCGACCCACACCGGCCTGGTGCTGCTGTCCTCCCGCGGGTCGGCTCTGGGCCGGGTGCTGCCCGACAAGAAGGTGCGGCTGGTGCGCGGCGACCGGGAGGCCTTCGGCCTGCACGGCCGCTCGGCCGAGCAGCGGGTCGCGCTGGACCTGCTGCTGGACCCGGAGATCGGCATCGTCTCCCTCGGCGGGCGCGCGGGCACCGGCAAGTCGGCGCTGGCGCTGTGCGCGGGGCTGGAGTCGGTGATGGAGCGGCGGGCGCACAAGAAGGTGGTCATCTTCCGGCCGCTGTACGCCGTGGGCGGGCAGGAGCTCGGGTACCTGCCGGGCAGCGAGGGCGAGAAGATGTCGCCCTGGGCGCAGGCGGTCTACGACACCCTCGGCGCGCTGGTGTCGAAGGAGGTGCTCGAGGAGATCGCCGCGCGCGACCTCATCGAGGTGCTGCCGCTGACCCACATCCGCGGGCGCTCGCTGCACGACTCCTTCGTGATCGTCGACGAGGCCCAGTCGCTGGAGCGAGGCGTGCTCCTGACCGTGCTCTCCCGGCTGGGCAGCAACTCGCGGGTGGTGCTCACCCATGACGTCGCCCAGCGCGACAACCTGCGCGTCGGCCGGCACGACGGCGTCACGGCGGTGATCGAGAAGCTCAAGGGGCACGTGCTGTTCGCGCACGTGACGCTCACCCGCTCCGAGCGCTCGCCGATCGCCGCGCTGGTGACCGAGATGCTGGAGGACCTGCCGCTCTGAACCCGGGGGCCGCTCCGGGGGCTTCGGCCCCCGGAGCGGTCAGCTCGCGTCGGCCGGCTCGTCCACCGGCTGCGGCCGGGCAGCGGGCCGGCGTCGTTCCTTGGGGGCGGGCTTGGGCGGGGCGGCGACGGCGCGTACGAGCACCACGACCACCCAGCCGGCGAGCAGGCACCACGGCAGCCGGCCGATCATCTCCTCGGTGGTGAAGTCACCGCGCAACCCGAGGGCCAGCACGGGGACGGCCAGCACGAACCCGACGAGCAGGACGTCCCAGCGGAACGGACTCATGCCTGCGGGCTGTCCAGGCGTTCGCAGAGCAACGAGGCCCAGCGGTGCGGGGTCGCCCGGACGCCGTCGAGGAGGGCCACGGGCACGGTCAGCCGCTGCAGAACCGCGGCGGGGTCGGCGCTGAGGTCGGTGTCCTGGACGACGAGGGCGTCGACGCGGGCGAGGCCGTCGAGCCAGAGCTCGAGATCCTCGGGCTTGCGGGTCGCCTCCACGACGGCCCACACAGCGACCGGCGACCAGATCGCCAGCATCTGCGACATCCAGTAGACGTCGCTGCGCAGCGGCGCGTCGACGGCGACGACGGTGAGCGTGCCGGCGTCGGCGGCCTCCTGCCGGCGGTCGACGGCGGCGTCGATGGTGGTCATGCGGCTGCCCTTCGGCGCGAGGCCGGCCAGGTCGCCGCGCGTCGCCCACTGCACGCGGTCGGGGTCCAGCCGCAGGGAGGCGGCCAGCGCGCGGGCGGCGCGGAGCGTCTCGACGCCCGGGCCGACCACGAAGAGCACCTCACCGGCGCCGGTGGGCAGCCGGGGCGCCTCGGGCAGCCGGGCGGCGAGCGCGTGGGTGAGCGCGGCGTAGGTGCCGTCGGCCTCGATCCGGTCGGCGATGTCCCCGCCGAGCAGCTCCACGGGCACGCCCAGCTCGGTCAGCCGGGCGACGACCTCGCGCGGGGTGCCGGGACGCCCGGTCCGGGGCGCGGGGGCGTCGGCGGCCGGCTCGGCGACGCGGTTCTCGAGCTCGGAGATCTCGGGGTGGTCGTCCCCGGCCATCAGCGGGCCGACCGGCAGCCGCGTGACCGTTGCGAGGGCGCGGCCGGCGGGGGTGGCCGGCGCAGCGCCCACCTCGGGAGCCGTGGGGGCGACGTCGTCGCGCGGGCCCGGGGCGCCCGTCCGCGACGGCGGGACCGCCGGGCGGCCCGACGACGACGGCGGCACGGGCGGCAGCCCGCGGCCCCGCGCGCCGGGCATCGGCGGCAGGAGGGAGATCCTGGGCATGACGGTGGTGGCGTCCAGCGACATGGCGAGCGGGGCGGGGTCGCTGGCGGTGCGGGCCAGCAGCGGAGCGGCCTCCGCCAGCAGGATGCCCGGCTCCTCGACGGCGACCTCCTCGACGGCGGCCTCCTCGACGGCGGCCTCCTCCACGGCGGTTGCCTCCACGGCGGTTGCCTCGGCCGGCACCTCGTCGGGCACGGGCTCCTCGGCGACGGTCTCCTCGAGCACGGTCTCCTCGAGCACGGTCTCCTCGAGCACGGTCTCCTCGAGCACGGTCTCCTCGAGCACGGCCTCCTCGGCCACGGGCTCCTGCACCGGCGCGGGAGCCGGGCTGAGCACGTCGGCCCAGATGGGGGCGTCGTCGGCGATCGGGGGAGCGGGCACCGGCTCGCCCCACAGCGGGATGCCGGCGGGGGAGCCGCCCCAGCCGAGGCCGGCGGAGACCGGCGCGGGGGCAGCGGGGACGTCGAAGAGCGGGAACGACGGGGCGGGGACGACCGGCTCCGGCGCGGCGGCCAGCGTGGTGGCCGGCGCGAAGAGCAGGTCGGCGACCACCGGCTCCGTCGGGCGGACCGCATCGAGGACGGGGACGTCGACGACCGGAGCGGTCGGCTCCGCCGGGAGGGCCGGCTCGTCGGCCACCGCGAGGGGGAGCCCCGGCTCGGCCAGCGCCTCGCGAGGGGAGTCGCCGGCGAGCATCTTGCGCAGGATCCCGGCGAGCGCGTCGTCGGAGTGGCCCTGGGCCAGGGCGTCGCGGAGCGCCTCCGCGATCTCCTCCTGGCGCGCGGACGCGGCCGGCGCAGCCGGCTGGTGCGGCTCGGCCGCCCAGGTGGGCAGCTCCTCGGCGCCGGACGTGGACGCGGAGGGCGGCGCGGTGGCCTGATCTCTCACCGTGGACTCCTCCTGGTGCACGGCCTGGGACCGCATCGACGGATCTGCTGAACGGATGGCCGCCGCGGCCAACGACGGCCGGGCCGCCGCCGCACCGGCCGGCGCGGCCGGGACGGGGGCGGAGGTCGGCGCGGGCTCGGTCGGCCGGGCAAGCGCCTGGTCGACGGCCTGGCGCACGTCGCGGTCCCCGGAGACCATGCGGGCCAGCGCCGCCGTGAACGGGGACGGGGCGACGGCCGCCTCGTCGCGGGCCGCGGGCGGCTGCTCCACCGGAGCGGACGGGGCCGCGGCGTGCTGCGGGCGCGAGGCAGGCGCACGCTCGCGGGTCGCCTTCGGGAAGGTGGCGCGGGTCGGGGAGGGCCGTCCGTGGGCAGGCCCGGCCGGGGCGGGAGCGCCTCCCGGGGCGCCCCCCAGCAGGCCGGCCAGCTCGTCGATCCGCTCGTCGTCCTCCGCGGGGCGGGTCGCGGGCGACCGGGAAGGGGCGGTCGGCTCGGCCGTGCCCGGGCGGGCGGCCTCGGCGGCCCAGGCGGCGGCGCCGTTGCGGGCCGGCGCCGTGCTGCGCGCACGGGCCGGAGCAGCCGCGGCCAGCGGGGAGTCGTACGCGGCGGCGGGCGTCGCCTGGGCGGGGCCCGTCGACGGCGCGGGGACGCCCGGGCGGGCGAACTGGTCCGGTGCCACCTCGGCGACGTAGCGCTCGGTGGCGAAGAAGCCGAGCACGCCGCCGGACCGGACGCGGCGCACGCCGACGACCCGGGCGTGCGGCCCGAACTGCTCGCGCGCGGCCGCGATCGCGTCGTCGCGCGTGGCGGCCTCAACGGATCGCAACGGCACCGCTCACCACTCCCAGCGACTCGATCTGGGCCGTCCGGGACACCTCCGAGTAGGAGATGACCGGCAGCCGGGGCAGGATCTGGCGCATCAGCCGCGCGAGTGCCGCGCGAACCTGAGGCGAGCAGACGAGGACGGGGGACAGGCCCTGCCGCTCGGCGTCCTCGAGCATGCCGCTGCATCCGTGGACGAGGGCGTCCACCGCGCCGGCGTCGAGGGCCAGGACGGCGCCCACCTCGGTCTGGCGGACCGACTCGAGCAGGCGCTGCTCGAACCCCGGCTCCAGCGTGAACACGTGCAGGCGCTCGTCCGGCGTGACGTAGGGCTGGCTGATCGCCGAGCCCAGGGCCGACCGGGCCGCCTCGACGAGACCGTCGAGTTCGGTCGAGTGCTTGGCACGCACAGAGAGTGCCTCGAAGATGCGGACCAGGTCCCGGATCGACACGCCCTCGGCGAGCAACGCGTGCAACACGCGCTGCACCTCTCCCAGGGTGAGCAGAGCGGGGGTCAGCTCCTCGACGACGACCGGGTGCGACCGGCGAACCATCTCCACGAGCAGGCGCACGTCCTCGCGCCCGAGCAGGTCCGCGGCGTTCTGCCGGACGACCTCGGCCAGGTGCGTGGTGATGACCGACGAGCGGTCGACGACGGTGGCCCCGGCCATCTCGGCGGCGCGCTGCAGCTCCGCGGGCACCCACTTGGCGGCGAGGCCGAACACCGGCTCGCGGGTGGGCTTGCCGGGCAGCCCGTCCAGGGCGTCGCCGATGGCGAGCACCGTGCCGGCGGGGGAGCTGCCCTTGGCGACCGGGACGCCGTTGAGCCAGATGACGTACTGCGAGGAGGGCAGGTCGAGGTTGTCGCGGGTGCGCACCAGCGGGATCACCAGGCCGGTCTCCATGGCGACCTTCCGCCGCAGCGCCTTGACCCGGTCCAGCAGGTCCCCGCCGCGGGAGGCGTCGACGAGGTCGACCAGGTCGAAGGCGACCTCCAGCTCGAGCGGGTCGACCCGCATCTTCTCCGCGATCGCCTCGGGCGAGTCCGGAGCCGGCTCCAGCTCGGCGGCGGCCGCGGCGGCCTCGGCCTCCTCGTCGACCTCCTCCGGCTCGGTCATCCGGCTGGCCATGACGAGGAAGACCACGCCGACGAGCAGGAAGGGCAGCTTGGGCAGGCCCGGGATGAGGCAGAGGGCGAGGGCGGCGCCGCCGGCGATGCGGACCGGCTGGCGGAAGCGGCCGAGCTGGGCGATCAGGTCGGTGCCCATGTCGCCCTCGGTGGCCGACCGGGTCACGATGATGCCGGTCGCGGTGGACATGAGCAGCGCCGGGATCATCGAGACGAGCCCGTCGCCGACCGTTAGCAGGGAGTAGGTGCTGACCGCCTCGGCGGGCGCCATGCCGCGCTGCATCATGCCGATCGCGAACCCGCCGATGAGGTTCACCAGGGTGACGACGATGCCCGCGATGGCGTCGCCCTTGACGAACTTCGAGGCACCGTCCATCGAGCCGTAGAAGTCGGCCTCGGCGGTGACCTCGTGCCGCCGCTTGCGGGCCTGCGCCTCGTTGATGAGGCCGGCGTTGAGGTCGGCGTCGATCGCCATCTGCTTGCCGGGCATGGCGTCGAGCGTGAAGCGGGCGCCGACCTCGGCCACGCGCCCCGCACCGTTCGTGATGACCACGAACTGCACGATCGTGAGGATCAGGAAGATGACCAGGCCGACGATGAGCGAGCCGCCGATGACGATGTGGCCGAAGGCCTCGATCACCTTGCCGGCGTAGCCGTCGGTGAGCACGAGCCGCGTCGAGGAGACGTTGAGCGCGAGGCGGAAGAGCGTCGCGATGAGCAGCAGCGACGGGAAGATCGCGAAGTCCAGCGGCCGCCTGATCTGCATCGCGACCAGCAGCACCAGGAGCGAGATGGTCAGGTTGAGCCCGATCAGCATGTCCATCAGCCCCGCGGGCAGCGGTACCACCAGCATGAGCACGATGGCGACGACGCCGATCGGGACGGCGGCCTTGCCCAGGCCTCTCACTCGCCCGCTCCGGGCTCGCACGAGGGACGCTGGCTCACCCCTCCCTCATCGGCAGGCCGGCCCGCACCCGGTACCGCGCCACCGACGCCGTCCTCCCTCGCCGAACCGCGTCCTCCCTCACCGCCCACCGTGAGGGAGGACGCGCCACGATCAGGGAACCTGATCATGGCCCACCCGGGGTCCTTCCTCAGGCGGCGACGGGGGGACGGCGGCGACCGGCCTTGGGCAGGTCCGTCACGTCGGGCGCCTCGAAGCCCGGACGGTGGAAGCCGCCGCGCACGCCCCGCGCGCCCAGGTGCATGACGAAGGCGAGCACCCGCGCGACGGCGGTGAACAGCTGCGCCGGCACCTCCTGGCCGAGCTCGCAGGAGGCGTGCAGCGCCCGGGCCAGCGGGATGTCCTGGACCATCGGCACCCGGGCCTCGGCGGCCTTCTCGCGCAGCTTCGCCGCGACCTCGCCGGCGCCCTTGGCCACCACCCGCGGTGCGCCCCTGGCGGCGTCGTACTTCAGCGCGACGGCGACGTGGGTCGGGTTGACCAGCAGGACGTCGGCCTCGGCGACCTCGCTCATCATCCGGTTGCGCGACATCGCCATCTGCACCCCGCGGCGGTGGGCCTTCATGTACGGGTCGCCCTCGGCCTGCTTGTGCTCCTGCTGGATCTCGTACTTGCTCATCTTCAGCTCCTTCATCATCTTCTTCCGCACGACGACGTAGTCGGCGACGGCGATGACGAGGCCGGTGACCGCGACGACGCGGAACATCAGCACGGCCGAGTCGGTGAAGGCGGCGGCGACGGCCGACAGGGGCAGGGCGCCTGCCGAGGAGACCAGCAGCTGGGCCCGCTCGCTGGTGATGATCACGACGGTGCCCAGGGCCGCCGTCTTGATCAGCGCCTTCGACATCTCCCACAGCCCCTGGGTGCCGAACATGCGCTTGAGCCCCGGGAGCGGGTTGAACTTCTTCAGCTTGGGCTGCATGGGCTTGCTCGTCACGTGCACCCCGCCCTGCGCCGCCGACGAGGCCACGCCCACGAGCATGAGCGCGATCGCGGTCGGCAGCAGCGTCGTCAGGAAGGCGATCAACGCCGTGCCCAGCAGCGCGGTGACCGTGCTGACCTCAGGGTTCTTCACCACCGTCCCGACGTGCAGGAACAGCTGACGCACCGCGTCGTACGCGTCTCCCACGAGCATCGGCAGCAGGAAGCTCGCCGCCGCCACCCCCAGCCAGGTCCCCAGCTCCTGGGTCCTCGGGATCTGCCCGTCCTTGCGCGCCTTCTTGAGGCGCTGGGGAGTCGGCGCCTCGGTCTTCTCACCACCCGGTCCGTCCTTGGCCATGTCCCACCCCCTCAGCCGCCGCGCAGCGAGGTCATGGCGCGGGCGCCGTGCTCGAGCAGCTGGTCGAGGGCCGGCGGCAGCAGGGGGAAGGTCAGCCCCAGCATCGCCAGGGTGAGCATGATCTTCACCGGGAAGCCCAGGGAGAAGACGTTGAGCGCGGGGGCGGCGCGGCTGAGGAGGGCCAGCGCCACGTCGGCGAGCAGGAGCACGGCGACCATCGGGCCGGCGATCTGCAGCGCGGCCAGGAACATCATGGAGAACGCGGTGATCAGCACCGCCGCGATCTGGTCGGTGGGCACGTCCCCGCCCACGGGGAGCCCCTCGTAGGAGGTGGCGAACCCCTTGACCATCAGCAGGTGCCCGCCGCTGGTGAACAGCAGGGTCGTGGCCAGCAGGTAGTGCAGCTTGCCCAGGGAGCTGTTCTGCGTCATCGCCATGGGGTCGTAACCGGGCTGCAGCGAGAAGCCGCCCGCGAGGTCGAGCACGTCGCCGGCCATCTGCACCGCGGTGAACAGCACCTGGACGACGAAGCCCAGCGCCGCGCCGATGACGACCTCGGTGACGGCGGTGACGAGCAGGAACCCCGCCGTCGGCTCGGGCAGCGTGGGCGCGATCTGGGTGGACAGCAGCACCGCCAGGGCGAGGGCGAGGGCGCCCTTGACCGGGCCGGGGATCACCCGGGAGTTGAACGGCGGCGCGAGCAGGATGAAGCCGGCGGCCCGCGCCGTGCCGAGGAGCAGGGCCGCGAGCGTGACCGCCGGGACCGAGAGGTCCATGCCGGCTACGTCCGGTCGAGCAGTGCCGGCAGCTGGTCGAAGAGCGTGTGGGTGAAGGTGACCAGCTCGGAGAGCACCCAGTTCCCGGTGACCAGCATGGCGATCGCGACCGCGATCATCTTCGGGACGAAGGAGAGCGTGGCCTCCTGGATCTGGGTCGCCGCCTGGAACAGCGAGATCAGGAAGCCGACCAGCAGGGCGGTCAGCAGGATCGGGGCGGCGACCTTGGCGGCCACCATCATGGTCTGGGCGGCGATCTCGGTGACGTCGGCGTCGCTCATCGCTACCCCGCCCCTGCGTAGGAGCCCACGAGGGCTGTGGTGATCAGCGCCCAGCCGTCGACGACGACGAAGAGCAGCAGCTTGAAGGGCAGCGACACGATGGTCGGCGGGACCATCATCATGCCGAGCGCCATGAGCGCGGCGCTGACGAGCATGTCGAGCACCAGGAACGGGATGAAGATGACCAGCCCGATGATGAAGGCGCTCTTCAGCTCCGACAGGACGAACGCCGGGATCAGCGTCGTCATGCTGACCTGCGTCGGGTCCGCCGGGGCCTCCTCGCCGGAGAGCCCGATCATCAGCTTCAGCTCGTCCTCGCGGGTGTTCGCGAGCAGGAACTCGCGCAGCGGCACGACGCCGGCGTCGTAGGCCTGGGACACCGACATCGCGCCGTCCATGTACGGCTGGACGGCGATCTCGTTGATGTCGGAGAACACCGGGCCCATGACGAAGAGCGTCAGGAACAGTGCGATGCCGGTGAGCACCTGGTTCGGCGGCGAGGTCGCCATGCCGAGCGCGTTCCGGGTCAGCCCCAGCACCACGATGATCTTGGTGAACGAGGTGGCCAGCAGCAGCACCGACGGCGCGACCGACAGCACCGTGATCGCCAGGATCAGGGTGATCGAGCTGCTGGGGGAGCCGTTGCCGATGGAGATGTCCACGGCCCCGCCGACCTCGGGCGCCGTGGGTGCCGTCGGGGCGGTGGGCGTGGTCGGTGCGGCCGTGGCCGGGCCGGCGAGGACGACCGCCCCCACCGCGGCGACCAGCAGCACCAGCAGGACGACGAGCGCGCGGCCCCGCGTCCGGTGGCCCGGCACGCGCACGGCGGCCGTCATGACCGGCGGACCGTGCGCTCGCGGAGCTCGTCGACCAGCGTGCCCCAGCCGTTCCGGTCGAGGACCGAGCCGGCGAGCACGCCGTCGGAGGAGCGTGCCGCCTGGGCCGGGATGGCCGGGGTCCCGGCGTCCGGCGCCGCTGCTGCCTTCGGCCGGGCGGGCGCACCGCGCTCGGCCAGGACGGCGTCGACGGCCTCGCCGTCGACCTCCGCGAGCAGGGTGACCTGCTCCTCGGTGGCCCCGATGACCAGGACGACGTCGGCGATGCGGACCACGTTCACCGAGCTGGCGCGGCCCAGCCGCTGGCGGGCGACGACCTGGATGAGGCCGTTCCCCTGGCCCAGGCCCTTCTTCTTCGCCAGCCGGGCGGCGAACCAGAGGACGCCGCCGATGAGGGCGAGGGAGAGGATGAGCCGGATGATCATCCAGGTCATGAGGCCGCGGCCCCCAGCTCGGCGGCGTCGGTGACGATCTCGCTGATCCGCAGCCCGAAGTCCTCGTCGACGACGACGACCTCACCGCGCGCGATGAGGGTGCCGTTGACGAGCAGGTCGGCGGGGGCGCTGGCGGCGCGGTCGAGCTCGACGACCTCGCCCGGGTGCAGGGACAGCAGCTCCTGCACCGTCATGCGGGTCCGCCCGATCTCGACGGTGACCTCCATGGCGACGTGCCGCAGGAGCTCCAGGCTGCCGCGCTGCTCGCGGGCCGCGGGCAGGGTCACCTGCAGGGCGAGCGTGGCCTGGTGCTCGCCGTCGCCCATGAGGGGGACGGCGACGAACATGCCCTTGTCGCGCAGCCCGTCCAGAGCGGCGACCGGCTCCTCGGTGCGCTCCGAGGCGACCCGCACCCGGCCGAGCGTGGCCGCGGCTGCCTCGAGGGCCGGGCGGAGCGCCGCGGAGACGTCCATCTGGCCGACCGGGGAGTTCTGCAGCGCGTCGACGACGTCGCCGGAGACGACGAGCACGACGTCGCCGGAGACCTCACCGGACAGGCCGGCGGTGACGGCGAGGGCGGCCGCCGGCGGCAGCGGCACGGTGTCCGGGTCGCTGACGGGGGCGCCCGCGGTCAGCGCCGAGGTCGAGGGGACCAGGGCGGCGGCCGCGCGGGCGGCCGCGGTGACGACCGCCGTGACGGTCTGGGAGTCCTGCGAGTCGGTGCGGGGCGCGGTCATGCGGAGTCCTTCGCGGCGTGCGGGGCGTGCGGGGTGGGGACGATCGAGGCGGCGAGTCGGCGCCGGTGGTTGCTGGCGATCGCGTAGGCGAACGTCACGTCGTTGGTCGTGACCTCCAGCGGGCTGTCCCGCGGGTGGCGGAGCAGCAGCACGTCGTCGACGGCGAGGGAGAGCAGGTCGGAGGAGGAGACGGTGAGCGGCGCGAACCGGACGCTGACGTCCACCGGCACGAGGTTCAGCCGGTCGATCAGCGCCTCGCGGGCCCGTTGCCGCTTGCGCAGCGCGGACTCCGAGAGCTGCGGGGATGCGGCGTTGTTGAGGGCCTGGGCGAAGGAGGAGAACGGCAGGACGACGGTCGCCTCGCCCTCGCGGCTGCCGACGGACATCGCGAAGCTCGCCACCATGACGGTGTCGGAGCCGGCGGCGGCCTGGGCGAGCTGCGGGTTGTACTCGCGGCCGGCGAGCACCGGCTGGATCTGGGTGACCGGCGCCAGCGAGACCGCGAACTCGTCGAGCAGCCGCTCCAGCAGGTGGTTGGTGATGGTGGTCTCCATCGCCGTCATCGGCCGGTTCGGCTGCGCGGCGGCGCCGGAGCCGCCGAGCATGTGGTCGACCATCGCCATGGCCATGTCGAGGGGGAAGGCCAGCAGGCCCTTCCCGGCGAGCGGCTCGAGGGTGAAGGTGGACATGAAGGTCGGGTTGGGCAGCGTCCCGACGTAGTCGTCGTAGGAGAACTGCTCGATCCCCCCGAGCTCCAGGCGCGCACCGGCGCGCAGGAACGTCGTCAGGATCGTCGTCGCCTGCCGGGCGAAGCCCTCCTGCGCGATCTGCATGACCCGCACGTGCTCGCGGGAGAGCTTGGTCGGGCGGCGGAAGTCGTAGGTGCGTGGCTCACCGCGGCGGCTGCGGGTGCTCGCGACGGCCGGGGCCGGCGCGGGGGCGGGGGCCGGGGCCGGCGCGGCGGCCGGGGCCGGTCCGGTCTCGGGGGTGGTCACGCATGACCTCATCGGCGGGGACCGGGAGCACCCTGACCGGGTCCCGAGGGGGCTCCGTGCCGGCCGGGGAGCGTGGGACCGCTGGTGCGGGTGGTGCGCGGCAGGGGTGCCCCCCGGACTCGGAGGACACCCCTGCGTGGTCGCGTGTGCGCTGGTCGGGCGGGCGTTACTGCGTGACGTACTCCGTGTAGTAGATGCCCATGACCATCGGGACGCCGTCCTCGGTGTAGGCCTCGATGATCTTCTTCTCCAGGGACGCCTTCAGCGCGTCCCGGGCACCGGTCACGTCGGTCGGGTTGGCCTGCGAGAAGGTGGAGATGATCGCGTCGTAGGCCTTGGCGCCGTCGACCCCGCCACCGCCGTGGCCGCCGGCGGCGGCCTCGGCCGTGTAGTCCAGCGTGATGCCGATCTTCAGGTACCCGCCGCCGGCGAGGTTGACCGCGATCGGCTCGAGCGCGGTGTAGCCACCGTGCTCCGGAGCCGCGGCCTCCGCCTCGCCCGATCCGGCGAAGAGGAAGAAGTAGGCGGCACCGGCCCCGGCGAGCAGCACGACGGCCAGCATCAGGACGAGCTTCTTCTTCCCGCCCGCGCCCGGGGTCTCCTCGCCGTCGGCGGGGGCGTTCTTGTCCTTCTTGCTCATTCGGTCACTCCCTGGTGGGCGGCGTCGAGGCCGGGCAGGAGGGCGTTGGCCTCCGCCGAGGCGGTCGACAGGACGACGACGTCGACCCGTCGGTTGACGGTGAGGGCGGTGGGGTCGGACTCGGGCACCAGCGGCCGGGTCGAGGAGTAGCCGGTGGCCGACAGGCGCGGCTGCGGGACACCGTCGGCGGCCAGGTACCGGACGACCGTGGTCGCGCGGGTGGCCGAGAGCTCCCAGTTCGACGGCCAGCGGCCGCCGGCGGTGACGGGGAGGTGGTTGGCGTGGCCCTCGACCCCGAGCTGGTGGGGCAGGCCGGAGAGGGTGGG
The DNA here is from genome assembly GCF_054050835.1 of Blastococcus sp. SYSU DS0510. Classification (NCBI taxonomy): domain Bacteria; kingdom Bacillati; phylum Actinomycetota; class Actinomycetes; order Geodermatophilales; family Geodermatophilaceae; genus Blastococcus; species Blastococcus sp. SYSU DS0510. The sequence goes on along the minus strand of NZ_JBJHAC010000002.1, from coordinate 45,133 downwards.
GGCGACCGCGCTCAGGATGGCGCGGCCCTCCGGCCGGAGGACGGCCTCCTCGGCGTCGAAGAGCACCTGGTCGGCCACGATGTGCACCACCAGGCCCCGCTCGTCGATCTCGTAGCGGGCGGCCCCGGCGTAGCCGGCCGCGGCGAGCGCGGCCTCGATCCGGTCGCGCGCGGCGGCGAGCTCGCCGTAGGCGGCCTTCGCCTCGGCGGCGATGCGCTCGGCCCGGTCGATCGCGGCCTGCGCGGCCGCCTTGTCGACCTCGGCCTGCTGCACGGTCGGGTCCGACGGGATCGCCGAGGCGATGTCCACCGCCCCGGGGAGCCCGTCGAGGACCGAGCCGTCCGGTGTGGAGGCGGGCTGCACGCTGATCGGGGTGCCGAGGGTCTGCGAGAGCCCCTTGGCCAGGGCCGCGAACTTCGCCTGGTCGACCTGGCTCATGGCGAAGAGCACCACGAAGAGCACGAACAGCAGGGTCATCATGTCCGCGTAGGACACCATCCACCGCTCGTGGTTCTCGTGCTCCTCCTCCTCGTGCTTCTTGGCCCGCCGGCGACCGCCGTGGGAGGCGCTCATGCGGCCTCCTTGGTGACCTCACTGGGCGGGATGAGCGAGTTCAGCTTCAGCCGGACCGCGCGGGGGCTGGTGCCCGCCTGGATCTCGGCGATGCCCTCGACCAGCAGCTCCATCTGCGCGGCCTGCAGCTCGCTGACCCGGAGGATCTTGGCGCCCATCGGGAGGAACCAGAAGTTGGCGGCCATGACGCCCCACAGGGTGGCGATGAACGCCGCGGCGATCATCGGGCCGAGCGACTCGGGGTTGTTGAGGTTCCCCATCACGTTCATCAGGCCGACGATGCAGCCGACGATGCCGATGGTCGGGGCGTAGCCGCCCATCGTGTTCATGAACTTGGCGGCGGTCTTGTCCTCGGCCTTCTTCGCCGAGATCTCGCTCTCCAGGACGGCGCGCAGCTCCTCGGGGTCGGTGCCGTCGATGCCCATCTGCAGGCCCCGCTTGAGGAAGGGGTCCTCGATCGCCTTGACCTGCGCCTCGAGGGCCAGCAGGCCCTCCTTGCGGGCCTTCTCGGCGAGGCTGACCAGCGTCTGGATCTGCTGGGTCGGCGGCGGCACCTTGGCCGGCATCAGCGCCATCTTGAACCAGGCGGGCAGCTTCTTGAGGTCGTCCATCGTCTGCCCGGACATCGCCGCGCCGAAGGTCGCGACAATGACCAGGATGATCGCGGGGAGGAAGATCAGCGACGTCGGGTCGGCGCCCTCCATGATCATGAAGACCAGCAGGGCGACGAGCGAGACGACGAACCCGATCAGGGTGGCCGGATCCACGGGTCAGCGTTCCTCTCGGGTCGGGAAGGGCACGACCGACGAGTCGCCGACCTGCTGCTCGGGGACGTGCGGGCGGTAGACGCCCCGGTCCATCGCGTAGGAGAGGGCGAGGATCCCGGCGCGGTACTCCCGGATCTCCTCCAGCACCTCGGCCACGCTCTCGCGGACCACGTACTTCGTGCCGTCCACCAGGAAGGCGACCGTGTCGGGGTGGCCCTCGACCTTCTCGATCAGGTCGGGGTTCAGCGCGAACTCGTCGCCGTTCAGGCGCGTCACTCGGATCACGGGTCGGTCCTCTTGCTCGGTGGGGTCGGTGGGGCGTGAACACGGTCCGGGCGGGAACGGCACTCCAGTCTTCGGCCCCGGACGGGGGCTCCTTGAGCCGAAGGTGCTGGCGCGGGACCAGTGCCGGACGGCCCGGTCACCCTTTCGGGGTGACCGGGCCGCCGGGGTGAGGTGCTGCAAGGGCCTCCCTCCAGGGGCCCGCCACGAGTGCGCCAGGACATGTCCGGCCGCTCCGGGCAGGCTCGAGCCGCGTGCGCGCGCGGCTCGACCCTGCCCCGCCCGGCTCGAGCCGGGTGTCACCGACGTGTGGCGGGCCGCAGCACGGCGGCGGCCCGTGGCGATCGGGACGTCACGCCCCGGCAGTCACCACGCCGCACACCTCATCAGCGCTTCAGGTTCACCAGGTCCTGGAGGATCTCGTCGGACGCGGTGATCACGCGGCTGTTGGCCTGGAAGCCGCGCTGGGCGACGATCAGGCTGGTGAACTCCTCGGAGAGGTCGACGTTGGACATCTCCAGAGCGCCGGACACCAGTTGGCCACGCCCTCCGGCGCCGGCGACACCGATCATCGCCACACCGGAGTTGTCGCCGACGCGGAACGAGGAGTTGCCGGCCTTCTCCAGCCCGCTGGGGTTGTTGAAGGCGGCCATGGCCAGCTGCCCCAGCGGCTGGCGCAGGCCGTTGGAGTAGACGCCGGTGATCGTGCCGTCGTTGGAGAGCGCGAACGACTGCAGGGAGCCGAGGGCGTAGCCGTTCTGCTCGGGGGCGGTGACCTCGCTGGAGCCGGCGAACTGGCTGATCGCGCCGCCGCCCAGGGCCACCGACACCGGGCCCGTCCAGCTGTCGCCGCCGGGCAGGAAGGACACGTCCCCGGCCGGCGCCACCATCACGCCGTTCAGGTCGAACTCGACCGTCATCGCCTCCAGCGGTGCGCCGTCACCGTCGACCAGGGGGGTGCCGTCCGCGGCGCTGAACTGCTTCGCGTCACCCGCGGCGTCCCGCACGACGAGGCTCCACGTGTTGTCGGCCGTCTTGGCGAAGGTGTAGGTGATCGGCTGCTCGACGCCCTGGGCGTCGTACATGGTCGTGGGGGTCTGCACGAACGCGCCGAGAGGGGCGGCGGCGTTGAGGTTGCCCTCGAGCTGACCGGTGGTGGTGGCGCGCGGGTTGACGATCTGACCGTAGGGCACGGTCAGGGGCCGGATCGGGCCGTTGGGGTTGATCGTGCCGTCGGCCTCGGCCACCCAGCCCTGCAGGACGCTCCCGTCCGGGGTCACCAGCCGGCCGCTGGCGTCGAAGTCGAACGAGCCCGCCCGCGTGAACAACTGCTCACCGCCGGGCCCGGTGGTCACGAAGAAGCCGTCACCTTCGATCATGAAGTCGGTCGAGCGGCCGGTCGACTGCGCGGCGCCGTTGGTCCAGTTGGTGGTGACGGCCGCGAGCTTGACGCCGAGGCCGATCTGCGCGGGGTTCGTGCCGCCGCGGTCCTCGGCGGGCGCGCCGCCGGCCCGCACGATCTGCGAGAGCGTGTCCTGGAAGACGGTGGAGCTGCTCTTGAAGCCGACGGTGTTGACGTTCGCGATGTTGTTGCCGGTGACGTCCATCTTGGTCTGGTGGGCGCGGAGACCGGAGATGGCGGAGAACATGGAGCGGAGCATCGGGGGATTCCCTCCGGGTGGGGGCTCGGGTGGGGGAGCGCGGTTCGGCGCGGGGTCTGGGTGGGCGTCAGCGCGTGCCGACGTCGGTGATCCGGCCCACCGGCACGGCGACGCCGCCGATGGTGGCCTCGGCCTCGGACTTGTCGGTGGCGAGGCGGACCGAGCTGACGACGCCGGTCTTCGAGGCGCCGGTCGAGTCGGTGTACGTGACCGTCTGGCCGACCATCGCCCCGGCGCTGCTCGAGCGCTGCAGCGCCAGCATGGAGGCGTTCTGCTTGGCGATCTCCTCGAGCTTCTCCACTTGGCTGAACGTGGCCGTCTGGGCCATCAGCTGGTTGGTGTCGGCCGGGTTGCCCGGGTCCTGGTACTTCATCTGGGCGACCAGCAGCTTCAGGAAGGTGTCCTTCCCCATCTGGTCACCGCGGTCGACGGAGGTCGTGGCGGAGTACGTCGCCGTCGCCCCGGTGGTGGCGCTCACTGCGTCCGGCATGGTCGGCTCCTCGCTCTCAGACGCGCACGTCCACGCCGGACGACGTGGATCGGTTCTGGGGGGCGGCGCGCCCCTCTCCGCTATCGGCAGGGCGACCACCCGGTCGTGACCACTCGCCGGCCGGGTGCTGCGGCCCGCCCCGGCTCCCGGTGTCCTGCCGGGCCTGCTGCTCGGCGGCGTGCCGGGACAGCCAGGAGCCGCCCGCGTCGGCGTCCACCTCGACCCGCGACGGGTTGAGCCCGGCGGCCTCCAGGTCGCGGCGGAGCTCGGGGAGGGCGTCCAGCAGGGCCGCGCGGCCGAGCTCGTGCGCGCCGCGCAGGGTCAGGTCGAGCACGCCCTCGGCCACGGTGACCTGCAGCTGCACCGGCCCGAGGGTCTCGGGGGTGAGCACCAGCGTCATCGTGTGGGACCCGGTCCCGGCGCTGCTGAGGACGGCCACCTGCTGGGAGACCTGTCCGGAGACCGGGAGTGCCGCGCTGGCGCCGGTGGCCGGGGCGCCGGAGACCGCCGGCGCGGCCGGTGCGGTGCCGGGGGAGGCCGGGGCAGTGGTGGGCTGCACGGGGAGCGGTGCGGTGGTGTCGCCGGTTCCCCCCGGTGCCGGCTCGGAGGTGGCGGCCTGGTGGGCGCGGGAGGCGGTCCCGGGCGAGGGCTCGCTGCTGGTGCTGCTCGCGGACGGGACGGCGGTCGCCGGCGCCCCGCCAGGCACGTCACCCGCGGTGGGTGAGCCCGGACCTGCTGGCGCCGGCGAGGTCACGGTGCCGGGCAGGTCGGCGCCTGCCGCGGCGGCCGCGACCACCGGACCGGCGCCGGCCGCGGCGCTGGGCACCGCCCCGGGTGCCGGGACACCCGTCCCGGTACCGGACACGGGCGCACCGGTCGGTGCGGGCTGGGGGACGCCGGCCACCGGTGCGACACCGGCCGCAGGATCGGCACCGGGCACCGTCGCGGCCGGCTCGACGGCGGCCGCGGTACCGACGGCGGTCGCCGTGCCGACCGGGCCGCCGACGTCCCCGACCGGAGGCGTGGCCGCCCCGCCCCGGAGCAGCGCCCACAGGGCGGCCGTGACGGTCGGCGCGGTGGTGTCCACGGCCGGCGCGGCAGCCGGCACGTCCGAGCCGCCGGTCTGGTCAGCGGGCGTCTCGCCGGAGGGCTGCCCCCCGCCCTCGGCGCCGGCATCGCGCACACCGTCGGCCAGCGCGCCGTCGAGGGCGGAGGCGAACGGTGCCGCGCTCTCGCCGGCCCCACCGGTGGGGGACGCGGACGCGGCACGCGCAGCCGGAGCGGCAGTGGTCACGGGCGCGGTCATCGGTAGGCCTCCGCCTTGCTCATCACGGACCGGACGTAGTTCTGGGTCTCCGGGTAGGGCGGGATGCCGCCGTAGCGGCTCACCGTCCCCGGCCCGGCGTTGTAGGCCGCCAGCGCGAGCTCGGTGGTGCCGAACTGCCGGGTCAGCGAGCTCAGGTAGCGGGCCGCGCCGTCGATGGCCGAGGACGGGTCCAGCGCGTCGACGCCGAGCCCCTTCGCCGTCGCCGGCATGAACTGCATGAGGCCCTGGGCGCCGGCCGGGGAGACGGCCGAGGTGTCGAAGCCGGACTCCTGCTTGGCGACCGCGGCCAGCAGCGAGGCGTCGACGCCGTGCCTGCTGGCCGCCCGCTGGAACAGGTCCGCGTAGGGGACGCCGGCCAGCGCCCCTGCGGCCGCCGGGGCGGAGGAGGGGACGGCGGCCTCCGGCAGCACCCGGCGGATCACCGTCGGGTTGCCGACCGCCTGGACCTTCACCGTCTCCCCGGCCTGGGGCGCGGCGACCATCTGGCCGTTGCCGAGGTAGATGCCCACGTGGTCGATGCCCGCGCGGGAGGAGGAGTGGTCGAAGAAGACCAGGTCGCCGGGGCGCGCGGAGGCGAGCGAGGCGACGGCCTTGCCGGCGGTCGCCTGCTGGGAGGAGGTGCGCGGCAGGTCGATCCCCAGGTTGCCGAACACGAGCTTGGTGAAGCCGGAGCAGTCCAGGCCCGTGCGGGGGTCGGTGCCGCCCCAGAGGTAGGGGACGCCGAGGTACTTCTGGGCCTCGGCGACCACCGCGCTCTCCGAGGCGGTGGCGGTGGCGGAGGTCGCGGTGCCGGCCGCGGTGCTACCGGTGAGGCCGGCGGCGCCGGCGGCCGACGCCCACGCCGCGGACGACGACGTCCGCGGGACCGCCGGCTGGAAGCGGGCCTGGATCTCGGCGATCCGGGACTGCACCGCGCTCACCCCGTCCATGCCGTCCCCCTCTGCGTGTCCGTGTCGTCGGCTGCGTCCGAGACGGTGCCCGTGGCCGCGGCCCGGCCGGCGCGGCCGGTGACCAGGTCGTCCACGGCCCGCACCTCGGCGGCGTCCGCGGCCTGCTGCTCGGCCAGCCGGTGCCGCTCGGCCAGCCGCTCGAGCGCCTTCGTCCGACGCGCGGCGGCGGTCCACTCCGCGCGCACGGCCTCGGCCTGCTCGGCCTGCGCCGTGGCGAGCGAGCGGGCGTCGGCGGCGTCGGTCGCCGCCGTCCGCAGCAGGACCATGGCCGCCACGAAGGACCCGGCCGGCAGCGAGGGCGGGAGCGCGGCACCGGCCAGCGCCGTCTCCTGCTCGGTGGCCCGCCGGGCGGCCTCGCCGGCGGCGTCCGCCGCTGCCGCAGCGGCGGCCGCCGCGGCCCGCTCCTCGGTCCGGCGCAGCTCGAGGACCGGCTGCAGCCGGAACGCCGCGCGCTTCACGCGCCCCTCACGATGCGCTGCAGCCAGGCCCACGCCTCGGGCGCCGGCGTCGACTCACCGAGCGGCTGCTGCAGGAAGGCGTCGATCTGGGGCGCGAGCTGGCGGGCCCGGTCCACCATCGGGTCGCTGCCGGCCTGGTAGGCGCCGATCTCGATCAGCTCGCGCACGTCCCGCAGGGCACCCATGAGCCGGCGGACCTCGCGGGCGTCCGCCATCTGCGCGGGAGGCACCACGGCGCCGGCGACGCGGGAGATCGACTCCAGGACGTCGATGGCGGGGAAGTGCCCGGCCGTGGCCAGCGTGCGGGTGAGCACGACGTGCCCGTCGAGGATGGAGCGCGCCGTGTCGGCGATCGGCTCGTTGTGGTCGTCACCCTCGACGAGCACCGTGTACAGCCCGGTGATCGACCCGACCGCGCCGGTGCCGGCCTTCTCCAGGAGCTGCGGCATCATCGCGAAGACGCTGGGGGGGTAGCCCCGCGTGGCCGGCGGCTCGCCCGCGGAGAGGCCGACCTCGCGCTGCGCCATGGCGGTGCGGGTGATCGAGTCCATGAGCAGCAGGACGTCGCGGCCCTGGTCGCGGAAGGCCTCCGCGATGCGGGTGGCGACGAAGGCGGCCTTGAGGCGCACGAGCGGCGGCTCGTCGGAGGTGGCCACCACGACGACCGTGCGGGCCAGGCCCTCGGGGCCGAGGTTCTCCTCGATGAACTCGCGCACCTCGCGGCCGCGCTCGCCGATCAGGCCGATGACGCGCACGTCGGCGTCGGTGCCGCGGGTGATCTGGGCGAGCAGGCTGGACTTGCCGACGCCGGAGCCGGCGAAGATGCCCAGGCGCTGGCCCTTGCCGCAGGGGACGAGGGTGTCCAGCGCGCGGACGCCGAAGGTGAGCGGCTCCGCGACGCGGGCGCGGGAGAGGGCGTGCGGCGTCTCGGTCTCCAGGTCCACCCACGACACGCGGCCGTCCAGGGCGGGGCCGCCGTCCACGGGGCGGCCGAGACCGTCGAGGACGCGGCCGAGCAGGGCCTCGCCCACCGGCACCTGCAGGGGGCGGCCGGTGGCGCGCACCGCCGCGCCGGCGTGCACGCCGGACAGCCCGCCGAGCGGCATGCAGGTGAGCCGGTCGCGGCCCACCGCCACCACCTCGGCCAGCAGCGGTCGGCCGGTGGGGTCGACCTCGACCAGGTCGCCCACGGCGGCGGTGACGCCGTCGACGCTCAGGGTCAGCCCCATCGCGCCGGTCACCACCCCGGTCACCTGGGGGCGGGCCGCCGCGCGGGCGCGTTCCAGGACGCTCGACGGGACGGTCATGTCCCGAGCACCGCCTGCACCCGCTGCAGCGCCGTGCCCAGCTGCGCGTCGATCCGCCGGGGGCCGGACTCGGCGATCGCGCCGGCCCGCTCCACCGACGGGTCGGCGACCACCCGGACGCTGCCGGGCAGCCCGGCCAGCGCCTCGGCGGGCACCTCGGCGAGGTCGTCGGGGTGCAGCCGCACGACCGCCGGGGCGTCGGCGGGGCAGAAGGTCAGGGCCCGGCGCACCGCGTCCATGACCGGGTCGGTGGCCAGGGCGAGCTCCCGGCCGAGGAGGTCCTCGACGAGGGTGAGCGCGGTGCCGACGATCGAGTCGCGGATGTCGTCGGCCACCGGCTGGGCGGTCTCCTCCAGCTGCCGGACGGCGGCGTCGAGGGCGGCGGTCGCCGAGACCAGCCGGCGCTCCCAGCGGGCCCGCACCTCGGCCAGGCGCGCCTGGGCGTCCCGCTCCACCTCGGCGACGACGGCCTCCGCGGCCAGCAGGCCCTCGGCGTGACCGGCGGCGTAACCCTCGGTGCGCGCCTGCGCCCGCAGCCGCGTCAGCTCCTCGGCGTAGACGTCGCCGAGGCGGAAGGAGGGCCGGCTCCCGGCGACCTGCTGGTCCTCGGCCCGGCGCACGGTGCTCCGCCGCTCGACGCGCGAGGTCTGGACCGGGACGGCGGGGGAGGGGGCCGCCGGGGCGGCCGCGCCCGGTGCCGTGGGGAGGGGGGCGCCGCCCGTCCGCGCAGCCGGGACGGTGGTCACGCCGGCACGGTGCTCGGCCATGACCTCCCGGTAGGGGCGGGCCAGCGCGGCGGAGCCGCCGCGCAGGACCGCGCCCTCCCGGGGCGGCCGGTGACCGGCCTCGGGCGCTGCCCATCGGCGCGACCCCGCGCCGTCGTCACGCGACGAACTCATCGTCCCCGCCGCGGTTGATGGTCAGCACGCCCTGCTCCTCGAGAGTGCGGATGACCGCGACGACCTTGGCCTGGGCCTCCTCGACCGTGCGGGTGCGCACCGGCCCGAGCAGCTCGATCTCCTCGGTGAGGTTCTCGGCGGCGCGCTCGGAGAGGTTCCGCTTGATCTTGTCCTGCACGTCGGGCCGCACACCCTTGAGCGCGGTGGCCAGGTCGTTGGCCTCCACCTCGCGCAGCACGAGCTGCAGGGAGCGGTCGTCGATGGTGACGATGTCCTCGAAGACGAACATCTGCGAGCGGACCTGGTCGGCGAGCTCCGGGTCGGTGTTGTCCAGCCACTCGAGGATCGAGCGCTCGGTCGGCCGCGGGGAGCGGTTGATGATCTCCACGAGGGTCTCGACACCGCCGACGGTGGTCATGTCCTGGTGCGCCAGGATCGAGCCCATCCGGCGGCCGAGCTCCTCCTCGACCAGCCGCACCATCTCCGGCGAGGTGCGGTCCATGGTGGCGATGCGGTGGGCGACCTCGGCCTGCTGCTCCGGGGCGAACCCGGAGAGGACCTCGGCCGACTGCGCGGCCGTGAGGTGGGCCAGGACCAGGGCGATGATCTGCGCGTGCTCGTCCTTGAGGAACGTGACCAACTGCCTGACGTCGGCGTTGCGCAGCGAGGCGAAGGGCACCTCGGTGTAGACGACGTTGAGCCGCGACAGGATGCCCTCGGCCTTGTCCTGCCCGAGACCCGCGGCGAGGATCTCGCGGGCGAAGTCGACGCCGCCGCGGCCGACGAACTGCTGCGCGGTCATCAGGCCGTGGAACTCGCGCATGACGCCGTCGACGTCCTCGAGCTCCACCGAGCCGAGCTTCATGAGCTCGCGGGTGAGCGCCTCGACCTCGCGGGGGCGCAGCTGGGCGAGCAGGACGCCGGCCTCCTCCTTGCTCATCTGGGCGAGGAAGACGGCCGCCTTGCGCAGCCCGGGCAGCTCCGGCCTCGGGGGTGCGACGACGGTGCCCGGCTGGATGCTCGCGAGCGTCATGACTTGGTCTCGCTGAGCCAGCCGCGGAGCATCGCCGCGACCTCGTCGGGACGTTCGCTGACCATCGCCGAGATCTCCCCCCGCACCTTCGCCCGTTCGACCGCCTCGAGCTCCAGGGCCGCGTTGTCGAGCGTGACCTCCTCGCGGGTGCTGGCCACCCGCAGGCGGTCCAGCTCGGCGAGCATCTCCTCGTCGAGCTCCAGCGGCTCGTAGTCCTCCTCCTCGTCGGCAGCGCGGCGCGAGCGGAGCCAGACGATGAGGACGACGAGCGCGATCCCGGCCGCGATGCCGCCGGTGCGGATCATCGACCACATCTGCTCGTTCGCCTCGGCCTCGCGCGCGGCCTCCATCGCCGCGGCGGCGTTCTCGGCGGCGGTGGCGTCGAAGGGCAGCGAGGCGACGGTGATGTCGTCGCCGCGGGCCTCGTCGAGGCCGACGGCGGTGACCATCAGGTCGGTCATCTGCTGCTGGTTGAGGTTGCCGGCGACGGCCTGGTCCATCACGACGGAGACGGTGAGCCGGTTCAGCTCTCCGGGGGCGCCCTGCACGACCTCGGTGGTCTCCCCGACGGCGTTGTTCGCCGTGGTGGACTCCTTGTTGTACGTGGACTCGCCCCCGGCGTCCTCCGCGGCGTCGGGCATGTTCTCCGGGCCCAGGACGCCACCGACCGGGGCGCCGGTGCCGACGTACTCCTCGGTGGTGGTCTGCTCCGAGATCGGCGGGACGTCCTCGTCGAAGGTGTAGGTCTTCGAGGTGGTGCTGCGCTCGGAGAGGTCGACGTCGGCACGCACGGAGACCACGGAGCGGCCCGGGCCCACGACCGAGTCGAGGATCTTCTGGGCGCTCGCCGACAGGCGGTTCTCGTACTCCTCCTCCACCTGCGACCGCGCGTCGCCGGCGGCTGCCGTCACGCCGGTGCCGGCCGCGGAGAGCACCTGGCCGGTGGAGTCGGCGACGGTGACCTGGTCGGGGTTCATGCCCTGGATGCTCGAGGAGACCAGGTTGGTGACCGCCTGGATCTGCTCACCGGCGAGCGCCGTGCCGGGAGCCAGGTCGAGCAGCACCGACGCCGTCGGCGCCGCCTTGTCGGTCACGAAGACCTCGTCCTCGGGCAGCGCCACGTGCACGACGGCGGAGTTGACGCCGGCCAGCGACTCCAGCGTCTTCGCCAGCTCGCCCTCGAGGGCCCGCTGGTAGGTCACCTGCTGCTGGAACTCGCTGGTGGTGATGCCCTGCTCGTCCAGCAGCGCGTAGCCGGTGTCGTTGCCCGCCGGCAGGCCCTGCCCGCTCATGGCCAGCCGCAGGTCGTAGACGGAGTCCTTGGCGACCATGATCGTGCTGCCGCCGTCGGCCAGCTCGTAGGCCACCCCCTGGGCGTTGAGCTCCTCGACGATGGCCGAGGCGTCGCTCGCGGCGAGGTTGGAGAACAGCGGGGCTTGGGTCGGCGTGGTGATCCAGCTGTAGAAGAAGAACCCGCCGAGGGTCAACCCGGCGAGCAGCAGGCCGATGACGACCTTCTGCCCGAGGCTGATCGTGTCGAACGTGGAGCGGCCGCGCTCCAGCGTCCCGGCGAGTGCCGACTTCATCAGACCTGCATCCTCATGATCTCGTTGAAGGCCGCGACGGCCTGGTTCTTGATCGTCACGACCATCTCGGTCGCCACGCCGGATTCAGCGCTGGCGATCATGTAGTCGTGCACGTCCTTGAGGTCGCCGGTGGCGGCCTGGACGGCGAGCTCGCTGGAGGCCGACTGCTTGGCGCGCAGCTCGTCGAACGTCGCGGCCAGGACGGCGGCGAAGCCGTCGGTGCCTTCGGCCGCGGGGGTGCCGCGCGTGCTGCCGGCGACACCGGTGACGGCACCGATCCCGACCGGGGTGATGCCGCCGAGCGGGATCGTCATCAGCGCTTCCCGAGCTGCAGCGCCGCCTGGTAGGCGGTGGTGGCCCGCTCGACGACGGCCAGGTTCGCCTGGTAGCCGCGCTGGGCCATCATCATGTGGGTCATCTGGTCACCCAGGTCGATGTCGGGGTACCGCACGTAGCCCTCGGCGTCGGCCAGCGCGTGGTCCGGCTCGTACACCAGCCGGCCCTCCGGGTCGCCGAACTCGGCGCGGGCCACGCGGACCCCGCCCTCGCCACTGCCGTAGTCCACCGCCTGGGCGACGACGAGCCGCGCCTGGAAGGCGTCCTCGTCGGTGCGCCGCACCGTGTTGATGTTGGCGATGTTGTCGGCGGCGGCGTCGAGCCACTTCCGGTGGGTCATCAGCCCGGACTGGGAGATGCTCAGGGCCTGGAACATGCTCATCGTCAGGAGGTCCTCAGGGCGGTGCGGAGCGAGTTGTACCGGCCGTCCAGCGCGTTGAGCGCCAGCTGGTAGCGCAGCCCGGTCTCGGTGGCGATGACGGTCTCCGCATCCAGGTTGACGTTGTTGCCGTTGGTGTTGGTCGGCTCGAGCGAGCGGGCGGTCGTGCCGCCGGAGGTCACCGGCGTGGAACCGCTCCGGACGGCCCCGCGCAGCGACGTCTCGAAGTCGGTCCGCCCGGCGAGGAAGCCGGGCGTGTTGACGTTCGCGATGTTGTCGGCGGTGACGCGCTGCCGCTGTGCCAGCCCGGCGAGGGCCGCCTTCAGGACCGTCGAGGTGGCGTCGGGGATCATCGAGCGGATCCCCGGCGGGTGGAGCAGGACACGATCGACCTCCGGGTACGCGGAAGACACTCGCGAGCGAGTGCAGGGCCGCCGATCCGTGGCGATGGTGGTGCTCTCCGTGCACACCTCTCATCGGCACGCCCCGGTACCCGCGTGACCGCACGCCCGGCACGGGAGGGGCGGCAGGAGCCGGGTGGGGCGACGGTGACGACTGTGACCACCGCCCGGACCCGGACGCTGCCGGAGCGTGCCCGCCCGGGACGCGGCGGAGCCCCGCTCCCCGGGGCGGGGGAGCGGGGCTCCGGACGTGCGGTGCGGCGGGTCAGAGGGCGCGGTCGACGAACGAGGCGACGGGCCGGCTGGGGGCGTAGGACATGCGGGCAGCGAGATCGCGTTGTTGCTGCGACTGCGTGATGCGCTCGACCAGAGCTTCGGCGACGGCGAGCTGGTGCTGCAGGAGGCGGGCGGCGCGCTCGCGGAGGTCGGGGGGGAGCGGTCCCAGGCTGGAGGGTGGTACCCAGTCCTCCGCACGCCGGCCCCAGGCGGCGATCTCGTCGGCGCGGCCGGCGGCCATGGTCTGCTCGGCCGCCAGCACCTCGCCCTCGAGGTGGGTGAGCACGGTGGCCCAGTCGATCGAAGGCGGTGCGCCGTCCGCGGGCGCGGCCGGACTCTGGCTCACGAGACCGCGCCCGCCAGCGAGGCGGCAGCCTGGCGCCATGCGTCGCGCAGGGGCTCCACCACCTGGCGGCAGGAGGCGATGCGGTTGGTGTCCAGCTTGATGTTCGCCTGTACCAGCTCGCTGAGGAGCCAGTTGTAGAGGGAGGCCAGCCGGGGGCCGCCATCCCATGCATCGACCCTCAGGCTGGCCAGCAGCTCGTAGACGATGGCTTGTGCGTGCTGCAGTTGCTCGCCGGCGTCCTGTCGGTCGCCCGCGGCCACGGCGCGCTGAGCCCGCTCGAGGTCGAGGGCCAGCCGGTCGTAGAGCATGACCAGCACCTGCTGCGGCGACGCGGTTGCGACAGCGTCGCCGAGGTAGCGGGCGCGGAGGGATGCGGCACTCATCGAGCGGTCTCCTGGAACTGAGAAGGGTGGAGGTCGAGCGGCGGTCAGGAGTAGGAGGGCAGCGAGGCGATCTGGCCTGCCAACCACGAGGACTGCTGCTGTAGCGAGCTAAGCGCGGTCTCCATGGCGGTGAACTGGCGCGTGAGGATCTCCCTGCGCTTGACCAGGCGCAGATCCCAGGCCTCAATCTTGTCCTGGATGTCCTCGGCCTGGCTGTCGCGCCCCTTCGCGAGCAGGACGAGCGAGCCCGTGGTGGTGTCGGCAGCCGTGGTGGCGATCTCGAGGAGCCGCTGGGCGATACCCGGGACGAGATCGTCGGCGTTGCCGCCGAGGCCCTCGGCCCCAGGGCCCGCGGCGCCACCGGCACCCAACCGCTGGGCCAGCGCCGGCTGGTCGGCCAGTGCGGCGGTGAACTTCGCTGAATCGAAGGCGATGGTCCCGTCCTTGTTCAGTTGGAGCCCGATCGTGGCCGGCGAGCCGTCGGCGCCCACGGCGAAGGACACCGCGTCGAGGATCTGGCCGCTCAGGCCTCGCAGTGCGCTGTCGCCCTTGAGCGTGGAGGTGGACCCTCCCTTGGGGTCGGTGTTCGCCTTGATGCCACTGAGCGCGCGGTTCGCGGCGTCGACGAGCGACTGCATCGCCTTCGCAGCCGCTCCGGGATCGGCGGCGACGTCCACGGTCACGGCGGCCTCCGGCTTGCTCACAGTGATGGTCACGCCGCTCATCACCCCGGCGAAGGTGTTGGTTGCGGAGGTCACTTCGTAGGCGCCGGTGCCGCTGCCGATCGTGATCGTGGCGTCGACCCCCTGGGTGGCGACGCCGAAAGTCGTGGCAGTACCGAGATCGAAGGCCGCCGCCGCACCGGTTTTCTCGGCGGTGACCTGCAGCCGATACTGGCCGTCGGCCACCTTGACGGCGGTGGCGCTGAGGCCGAACTCGCTGTCGTTGATCGCGGTGACCGCGTCGGCTAGGGTGCCGGCTCCCCCAACGGTGATCGTGCCCTTCATGGTGCCATCGGCGGCTCGGACCTCGATGGGAGAGGTCATCCCGTACGGATCGCTCGTCGCGGTCCAGTTGATTTCGCTGACCCGGGAGTGGGCGGTGGCGGTGTTCTTGACGCCGAAGGTCAGGGAGCCCGTCGGGGCACCGGCGGTAGCAGTGGCGGCGACGCTCGTGGCGGTGCTGACCGCCTTCACCGCGGTCCAGGTCTCTGGCTTGAGCACGCCCTCCGCAGCGGTGCGGAGGGCGTCGAAGCGGGAGTTGACCGAGCGATAGGCGGACGCGGCGGCTTCGGTGAGGGACAGCCGGGTCTTCAGCGCCGCCTGCGGGGCGGCTTCCGCCTGGATCAGCTGGCTGATGAGGGAGGCGGTGTCCATCCCGGAGACCAGACCGCCGATGCTCATCGTCATGTTCCGTGCCTCCGGGGTCTGGATCTGGGTGGGGTGGTCGGTGTGCCAGCGAGGGGGGAGGCCTGGTGGCCTCCCCCCTCACCGGTTTCGTGCCGAGGTGCTACCTCCTCAGCTGCTCGCCGGAGATCAGCGGAGCAGGGAGAGGACGCCCTGCGAGGCCTGGTTGGCCTGCGCGAGCATCGCGGTGCCGGCCTGGGACAGGATCTGGTTGCGGGTGAACTGCACCATCTCCTGAGCCATGTCGGCGTCGCGGATGCGGCTCTCGGACGCCGACAGGTTCTCCACGGCCACCGACAGGTTGTTGATGGTGTGGTCGAACCGGTTCTGGATGGCACCCAGGTCGGCGCGCGTGGTCGAGACCGACTTGATCGCCTTGTCCAGGTCGATGACGGACTTCTCCGCACCGGTCTGGGCGGTGAAGGAGGTCTCGACGCGGCCGACCGCGGCCGCCGTGACCGTCAGCGTGGCCTCGGTACCCGTGCCGGTGGCGCCCGCGGTGAAGGTCACCTGGCCAGCGGCCAGCCCGAGGGCGTCGGCCACGTACTGCTCGACCTTCGCGTCGTCGGTCTCGGTCTGGCTGATCGAGGTCAGGTCGACGGTCTTGCCCGCCCAGGTGATCTTGCCGTTGAGCGTTCCCTGCTTGGTGATGTCGCCACCAGTGATGGTCAGCGACTCGGTGGCATCCGCCGCGTCGCCCTCGGCGATGGACGTACCCTGCGTGATGGCGGTCTGGCTGGAGCCACCGTCAGCGGCGCCGACGACCTTGGTCGTCACGTCGACGGTGTTGACGCCCAGGCCGCGGGCGCTCGTGCTGGTGCCCACGTGCACCGAGATCGACTCACCGGCGTTCGCACCGACCTGGAACGTGCCCTTGTAGGAGCCGTCCAGCAGCTTGGTGCCGTTGAACGTGGTGGTGTCGGCGATGCGGGTCAGTTCGGACTTGAGCTGGCCGATCTCCGACTGGATCTTGGCCTTGGCGTCGTCGTTAAGGCTGCCACCGCTGGAGGCCTGGACCGACAGGTCGCGCATGCGCTGGAGGATGCTGTGCGTCTCGGTGAGCGCACCCTCAGCGGTCTGCACGACCGAGATGCCGTCCTGGGTGTTGCGGACGGCGACCTTCAGGCCACCGATCTGCGAGCGCAGGCCCTCCGAGATGGCGAGCCCGGCCGCGTCGTCGGCGGCGCGGTTGATGCGGAAGCCGGAGGAGAGCTTCTCCAGCGACTTGCTCATCTGACCGTCCGTGACGGACAGGTTGCGGTGAGCGTTGAGCGCCGCGATGTTCTGGTTGATGCGCAGACCCATGGTGATCCTCCTTGGACGGGGTCGTACTGGGGTTCCCGCTGCATCCGTGCTGCGGGCCGTGCTGGTGTCGCAGAGTGGGTTTCGGCCTGGGGCGGATGGGACTTGAGGCGAACGAAACTTTTTCTCCGCCGCATCTCGCTCAGGCGGGTCGGGCCGCGGCGGGCGCTGGGGTGATCCACGTGCCTGCGCGGCCACGGGGTGCCGGCGGTGCCGGTGCCTGGGGCGGGAGTGAGCTGCCGGTACGGCCGGTGAGCCGTTCGAGGTAATTGCGCTGCTGGTTGCGGGCGCGCACCCCGCCGTCCGCGGAGACCGCCCTCCCCTCCCAGATCTCGCTCATGGCGGCGTGCAGCAGGGTCAGCGCCCGCGCACGCATCTGGGAGACGCGGGAGAGCGTCACACCCAGGTCTTCCGCGATGTCGGTCAGCGATTCATCACCGAAGAAATTGCGCTCGATGACCTCATCGAGCCGGTCGGGGAGTGCGCGGATCGCCTCGTGCAGGTGTCGTGCCCGCTCGCTGCGCACGACCGCGCGCTCGGGGGATTCCCCGGTGTCGGGCAGGTCCAGAGAACTGCCGTCGGAGCCGGACTCCGCGTCGATGCTCACCATGACCGCGCGGTGGACGTCGACCTGGAGGTGATCGAGCTCGCTGCGGGCGATCCCGAGGCTCGTGGCCAGCTCCTCGCGCGTGGGGGGCCGGCCCAGGCTGATGGTCAGCGCGTCGGCGGCGGCGTCGGTGCGCCGGGCCGCGGCCCGCACCGACCGGCTCGCCCAGTCGCCGGAGCGCAGCTCGTCGAGGACCGCGCCCTGCAACCGGGCCAGCGCGTAGGTGGCGAAGGACGCGCCGGCCGACGGGTCGAACCGGCGGGCCACCTCGACGAGGGCCACGTGGGCGCAGGAGAGCAGATCCTCCCGGCTGACGTGGCTCGGCAGCGAGATGCGCGAGGCGACGGCGTTGACCGCGAAGGCAGCGAGCGGCAGGTGCTCGGTCACCAGGGCGTCGACCTCCTGCGGGGACCGCCCCTTGACCGGGTGTGGTACACGGCCGTTCTGGGGACGTTCGCGCAACGGCCGGTCTTGCGCGGCCCGCTCACGCAGGGGTCGCTCGGTCGCGAGGGCACGGACTGGGGTCACGTCCGTATCTCTCGGCGGCCGGGCGGCGGGTCGGCACCACCCGTCGGCACAAACCCGCAGGAACTTGAGCGGTAGTTCCGCGCTTCGGCTCAACGTGCTCCGGACGGGTGCCGATGCCAGGTCCGACGGCGGTGGCCCCCGGCCTGTGGCGCGCCCACCGCGACCCAGCACGACGGAGACGACGGAAGGCGGTGGACACGTGGACTACCAGCACCTGTCGACGATGCTGTGGCGGGAGCAGGAGCTCCTGGACCTCCTGCTCTTCAAGGCCGAGGAGAAGCAGTACCTCATCCTCTGCGGGAAGACTCGCTGGCTGGCGCGCATCGCGCACGAGATCGAAGTCATCCTCGACCAGTTGCGGACCATCGAGGTCGAGCGATCGGCGGCCACCGAGGCGATCGCAGCCAGGCTCGGCCTGGCTGCCAATCCGTCCCTGCGGCAGGTCGCGGACGTGGCGCCCTCCCCGTGGAACGGCCTCCTCGCCCAGCACCACGAGGCCTTGCTGACCTTGATCACCGACCTGCGCAGCCTGTCCGACGCCAACCGCGAGCTCATCGAGGGCGGCCTCTCCGCCATCGGGGACGCGCTGCTGCAGACGCGGACGTCGTCGACGGGCACGTACGGCGCGACCGGCCGGCACTCGGACGGCGCCCACCGCGCGGTCACCCTGGACGGAGCACTCTGACGTGAGCACCTTCAGCCTCCTGAACACCGCGACCACGTCGCTGTGGGCGCAGCGCCGCGCGCTCGACGTCACCGGTCAGAACATCTCGAACGTCAACACCGACGGGTACTCCCGCCAGCGCGTCGACATGAAAGCGATCGGTGGCAGCGCTGTCCCGGCGTTCTACTCCACCGGCACGGGCATCGGTGGCGGTGTGAACGCGGACGAGGTGACGCGGATCCGTGACGCCTTCCTCGAGGGGCGGGGGCACACCGAGCACGCCAACAGCGCGCAGCTGACAGCGGAGACCGACGCGTACGGGCTGGTGGAGCAGGCGTTCCGCGAGCCCAGTACCACGGGCCTGCAGAACCTCATGGCCGACATGTGGCGCGGGTGGCAGGACGTGGCCAACAGACCCGAGGACCCGGCCGCCCGGGGCCAAGTGCTCGAGCGGCTCGAGACGCTCGTCGGCGGCCTGCACTTCAGCAGCGCGCAGTTGGACGGGCAGTGGCAGCAGACCCGCGAGAACCTCGGCGTCCTCGTGGACGACGTCAACGCGGCAGCCGAGACCATCGCCCGCCTGAACACCGCGATCCTGCGCGCCTCGCAGACCGGCCTGCCGGCCAACGACCTCACCGACCAGCGCGACCTGCTCGTCATGAAGCTGGCCGACCAGGTGGGGGTGTCGGTCCGGCCGCGCGACGGTGGTGTCGTCGACGTGGTCGTCGGTAGCGTCACGGTCGTCTCCGGTGGGACGGCCTCGAAGCTCGCCGTCCAGGGCGCCATCGACCCCACCGGCACCGCCGGCGACCCCCCGCGCGTCGTGACCGCCACCGGTGGGCTGCCGGTCACCGTCGGCGGAACAGCCGGAGGCCAGCTGCACGCGCTCAACTCGATCCTGCCGACCTACCGGGCCGAGCTCGACGGCCTCGCATCGTCGCTGGCCACCGCGCTCAACGACGCGCACGACGACGGCTTCGACCTCGACGGCGTTCGGGGGGGCGTGCTGATCGGTTCGACCGGCGGTCCGGTGACGGCGTCCTCGATCACCGTCGCGATCACCGAGCCGCGCAAGCTCGCCGCATCGTCGCTCGGCGCGGACGACGGCTCCGTCCCCCCGAACCTCGACCGCGGCAATGCCGACAAGCTGGCCCAGCTGGGTCACGGCATCGGGTCGCCGGACGCTGCCTACCGCACGATGATCGTCGAGCTGGGTGTCCAGTCGGCGGTCTCGCAGCGCAACCTCGGCATCCAGGCGGTCATCACCGGGCAGGTGGACGCCGCCCGGGAGTCCGTGGCCGGGGTCAACCTCGACGAGGAGATGACCAACATGCTGTCCTTCCAGCACGCGTACTCGGCTGCCGGCCGGCTGGTCACGGCGATCGACGAGATGCTCGACGTCCTGATCAACCGCACCGGCCGCGTGGGGCTGTGATCTGAGTGCGGATCACGCAGAAGGCCGTCGCCCTCACCAGCCTGCAGGGCCTGAACCGCAACCTCGACACCTTCGGCAAGCTGCAGGAGCAGCTCACCTCCGGCCGGCTCATCAACGCGCCGTCCGACTCGCCGACCGGCACGAACAAGGCCATGCAGACCCGGTCGGAGCAGGCCGCGGTCGAGCAGTTCGGCCGGAACATCGCCGACGCCGACAGCTGGTTGTCGATCACCGACTCCACGCTCCAGAACATGCTGGACGTCACCCGGCGGGTCCGCGACCTCACCGTCCAGGGTGCGAGCACCGGCAGCTCGTCGGAGGCCAGCCGGCGGGCGCTGGCGACGGAGGTCGGGGCGCTCCGGGAGAGCCTCCTCGGCCTGGCGAACACCACGATCCAGGGCCGCCCCATCTTCGGCGGGGTGACGACCGGGACCACTGCGTACAGCGACGTCGGCGTCTACCAGGGCATCGTCGGGGCCGACGTCCTGCGGCGCGTCTCGTTCACCGAGGAGGTCCGCGTGGACCTGACCGGTCCCGAGGCCTTCGGGCCGGCGGGTGACGACCTCTTCGCCGTGGTCGCCCGGATCGCCGACGACCTGGTCAACGACCCCGCGGCCCTGGACCAGGGGCTGACGGACCTGGACACGGCGATCAAGCGCATGCTCGGCGGGGTCGCCGACGTGGGCGCCCGCGCGGCACGCGTCGAGCGCGAGCAGCAGATCAACAGCGACCTGGCCTTGACGCTGGAGACCCAGCTCGGCGAGATCGAGAACGTGGACCTGCCCCACACGATCATGCGGCTGCAGATGCAGCAGGTCGGTTACCAGGCGGCGCTGCAGGCGACGGCGAAGGCCATCTCCCCGACGTTGATGGACTACCTGCGCTGATGACCACCCTCGCCGACCACCCCGCAGCGGCCCCGACGACGGCTCCGGCTCCGCCCCCGGTCCAGGTGCTGTCGTTCGCCGAGCCGCTGCCGGGCTTCCCTCGACACCGGGACTACGTCCTGGTCGCCGCGGACGCCGCCGGGTTGCTCTTCTGGCTCCAGGCGGTCGCCCCGGACGGGCCCCGGTTCCTCGCCGTGCCGGCGCAGGAGTTCTTCCCCGGGTACGCGCCGGTGCTGCCCGGGGCGGTGCAGGCGGAACTCGGGCTGGCCGACCCGGCGCAGGCGCGGGTCTTCTGCCTGGTCACCGTGCCCGACGGCGACGTGGCCCGGGCGACGGCGAACCTGCGGGCCCCGGTGGTCGTCGCCCCCGCGACCCACCGGGCCCGCCAGGTCGTGCTGGACGACGGCGGCCTTCCCCTTCGGCGGCGCCTGCGCCGATAACCTCAGTGGCCGCGTCCCGACGCGGCTTAACGCCTGCCCCGGCGGGCGACGCCACGGACGGCCATCACACACCCATGGAGGGGTACTCGTGCTCACACTCACCCGCAGCGTCGGCGAGACGATCCGCATCGGGGACGACATCGAGGTCCACGTCGTCGAGGTGCGGGGCGGCACCGTCCGCCTCGGCTTCAAGGCGCCGCGCGAGATCGCGATCCACCGCGAGGAGGTCTACCGGCAGATCGCCGAGGCCAACCTCCTGGCGGCCCAGGTCACCGCGGACACGCTCGGCGCCCTGGCGGCGTTCGCGCCGACTGCGGTCGCCGACGCGCCGGAGCTCGAGGCGGCCGTGCCTGCCGACGCCGGTCCCGCGGAGGCTGCACGCGGCGCTGAGTGACAGATGTTCACGGTCGCCGGGGGGGCCACCTCGGCAGACCGTGCCAATCTGACGGGGCAGCGAGCTGACCTGACCGCGACACGGGCAACTATTGCCGAAGCTTCGCTCTCACAATGCGTGGGACACAGCGAGTTGTGTGCCGTGTCCGCTGCGTGCATGCGGCAGATTCCTCCCCAAGCAAGTGACAGGGGGCGATCAAGATGGCACGCAACGCATTCACCGCTTCGGTGGCGGGGGGCCAGACCGGCGACCAGGAGTCGGTGGTGGTCCACGTGCAGCTGCGACCTCGCCGGGGCGCCACCCGCAAGTGCCTCGCGGCGCTCGCCGCGCTGGCCGCCGAGCACGAGGACGTGGCCGTCGCCGTCACCGGCCTGAGCAAGGACGACCGCGTCGTCCGGGTGACCGTCGGCGTCGACCTCGGCCCGCGAGCCGCCGTGGCGAAGTTCTCGCCGCAGGCGCAGGCGGCCTACGCCTTCGTGTCGGCGGTCTTCACCTCGCTGTACGACCACATGCCGGTCTACGCGGCCGAGCCCAGCAGCGCCGAGCGCGCCGCCGCCGCGACCCTCCTCGAGCACGCCGCCGCCGGTGCGGCCCGCGCCGACGCCCTGCCGGTGGAGGTGCTCGAGGCGCTGCCCGCCGCCCCGGTGCCCGTCCCGCTCGTCCCGTCGCCGCGCCGCCCCGGTCCGGGGGAGCGCATCCCGGCCTGACCGCCTCCCGTGCAGTGCGGGGTGCCGGCCGCCCGGCGCCCCCTTCTTCCCCGTAGTGCCAGGAGTTCCGATGCCCGACCGCATCCCCTTCCCGCCCTCCGCCGACGACGACCGGTCCCGCGCCCGGCAGCCTCTGGTGTTCGGGGGCATCCCCGAGTCCGACGGGTGGGCCCTGGCGCCGATCACGCCCCGCGACCGGGTGCACTTCCGCGTGGACCGCGAACTCCCGCTCGACGAGTTCCGCCAGGCCCTGCCCGACGGCGTGACCGTGAGCTACGACCAGGGCGACGGGCTCTACCGCGTGGACGGGGCCTGCGGCTCGGCCGCCGTGCTGGCCGACTGGGTCAAGGCCTGGTGCGCCGGTCGGGGTACCACCACGATCGGCCTCCGCGCGGAGACCGACGTCCGCCGTCGCGCGCCCCGCGACCTCCCGCCGGCGTTCCTGGACGACCTGTGCCGGCACTACGGGCCGATCAGCCTCAAGCGCCTGCAGCGCAACATGAGCACGATCCGGCTGCACCTGCCCGACCCCGACGACCTGGGGCAGCAGGTGTTCGAGTGGATCCTCAAGGCGGTCGCGCAGTACGACGAGACGAAGTCGGTTCCCTTCGGGGCATTCCTGGCGACGCAGCTGTCCAAGTGGGTGCACGACCTCGGGCGCAACGCCCACGGGCGCACCGCGGCCGACACGGAGCACAAGCAGCAGAAGGCGATCGCCGCCTTCATGGCCGAGCACCAGCGCCGGCCGAGTGAGAGGGAGCTCGCCACCTACATGGGGCAGAGCGTCGCCACGCTGCGCCGCAACTCCCAGACCGTCGCCACGCTCAACGGGCTGCGGAACCTGCAGTCGCTGGACGGCACCCCCGACGCCACCGAGATCCTGCTGCCCGACTCCTCCGAGGCGCCCGACGAGATCATGGGCGAGGCCGAGCAGACCCTGCTCTCGCACGCCCTGACCGCCGCCTGCGCGCCGGACCCGGAGGCGCGCCGCGACCAGCGCGCCGGCCAGCCCAACGTGCTCGGCTGGGCGACCTGGTACCTGACGACGTGGGGGGGACGCACCAAGACGCAGCTGTCGGCCGACCTCAACACCTCGGTACGGAACATGAACGTCTACGCCGACCGCGTCGAGAAGGCGCTCAAGGACCGGCTGGCCGAGCTCGCCGACTGAAAAAGGACCCCCTTCTGCCCACCGCTCGCACGCTCGCGGCGGGTCCCTGAAGGGGGCCGTTCCAGCCTGTCACCTGCTCGCGGCGGGTCCCTGAAGGGGGCCGTTCCGGCACGTCACGGGATCTCGTGGTCCGGGGACCGGCTGGCGCCGACCGGTGACGCCCGGACGGGCCGGACACGCCCGGAGATCCGATACGGAAAAGGCTCAGTCGCAGGGTCGAACAGGCCATGAACCTGCCGATACCCACTCCGTGACACCCCGCCCGAGGATTCGCCGCCCGGCCCGCACGCCGTGCGGGGCGACCGGGGCGTGGTACCGGGGTGGGGCCCGGTGAGCGCGCTGCCCGCGGACGACGCCGGCTCCGCCGCGCTCGTCCCGCACTGGCTGGACGCCACCGCCCGCGAGCTCCTGGCCGCCTCGGTGCGCACCGCCCTCGACGGCCCGGCGCACCCGGTGTCCGCGATCCTCCTGCAGGACGTGCTGACCGAGCTCCACGTGGCCGCCGCCCGCGAAGCGGTGTGGCCGGCCTCCACCGCGCGCGTGCGCCTGGCCACGGGGTGGGACGACGACGTCCTGCCGATCCGGCTCAGCCCGGCCGAGCTCGCCGCGGTGCTGGGGCTGCCCGCCCTGCCCGCCCGGCTGCGCGGGCTGCTCGGCGCCCGGAGCCGCTCGTGACGCCGGGCCCCTTCGGCACCAGCACCGTTCCGCGGGGGCTGCTGCAGCGGTTCCGCGCCGCGCCGGTGGACGTCGCCGACCTGCACGACGTCGCGGCGCAGCTTCTGCCGCGCCTGGCCTCGTCCCACCTGCACCTCCGGCTGGTCCGGCGTCCGGGCGCGGGGACCGTGCTGCACCTCGAGGAGGACGAGCGGGTGCAGCGCGTGCCCCTCACCGACCTGGCCGACGACATGAGCCGCGCGGGCATCCCGGGCACCACCGCAGGCATCGCCGCTGCCCTGCGCACGTGGGTCGACCGGCGGCCGGTGACCGACGCGGCCGCCGCGGCGACGGGCATCGCCGCCCTCGACTGGGCGGACCGGTCGGAGACCGCGGTGGGCTGGACCGTCGTCGTCGTGCGCGGGGAGCTCGCGGTCGCCTGGGCGCCCTCGCCCGCGGCGCGGGCGGCCGAGCTGCAGCGGGTCCGCTCCGCGGCGACCGGCCGGGCGCACGAGGTGCCCCTGCAGCTGCGGGTCGAGGGCCCGCTGGCGCTCTGGTCGCACCGGGCGGTGCCCGTGCTCGCCTCGGCGGCCCTGGTCGCCCCCGAGCTGATGATGCAGCGGATCGCGGACCGCGGCCTGACGCTGCCGGACATGCACGTGGTCGTGACGCCGCACCGGCCGGTGGCCTGCGCGGACCCCGGTGTCGCGCGGCGGCTCGCCGGTCAGGCCAGCGAGGCGAGCGTGACGCTGCCCTGGCGCTCGGTCGTCGACCTGCCCTGGATCTGACGGCCCCGTCCGGAGCTCCCCGCGAGCCTGCGAGCGGTGAGGAGGACGGGCTCCTTGCTCAGGAGATGGAGCCGAACTCCCAGTGCCAGGGCTCGGGCTTCTCGCTCCCGGGCCGGGCCCAGTCGGGCTGCACGAAGCCGAAGCGTGCGGCGTTGGCCGTCATCCAGTTCCACTCCGGCGTGCGGGCCACGTTGACGCCGCCCCCGAGGTCGATGGCCAGGGCCCAGCCGTGGTTGGAGGTCCCCGGCACGGCCGCCAGCGCCGGCTTGGCGTGGAACGCCGCCACCTGCGCGCTGAAGGACCGGTAGGAGTCGGTGATCTGCAGGGGGGTGCCGAACTCGGCCTCGTAGGCCGCGTCCAGCTGCGCGTAGGCGGCGGCCGCGTCGCAGCGCAGCGCGTGGCGGGCGACGCCGAGCCGGCACAGCGCCTCGGCGGGGATCCGGCCGTTGGACCAGCCGCCCCACTGCGGGTCGACCTTCCCCGGCGCGGGCAGAGGGGCGCCGCACGCGCCCGTGCCGACGCCGACGGGCAACGCCGGGTTCGGCTCGGCCGGGCGCGGCAGGGTCACCCGCACCGCCGACGATCCGGCCGCCATGGAGCTGACGGCGACCTGGTACGAGGCGGCGGAGGCGCCGACGACCTCGCCCTCGCCGAGGTAGATGCCGACGTCCCGCCCGCCGGGTGCGAACACGAGGTCGCCGATCTGCACGTCCCGGGGCGGGACCGACGCGCCGGAGGTCCACTGGGCGCCGGGGTCGCCGGGCAGGGCGTACCCGGCCAGCAGCCAGGACGCGGCCGTGAAGCCGCCGCAGTCGTAGGTCTCCGGGCCGGCGGTCCCCGCGAGGAAGGGCTTGCCGAGTTGGGAGAGGGCGTTGCTCACCGCGGCGACGGTCTCCGCCGCCGGCACCGCGACCGGTTCGCTGCCGATGACGGCCCAGGCCACCCCGGGGACGGGCTGCCCGTCGGCGTCCAGGGCCGGGGAGAGGCCGGGCGGGAAGGCGGCGGGATCGGTGAGCGCGGACGCCGGTGGCGGGGCGATGCCGGCCGCGGCCAGCCGACCGAGGTAGTCCTGCCAGCGCCGCGTCGCGGCCTCGTTGCGCTCCTGCTGCGCGCCGGCCGCGGGGACGGCGCCCAGACCGGCGAGCCGGCCGGTGACCTCCGCGGGGAGCCCGCCCACCTCCGCGCGCACGGCGGCGAGGACCTCGGCGGCGCGCTGCTCGGTGGCGGCCAGGGCGGTCCGTGCATCGGTCACGCGGGCGCCGGCGGCCTGCAGGCGGACGGCGGTGCGCTCGGCGCTGATCACGTCGCCGACGAGTGCGCGTTCGGCCCGGTCGGCGAGCGCCTGACGGGTCATCGAGCCGGTGGTGCTGCGCGGCTGGTCCAGGTCGAGCCCGAGCACCGGGTAGCGGCTGGTGCCGTCGGCCCGGTAGAGCCGCGCCGCCCCGGCCCCCACGGTCTGCCGCCGGGCGGCGAGCTCGGCGCGGGCGGCCTCCTCGGCGGCCAGCGCCTCCTCGAGGCGGCTGCGCCGCTGGTCCGCCTCGTCGGCGAGCTGGGAGTACAGATCGGCCTGCTCCAGCAACGAGCTGCGCGCGGTGAGCGCGAGCGTGGTGGGGTCGGGCGCGGAGCCGCCGCTGTCGGGCGACTGCGCGCCGGGCAGCAGCACCGCGAGGGCTGCGGGGACGAGCAGGGCGCTCGCCGCGACGACGCCCAGGCGCGTCGGCCAGCGGGAACCGGTCCGGGGGGCGCGACGGCGCGGAGCCTCTGCCCGGGTGCGCCGGCCGCGGGCGGGCGTGCGCCGGACGGCGGCGCGACCGCCGGCCGGGCGGCCGCGGGTGCCGGAGGACCCCCCCGGGCGCCGGGTGCCGGCCCCGCCGGAGCGGGCGGCGAGTGCCGCGCGGGCAGCGGCCAGCTGCTCGGGGGTGGTGCCGGGGCGCGCCGCGGCGGCCTGGCGCAGGGCCAGCGCCTCGCGCAGTGCACGGGCCTCCGCCGGGGTCAGGGGCGGTCGGGCCGTGGCGCGCTTCCCGCCGGCCGGGGTGCGGCCGGAGGCCGAGGACGCGGTGCGGGGAGCGGTCGCGCGGCCGGGCGTCCGCGATGCAGGCACTGCGTCCCCCGGGCGATCTCGTCGTGACGGATGCGGCTCCTGGGACCGCTGGGGTCGGGAGCTCTCCGCCATCCATCGACGCGCCGGGGGAGGTGCTTGAAAGGCGACGAGAGGAGGTCACCCGTCCGGGGTGGGGTGAACCTCGGGGGACGAGCCGGGCACCGGTGCGCCGGGCCGGTGGGTCAGGGCGCCCACCAGGCGCCGTGCCGGTGTTCCAGGGGGATCCGCAGCTCGCCGCCGTCCTCGGTGGAGACGACGAACTCCAGCTTGGTGATGCGGACGGGTGGGCCCTCGCCGTCGGGCTCCAGCAACCGGCCGGTGGCGAGCGGCATGGGCGGCAGGACGAGGAGGTCCTCGTCGTGGAGCTCGGCCATGCACGGTCCTCTCGAGATGGGGGCGCACCCACCGTAGGGAACCCGGCCGCCGATGCAACGGGCCGGGTGACCCCGGAGGGTCACCCGGCCCGGGCGGTCCCCGTCACCAGAGGGCGGGGGGCGTGGCTCAGCGCGCGTCGACGGGCAGGTAGTCCCGAGCCGTCTCGCCGGTGTAGACCTGCCGCGGGCGACCGATCTTCGTGGCAGGGTCGGCGATCATCTCGCGCCACTGCGCGATCCAGCCGGGCAGCCGGCCCAGCGCGAACAGCACGGTGAACATCCGCGTCGGGAAGCCCATCGCCTGGTAGATCAGCCCGGTGTAGAAGTCGACGTTCGGGTAGAGCTTGCGCTGGATGAAGAACTCGTCGTTGAGCGCGATCTCCTCGAGCTGGCGGGCCAGGTCGAGCAGCTCGTTGTTGCCGCCGAGCTTGTCGAGCACGGTGTCCGCGGTCGACTTCACGATGGCGGCCCGGGGGTCGTAGTTCTTGTAGACCCGGTGCCCGAAGCCCATGAGCTTGACGCCGGGCTCCTTGTTCTTCACCCGCTCGACGAAGCGCGGGATGTCACCGCCGTCGGCCCGGATGGCCTCGAGCATCTCCAGCACCGACTGGTTGGCGCCACCGTGCAGCGGGCCGAACAGCGCGTTGATGCCGGCGGAGACGGAGGCGAACAGGTTGGCGTGCGAGGAGCCCACCAGCCGGACCGTCGACGTCGAGCAGTTCTGCTCGTGGTCGGCGTGCAGGACGAAGAGCTGGTCCAGCGCCTTGACCAGCTCCGGGTCCTGCTCGTAGGGCTCGGCCGGGAAGCCGAACGTCATCCGCAGGAAGTTCTCCACCAGCCCGCAGGAGTTGTCCGGGTAGAGGAACGGCTGGCCGACCGACTTCTTGTACGCGTAGGCCGCGATCGTCGGCAGCTTCGCGAGCAGGCGGAGCGTGGTGATCTCCACCTGCTCCTCGTCGAAGGGGTCCAGCGAGTCCTGGTAGAAGGTCGACAGGGCGCTGACCGCCGAGGAGAGCACCGGCATCGGGTGGGCGTCGCGCGGGAAGCCGTTGAAGAACTGCTTGAGGTCCTCGTGCAGCAGCGTGTGCCGCCGGATCCGCTGGTCGAACCCGCCCAGCTGGTCGGCCGTGGGCAACTCGCCGTAGATCAGCAGGTAGGTGACCTCGAGGAAGCTCGACTTCTCGGCCAGCTGCTCGATCGGGTACCCGCGGTAGCGCAGGATGCCGGCGTCGCCGTCGATGTAGGTGATCGCCGACGTGCAGGAGGCGGTGTTGACGAAGCCGATGTCCAGCGCGACCTTGCCGGTCGTGGCCAGCAGCTTGCTCGTGTCGATGCCGTCGGAACCCTCGGTCCCGTGCTTGACGGCCATGGGCAGTTCGCCACCGGGGTAGCGCAGGGATACGTCAGTCTCGGTCATCGGGGACGACGCTAGCCCCTCGGAGGCCCGCTCGCGGCACGACCCGTCGCGGCGCGGGGCGGGAGCGGCACCGATGCGTGCGCTCCCGCCCCGCGCCGGTTCACGGGTGGGTCATCGAGAGGACGTCCAGGGCCTCGTCGAGCTGGGCCTCGGTGAGCTTGCCCTGTTCGACGTACCCGCGCTCCACGACGACCTGGCGGATCGTCTTCTGCTCGGCCAGCGACTGCTTGGCGACCTTGGCCGCCTCCTCGTAGCCGATGTACTTGTTCAGGGGGGTGACGATCGAGGGGGAGGACTCGGCGTAGGTGCGGCACTGCTCGACGTTGGCGACGATGCCGTCCACGCAGCGGTCGGCGAGCAGACGGCTGACGTTGGCCAGCAGCCGGATCGACTCCAGCACGTTGCGCGCCATGAGCGGCAGCGTCACGTTCAGCTCGAAGACGCCCGTGGTGCCGGCGTAGGTCACCGCGGCGTCGTTGCCGATCACCTGGGCGCCGACCTGGATGACCGCTTCGGGGATGACCGGGTTCACCTTGCCCGGCATGATGGAGCTGCCCGGCTGCAGGTCGGGCAGCTGGATCTCGCCCAGGCCGGTGCGCGGGCCCGAGCCCATCCAGCGCAGGTCGTTGGCGATCTTGATAAGGCCGACGGCGATCGTCTTCAGCTGGCCCGAGCCCTCGACCAGGGCGTCGCGGGAGCTCTGCGCCTCGAAGTGGTCGCGGGCCTCGCTCAGCGGGAGGTCGAGCTCGGCGGCGAGCTTCTCGATGATCGCGGCGGCGAACCCGGGCGGGGTGTTGATGCCGGTGCCCACGGCCGTGCCGCCGAGGGGCAACTCGCCGATGCGGGGGAGCGAGGCCTCCAGCCGCTCGACGCCGTAGCGGACGGCCGCGGCGTACCCGCCGAACTCCTGGCCCAGGGTCACCGGGGTGGCGTCCATCAGGTGGGTGCGGCCGCTCTTGACGACCTCGGCGAACTCCTCGGCCTTGCGCTGCAGCGAGGCCTCGAGGTGCCGCAGGGCCGGGATGAGGGTGACGACGATGGCGCGGGTCGCGGCGATGTGGATCGCCGACGGGAAGACGTCGTTGGACGACTGCGAGGCGTTGACGTGGTCGTTCGGGTGCACCGGGGCGCCGAGCGACTCGGTGGCCAGGGTGGCGATGACCTCGTTGGTGTTCATGTTGCTCGACGTGCCGGAGCCGGTCTGGAAGACGTCGATGGGGAAGTGGTCGTCCCAGTCACCGCGGGCCACCGTGCCGGCGGCCGCGGTAACGGCGTCGGCGATCCCGCGGTCGAGGACCCCGAGGTCGGCGTTGACCGTGGCGGCTGCGCCCTTGATGGCGGCCAGCGCGCCGATCAGCTCCCGCTCGATGGGGGTGCCGGAGATGGGGAAGTTCTCGACGGCGCGCTGGGTCTGCGCCCGCCACTTGGCCCAGGAGGGGACGCGGACCTCTCCCATGGAATCGTGCTCGATGCGGAAGTCGGCGGTGTCCTGACCGCTGCCGTCCTGCGCTGCGCCGTTCTTCTGGGCCACGCTGTGCTCCCGGGGGTGTGGATGGTGACAGGGCTCCGCACGGGACCCTAGACACCCGTGGGCGAGGGTGCCGGTCCCGCCCTCACCCGGGCAGTCGCGGAGGGGCGTGCGCCGTCGTCGCCGGTGGTCACCGTCGCTGCCGGCCTACGAGGAGTGCGCCGGCACCTGCGGGGGCCGGGTCATGGCCTGCACCGTCATGGTCGGCACCGAGCCGGCGTGACGATCGGCACCTGCGCACGGCTCCTGCTCGGCTGGCCTCCGGGTGCGTGAGCGCCTCCCAGGACCCCTCCCGCCCGCCGGCCGTGCGGGTCTCCGACGCCGAGCGGGAGTCGGTGGTGGCGCAGCTGCAGACGGCCGTCGGCGAGGGGCGGATCGACCTCGACGAGTTCGGCCAGCGCGCGGAGGCGGCCTACGCGGCGGTCACCCGAGCCGAGCTCGACGAGCTGGTGGCCGACCTGCCCCTCGACGCGGTGCCGCGCGTGCCGATCGTGGGGCAGCGCCCGGTCGAGGAGCTGTCGAGCGTCTTCGGCGACGTCACCCTGACGGTCACCACGACCCCGCCGCAGCGCGTCAGCACGGTCTTCGGCGACATCCGCATCGACCTGCGCGGCCTGCGGACCGGTGCCGACCGGATCGACCTGACGGCCACGACCGTCTTCGGCGACATCGACGTCATCCTCGCCGAGGGGGTGGACGGCGAGCTGCACGGCCGGACCGTCTTCGGCGATCGGAAGGTGCAGCTCGCCCCCGTGCCGAGGCTGGCGGGGACCCCCCTGGTCGTCGTCCACGCGAAGGCGACCTTCGGCGACCTCCGCCTGCGCAGCCTCGCGCCGGGTGACTCGCCCAGCCGCTGGAAGGCGCTGATGGACCGGCTCGCCGCCCGCCGCCTGCCGTGACACCGCGATCCGGAGGACCGCGATGGCTCAGTCCCGGTCGAAGGGGACCGCGGAGTAGGCGCGCAGCTTCTCCAGCGAGTGCAGGCTGTCGATCGAGCGGATGGTGCCCGACCGGGACCGCATGACCAGCGACTGGGTGGTGCACCCGCCGGCGCTGTAGCGGACCCCGCGCAGGAGCTCCCCGTCGGTGATCCCGGTGGCGACGAAGAAGACGTCGCCGCGCACCAGGTCGTCGATGTGGAGCACCCGGTCGAGGTCGTGGCCGGCGTCGATGGCCTTCTGCCGCTCGTCGTCGTCCTTGGGCCAGAGCCGGCCCTGCAGCGCGCCGCCCATGCACTTCAGCGCGCACGCGGTGATGATCCCCTCCGGGGTGCCGCCGATGCCCAGGAGCAGGTCGACCCCGGTGCCCTCGCGGGCCGCGGCGATCGCGCCCGCGACGTCGCCGTCGGTGATGAACTTGATCCGGGCGCCGGCCTCGCGCACCTCCTGGACCAGCTGCTCGTGGCGCGGCCGGTCGAGGATGCAGACGGTCACGTCGCCGACCGAGCTGTGCTTGGCCTTCGCGATGCGGCGGATGTTCTCGGCCACCGGGGCGGTGATGTCGACGACGTCGGCCGCCGCCGGGCCGGTGGCGAGCTTCTCCATGTAGAAGACGGCGGACGGGTCGTACATGGCGCCGCGCTCGGCGACGGCCATGACGGCGATGGCGTTGGGCATGCCCTTGGCCATCAGGGTGGTGCCGTCGACCGGGTCGACGGCGACGTCGCACTCCGGCCCCTGGCCGTCACCGACCTGCTCGCCGTTGTAGAGCATGGGCGCCTCGTCCTTCTCGCCCTCGCCGATGACCACGACGCCCTTCATGCGCACCGTGCCGATGAGCGCGCGCATCGCGTCGACCGCCGCGCCGTCGCCGCCGTTCTTGTCGCCGCGCCCCACCCAGCGGCCGGCCGCCATGGCACCGGCCTCGGTGACCCGCACCAGCTCGAGGGCCAGGTTGCGGTCGGGCGCCGGGCGGTCGGCGCTGAACGGGCGTCCGGAGGCCGGGGGCAGCGGGCCGTCGGGAAGGGGCAGCGACACAGGACCTCCAGGAGTTGGACCCTGTCCTCCCCACCCGGGACGCGGGGGCGCGCACCGGGAGGCGGCGAGGCGGGGAGAGCTCGCCTGCGATCCTAGGGGAATGACCGGATCCGGCCCGACGAGCCAGCGTCCCCCGCACCCCGACGACGCGACCGCTCCCGGGGCCGAGGCCGTGCCGCCACCGGTGTCCGCCGTCGAGCGGGCCAACCGGTTGAGCGCCGGGAACATGCTCCGCTCGCTGCTGCCCCTGGTCGTCCTCTGCCTGCTCGTCGTGGGCTGGCAGGCTTTCCGCAACAACCCCGACGACCCGATCCGCGAGGTGGACCCGACCAGCACGCTGCGGCTCGCCGAGGCGCGGGCGGCCTACCCGCTGCTGATCCCCGCGCTCGACGAGGGCTACCGGCCCACGAGCATCCGCACCGACGCCGGCACCGCCCCCGAGGGCGCCCCGGTCACCGTCCAGCTGGGCTACGTGACGCCGGGCGGCGGCTACGCCGGCTACGTGGTGACCGACGACGCCGACGCCGAGGCCGTCGACGCGGTGCTGAGCGGCGCGACGGAGGACGGCGCGGTGCAGATCGACGGCGAGGAGTGGGTCCGGTCCACGACGCAGCGGGGGGAGACGGCCCTCTCGCGGGTCGCCGACGGCGTCACCCTCGTCGTGACCGGCTCGGCCGCGGACGACGAGCTGCGCGAGGTCGCCGAGGCCGTGGAGCCCTTCTCGGGGTGAGCCGCGTCCGCCCCCGCCCAGGTCACGAGACGGGAACGCCCCGGTGCGTCCGGCCGCGGGGGGAACGCTCCGGCGGCAGTGTGGGGTCGACGCCCGTGGAACCCACCGCAGCGAGGAGAACCCGGATGCCCGAGCACGAGGACTACTGCCCCAGCGGCGACCACCGGCCTCCGGCCGAGGGCGGGTCCTGCGACTGCGGGATGGTGACCCGGATCCCGGTGGACGTCCCGCTCGCCGGGCCGGTGGACGTGCGCAGGGTGCTGGCGCGCTGCCTCGACGAGGACGCCGGCGGCGCTTCCGCTCCGGGTGCGCCCGCGGTGGAGCAGCGGGTGGGCCGGCTGCTGGCCGCGCTGGCCGACGCCGGGTTCGTGCTCACGCAGGAGCCCCGTCTCCGCCGGCCCGCCTGAGCCGCCGCCCGGCTCGATCACCGGCCCTGGCGCTCAGCCCTCGTCGGCGGGCGCGGCGGCCGCCAGGCGCTCCCGGGCCCGGTCCAGCCAGTGCTGGCAGAGCCCGGCCAGCTGCTCGCCGCGCTCCCAGAGGTTGAGCGACTCCTCGAGGGTCAGCCCGCCGGCCTCCAGCCGCCGCACGACGTCGGCCAGCTCCTCTCGCGCCTGCTCGTAGGTCGTCGTCGGCTCGGGGGTGCGCTCGTCGGCGCTCATGCGGGCTCCTCCTGGGCGGTGGTGGGGTCGGTGGCCGTGCTGCGGTCGACGCGGACGGGGAGGCGGCCACCGGCCACCCGCACCCGCAGCAGCTCGCCGTCGGCGACCTCGGCGGGGTCGCGCACCAGCGCGCCGTCCGCCCGCTGCACCACGGCGTAGCCGCGCTCCAGCGTCGCGGCGGGGGAGAGCGCCGCCACCCGTGCGCGGGCGTGCTCGAGGTCCCGCTCGGCGCCCTCGACGCGGTGGGTGAGCGTCCGGCGGGCACGGGTGCGCAGGGCGAGGACGTCGTCCTCCCGGCCGTGCAGCAGGCGGTCGGGGGAGGCGAGCACCGGCCGGGTGCGGACGGAGTCCAGCCAGCGCTCCTGCTGCTCCAGCCGGACGGCGACCAGGTGCCGGGCGCGGGCGCGCAGCGCGTCGACCAGCCGGCGCTGCTCGCCGATCTCCGGGACGATCCGGTGCGCCGCGTCGGTCGGGGTGGCGGCCCGCACGTCGGCGGCGTGGTCGACCAGCGTGGTGTCCGTCTCGTGCCCCACGGCGGTGACCACGGGGGTGCGGCAGCCGGCGATCGCCCGGACCAGCCCCTCGTCGGAGAAGGGCAGCAGGTCCTCCACCGAGCCGCCGCCGCGGGCGACGACGATGACCTCCACCGCCGGGTCGGCGTCGAGCTTCCGCAGCCCCTCGATGACGTTCGCCGCCGCCTGCGGCCCCTGCACGACGCAGTGGTGCAGCGCGAAGCGCACCGCCGGCCACCGGCGGCGCGCGGTGACCAGCACGTCGCGCTCGGCGGCGCTGTCCCGGCCGGTGATCAGGCCGACGACGCCGGGCGCGAAGGGCAGCGGCCGCTTCCGGGCCGTGTCGAACAGGCCCTCGGCGGCGAGCAGCCGGCGGATCCGCTCGATGCGCGCCAGCAGCTCGCCGAGCCCGACGGCGCGGATCTCGGTGGCCCGCAGCGAGAAGGAGCCGCGCGCGACGTAGTAGTCGGGGCGGGCCCGCACGATCACCCGGGCGCCCTCGGTGAGCTCCAGGCCGGGGCGCTCGGCGACGTCGCGGTGGCAGGTGACCGGGACCGAGAGGTCGGCCGCCGGGTCGCGCAGGGTCAGGAAGACGGTGGCCGCGCCGCCGCGCCGCGACAGCTGTGCGACCTGGCCCTCGACCCAGACCTCACCGAGCCGGCCGATCCAGTCGGCCACCTTGCGGGCCACCGTGCGGACCGGCCACGGCGACTCCGGGGACGACGGAGCCGTCATTCCGTCAGCCTGTCGTGGCCCCTCTGCAGGGGCCCGCGCCGAGCGTGCGAGGCGTGGGGGGCAGAGGGGTCCTCTTCCATGCCCCGAGGGTGTCAGACGGCACCGACACAGCCCTGGACGCCCCCGACGGCCCCCTATGCAGGGGCCCGCGCCGAGCCTGCGGGGCGTGGGGGCAGAGGGGCTCTTCTCAGGTTCCGCGCGGCGCCAGCGGGCTGGACTCGACGGCCTGCTCCTCGAGCTTCTCCAGCCGGTTGCGCAGCATCCGCAGGTACGGGTCGCGGGCCCGCGTGGCCTGCTCGTAGGCCAGCAGGTCGGAGACGGTCGACAGCTGGTAGCCGCGGAGCCGGCCGCGCAGCTGGGCGATGGAGAAGTCGTCGTAGCCGTCGACGGGCGGGTCACCGACGGGCGCACCGCCGGTGCCGGCGTCGCCTCCGTCGGTCGGCGTACCGGTGGCGGCGGCGACCGGGCTGCCGCTCTCGTCCACGGCGACCTCCGGACCGGCGTCCGTGGCGGTGGCGGCGGTGGCCGTGCCGTCGGTGGCGGCGACCGTCTCGTCGGTGCCGGTGTCCTCCTGCGGCTGCTCCACGGCGGCGATGCCCTCGTCGGTGACCGCCGCGTCGACGGTCGCCACCTCGCCGTCGGGGGTGAGCACGTCGACGGTCTCCGCGCCGTCGGCCTGCTCGTCGGTCTGCTCCTCGATCGTGGCCGCGGCCGGGGCGGGCTCGGACTCCAGGAGCGCACGTTCCAGGGCGCCGGCGTCCTCGGTGACCACCGCGTCGTCGGCGGCCGTCACATCACCGGAGGTCTCTTCGAGCGGGTCGGTCTCGGCGACCTCGGGCACGACCTCGTCGATCGCCAGCGCCTCGAGGACCTCCTCGGTGCTGATCGCATCCTCCGGCACGTCGGCCAGGACGCCCTGAGCGCGGTCGGCCCCGTCGGCCAGGGCCTCGGCGCCGTCGGCCAGGTCCTCGACCAGCTCGCGGCTGAGGTCGTCGACGGCCGCCACCACCGCGTCGGCGGCGGGGTCGTCGGGGAGGTCGGCCACCTCGTCGTCGGTGATGCCGTCGGCGCGGTCGAAGGCGGAGCCGCGGAAGCCGGTCACCGGCTCGGCGTCGTCGTCGTCGAAGGTCGCCAGCCCCGGTTCGCCCTCGCCGCGCAGTCCGACGAGGAGCTCGTCGCCGCGGGCGACCAGCCCGGCGTAGGTCTGCTGGACCTTCATGGCCTGCTGCATGGCCAGGCCGATGACGCGCACCGGCAGGCCGGGCAGCGTCTCGGGCAGCTTGCGCGCCTCGTCGAGCACGGTCGCCGCCAGACCGGCAGCGGCGCGGACAACCTCGGGGATCTCACGGGACATGCCGCACAGCGTGCCCCAGAACCTCCGGACCGACACCCGGTGTGGCCGAATCCACCCGTTCTGGCGGCCCGGTGCAGGGCCCGTCGCGAGCGTGCGAGTGACGGGGGGCACAGGGTCCTTCAACTACCATGGCTGGCATGGCTGAACAGCGCGGACGTGTCCTGCTGGCCGATCCCCGGGGGTACTGCGCCGGCGTGGACCGGGCGGTGGTCGCCGTCGAGCGGGCGCTGGAGATCCACGGCGCCCCGGTCTACGTCCGCAAGCAGATCGTCCACAACAAGCACGTCGTCGCCACCCTGGAGCGGCGCGGCGCGATCTTCGTCGACGAGACCGACGAGGTGCCGGAGGGCTCGGTCGTCGTGTTCAGCGCGCACGGGGTCAGCCCCGCGGTGCACGAGGAGGCCGCCACCCGGCAGCTGCGCACCATCGATGCCACCTGCCCCCTGGTCACGAAGGTGCACCAGGAAGCGAAGCGCTTCGCCCGCGACGACTACGACATCCTGCTGATCGGCCACCGCGGGCACGAGGAGGTCGAGGGCACCTCCGGTGAGGCCCCCGCCCACATCCAGCTCGTCGACGGGCCCGAGGACGTCGCGAACGTGCAGGTGCGCGACCCGGAGAAGGTCGTGTGGCTGTCGCAGACCACGCTCTCGGTCGACGAGACGCTGGCGACGGTGGACCAGCTCAAGACCCGCTTCCCCGGTCTGCAGTCCCCGCCGAGCGACGACATCTGCTACGCCACGCAGAACCGGCAGCAGGCGGTCAAGCAGATGGCGGGCGAGTGCGACCTGGTCCTCGTCGTGGGGTCCACCAACTCGTCGAACTCAGTGCGGCTGGTCGAGGTGGCGCTGGAGGCCGGGGCCCGCGACTCGCACCTGGTCGACTTCGCCTCCGAGATCGACGAGGCCTGGCTCGAGGGCGTGGGCACCGTCGGCGTCACCAGCGGGGCGTCGGTGCCGGAGATCCTCGTCAGCGAGGTGCTCGACTTCCTCGCCGCGCGCGGCTACCCCGACGTCGAGACGGTGAAGGCCGCCGAGGAGCGGCTGGTCTTCGCGCTCCCGCACGAACTCCGCCGGGCGGAGAAGGCCAAGCAGAACACCGGCGACTGAGCCGATCCGACGGAGAAGCCCCGGTCCGCAGCAGCGGACCGGGGCTTCGTCGTCGAAGAGGCGTCAGCGGCGGGTGACCAGCCGCACGACGCTCAGCAGGACGGCGATGGCGGTCGCGACGGCCATGGTCGGGAAGCCACGCACCAGCAGCGTGGCCAGCGTGGGCAGGTTCAGCGTCGCCGAGGGCGCCAGGGCGATGTTGACCACCGCGACCAGCGTGAAGACCAGTGGCGGGGCGACGACGACGGTGAGCAGGTCGCGGCGGCGGACCAGCAGGGTGCCCGCCGAGACGCCCAGCGAGAGGGCGATCAGGGTGACCAGCCCCAGGCCGACGCCGATGAAGGAGTCGAGCGCGCCACCGGCGAGGGTCACCAGGAAGATCCCGAGCACGGCCAGCGAGCCGCGCAGGCGGCTCTCCGGCGCCGACGACGGGGACGCGGTCCGTGCCCGGCCGCGCTCCTGCGCGGGCCGGCCGGCCGGCCGCGGCGGGACGGGTTCGCGCCGCGGCGGGACGGGCTCGCGTCGGCGGGACCGGGGCGGCTCCGGCCCGTCGAACCGGTCGTCGGAGTACCCCCGTTCGGCGGCGCGCAGGCGCTCGCCGGCGCCTCCGGGCACGGGTGCCCCGGGACGGGCCGGGCGCACGGGACGGGATGGGCGCTCGTTGCCCACGGGACGATGCGGTGCGCGCGCGGGGTACGGCCGCTCGGGCCGACCTCCGCCCTGCCATGCGCCCGCCGTGCTCGCCGTGGCCATGGCGCACCTCCGTCCCGCTCCGCTGGACGACCCGACCGGCCGCCCGACGCAGCCACGGTAGCGACCCGAGCTGGCAGTTCGTGGGAGGACGCCCTCGCGTCGTGGGCAACCGGTGGGGGCCCAGCAACGCAGGGTGATGGCTGTGACGCGCGGGGTGGAGGAGTTCGGTCGCCGGGTCGTCCCGGCGTCAGCCGGAGGTGCCGTCCCGCTCCTCTGCCGGTGCCGCATCGAGTCGCCCGAGGTCGCCCGTCGGCCGGAGCGCGCGGATGGTCGCCTCGACGGGCTCGGGCTCCGGAACGGGGGACTCCGCGACCCCCAGGTCGTCGAACCGGCGCGCGGCGGTCAGCACCGAGCGCTCGTAGGAGCCGACCGTCTCGTTGTAGCGGGTGAGCGTGGTGGAGAGCGCCGAGCCCAGACGGGTCAGGTGCCCCGACAGCGTGCTCAGGCGGGCGTGCAGCCGCCGGCCGACCTCAAGCACCTGGTCGGCGTCGCGGGCCAGCCGCTCCTGCCGCCACGAGTAGGCGACCGTGCGCAGCAGCGCCAGCAGGGTGCTCGGGGTCGCGAGCACCACATCCCGGGCGAAGCCGTACTCCAGCAGCCCGGGTTCGGCCTCCAGCGCCGTCGTCAGGAACCCGTCGGAGGGCACGAACAGCACGGTGAAGGGGGCGGCGGGCCGGAAGGCGGTGGGGTAGCGGCGGGCGGCCAGCTGGTCGACGTGGGTGCGCAGCTGCCGGGCGTGCGCCGCGATCCGTTGGGCGCGGACGTCGCGGTCCTCCGCCTGCACCGCCTCGATGTAGCCGGTGAACGGCACCTTGGCGTCGACCACCACCTGCCGGCCGTCGGCGAGGGTGACCACGAGGTCGGGGCGGACCCCGGCGCCCTCGTCGTTGGTGCCGCCCGGCTGCTCGACGAAGTCGCAGTGCTCGAGCAGGCCGGCGACCTCGACCACCCGCCGCAGCTGCACCTCGCCCCAGCGCCCGCGCACGTGCGGTGTGCGCAGCGCGGTGACCAGCGCGGCCGTCTCGTGCTTCAGCTGGGCCGAGGCGTGGCCGACGGTGCCCATCTGCTCCCGCAGCTCTCCGTGCGCGGTGGCCCGGGCCCGCTCCATGCCCGCGAGCAGCCGGTGCAGGTGGTCCAGCGACTCGTGCACCGGCTCCAGGCCCGCCTCCTCCGGGCGGCGCCGGGCGAGCAGGGCGACGACGCCCAGCGCGATGGCGGCACCGAGCAGCGCGCCGAGGAGGAGCCCGAGGAAGAGGGAAGCGGCGTCCATGGGCAGGACCCTGCCGGAGAGGTCCGACAGTTCCCGCGAGGTGGTGGAACGGCCGCCCTCCAGGGGCCCGCGCCGGGCGTGCGAGGCGGGGGAAGGGGGCCCTTCAGCCGACGGGCACCCCGGAGTGCGTCGCCTCGTGGTCGAGCAGCCAGCGCTTGACCGGCGTCCCCCAGCGGAAGCCGCCCAGGCCGCCGCCGGAGCCGAGCACCCGGTGGCAGGGCACGAACAGGGCCGCCGCGTTGCGCGCGCAGGCGTTGGCCGCCGCGCGCACCGCGGCGGGGCGGCCGCAGCGCGCGGCGAAGGCCGCGTAGGTGTCCGGTCGCCCGGGGGGCACGGTCCGCAGCACGTCCCAGGCCTCCTGCAGGAAGGGGCCGGAGCGCTGCCGGACGGCGACGCCGTCGATCGCGCCGACCCGGCCGGCGTGGAACTCCTCGACCGCGTCGAGCACCGGCAGGTGGGCGGCGGCCTCGCTGCGCACGGGGCGCAGGGAGGGGTGCACGACGGCGAGGAGGTCGGCGACCTCGGCGGTCCACCCGCTGGCGAGCACGACGTCCCGCCCGTCGGGGTCGGTCTCGACGACGACGGTGAAGGGGCCGGGCGGGGTGCTGACGGTGGCGTGGCGGGTGGGCGTGGTCATCAGGCGCTCCTCACGAGGGTGGGGGTGCGGGTGAACAGCGACGGCGCGGCGAGCGCCCAGAGGTGCATCACGGCGTAGGACCGCCACGGCCGCCAGCGGGTGGCGGCCTCGGCGTCGGAGCTGCCGAGCGAGGCCAGCGACCGGCGCAGCGCGAGGTCGCCGGGGAGCCAGACGTCGGGGTCGCCCATGCCGCGCAGCGCGACCAGCGCCGCCGTCCAGGGGCCGATGCCCGGGACGGCGAGCAGCGCCCGGCCGGCCTCCTCCCGGTCGGCGCCCGGGTCGAGGGCGATGCCGCCCCCGTCCAGCGCCGTGGCGAGGGCCGACAGCGTGCGCCGGCGCGCCCCCGTGAGCCCCACCGCGGTGAGGTCGGCGCCGGCGAGCGCGGCGGGGCGGGGGAAGGCGTGGGTCAGCGAGCCGACCGGCTCGGCCAGCGGGGTGCCGGCCGCCAGGAGCCGGCCGGTGAGCGTCCGCGCCCCGGCGATCGACACCTGCTGGCCGAGCACCGCGCGGACGGCCAGCTCCGCGGCGTCGGGCGAGGCCGGCACCCGGCGCCCGGGCGCGCCGCCGACGAGCGCGGCGAGGGCCGGGTCGGCGCCGAGGACGTCGTCGACGGCGACCGGGTCGGCGTCGAGGTCCAGCATCCGGCGGCAGCGGCTCACCGCCGCCCCGAGGTCGCGCAGCTCCGTCAGCCGCAACCGCGCCGTCACCGACGGGCCGCCGTCGGCCGCCGGGGAGAGCCGGACCACCGCCGGGCCGTGCGGGAGGTCGAGCACGCGCGAGAACGTCGTGCCGTCCCACTCCTCCAGGCCGGGCACGGCGTGGGCGCCCAGGAACAGCAGCACCTCGTCAGCGGCGTAGGGCGCCCGGGCGGCCAGCCGCAGCGTGAGCCAGCCGGGCTGCCCGGCGGGGGTGCTCCGGCGGGCGCGGCGGAGCTCGGTCGGGGTGGTGGCGAACACCTCGCGCACCGTGTCGTTGAACTGGCGCACGCTGGCGAACCCCGCGGCGAAGGCGATGTCGGCCACCGGCAGCGCGGTGGTCTCCAGCAGCACCCGGGCGGTCTGCGCGCGCCGCGCCCGGGCCAGGGCGAGCGCCCCGACGCCGAGCTCGCCCACGAGCAGCCGGTGCAGCTGGCGCTCGGAGTAGCCGAGCCGGGAGGCCAGGCCCGGGACCCCGGACCGCTCGACCTCCCCGTCGGCGATCAGCCGCATGGCGCGGGCGACGACGTCAGCGCGCACGTCCCACTCGGGCGACCCGGGGACGGCGTCCGGGCGGCAGCGCCGGCAGGCGCGGTAGCCCGCTCCCTGCGCGGCGGCGGCCGTCGAGAAGAAGGAGACGTTGCGGGCCAGTGGCGTGCGGGCCGGGCAGGAGGGGCGGCAGTAGATGCCGGTGGTGCGCACCGCGGTGACGAACCAGCCGTCGAAGCGCGCGTCCCGGCCGGCGACGGCGCGGTAGCAGCGTTCGTGGTCCAGCGACTGCGTCATGGGACGAGCATGGCAGCCCGACCGGGGTGGTCACCGGCGGTTTTCGGACGTCGCCGTGATCATCGCCGGGATCCGGTCCAGCACCCGGTCTCGGGCGGGCTCCCTGCCTCCGCTCGTCCACCGGTCGGTGGACGACCGACCAGCGCATCGGGGGTCCCGGCGGGAGGGGTGCGGCGGGAGCCTGTGTCCATGACGACGACGGAGGTGGCGCCGCTCCCGCTGGGGACCGGCGTCGTGGAGCCGGCCGTGACCGTGCGCGGTCTGGCCAAGCGGTACGACGGTCGGGCGGTGCTCGACGGGCTGGACCTCGACGTGCAGCGGGGGGAGTGCTTCGCCCTCCTGGGGCCCAACGGTGCCGGGAAGACGACGACGATCGAGATCCTCGAGGGGGTTCGCCGCCGCGACGCCGGCGACGTCCGGGTGCTGGGCGAGGACCCCGCCACCGGGCGCCGGGAGTGGCGGGCGCGCATGGGCGTCGTCAGCCAGGGGGAGCCGGCGGGCCAGGCGCTGTCGGTGCGCGAGGCGCTCGACCACTTCGCGCGCTACCACGCCCGGCCTCGCCCGACCGACGAGCTGCTCGCCGCCACCGGGCTCGACGCGAAGGCCGGCACCCGGGTCTCGGCGCTCTCCGGCGGGCAGCGGCGGCGGCTCGCGGTGGCCCTCGGGGTGCAGGGTCGGCCGGAGCTCGTCTTCCTCGACGAGCCGACGACCGGCATGGACCCGGTCGCGCGGCGCCAGTTCTGGGGGCTGGTCCGCGGCCTGCGGGCCGACGGCACCACGGTGCTGCTCACCACGCACTACCTGGACGAGGCGGCCGAGCTCGCCGACCGGGTGGGCGTGATCGCCGAGGGACGGCTCGTGGACGTCGCCCCGCCGGCCGAGCTGGGCGCCGAGCTGCGCCGGAGCGCCACCGTCAGCTGGCTCGAGGCGGGGACCCGCCGCCAGGTGGTCACCGAGCGCCCGGCCGACGTCCTGCGCGACCTGCTGGCCACCACGACCCGGGGCGAGGTCCCCGGTCTCACCGTCACCCGGCCCGGCCTGGAGGACGTCTACCTCCAGCTCGTCGGCGCCGCCCCCGCGAGCTCCGGAGGGGACCCGGCATGACCGCCGCCCTGACTCCGCCGACCACCCGCCCCGCCCCGCCGTCCGCCCTGTCGATCGCCCGGGCGCGGGTCGGGCTGGAGCTGCGGCTGTTCTTCCGCGAGCGCCAGCAGGTGGTGTTCTCGTTCGCCTACCCGGTCGTGATGATGGTGATCTTCGGGGCGGTGCTCGGCGGCGACGTCCTCCCCGGGAACGTGCCCTTCCCGCAGTACTTCCTGGCCGGCATCGCGGCCACCGGCATCATGCTGACCAGCTTCCAGGCGGTCGGCACCGGCATCGCCGCCGAGCGGGAGACCGGCCAGCTGGAGCGGCTGCAGCTGCTGGGCGCGCCCCCGGTGGCCTACTTCGCCGGCAAGGCCGGGCAGGTGCTGGTGACCACGGCCGCGCAGCTCGCGCTGCTGCTGCCGGTGGCCCGGTACGGCTACGACGTGCCGATGCCGGTCGACCTGGCCCACTGGCTGACCTTCGCCTGGGTCGCGGTGCTCGGTGCCCTGGCCGGCACGGTGCTGGGCATCGCCGTGTCGGCGATGCGGGGCAGCGCGCAGTCGGTGACCACGAGCGTCTCGGCGTTCGCGATCGTGCTGCAGTTCTTCTCCGGCGTCTTCTTCGCCTTCGGGGAGCTGCCCGGCTGGATGCAGCAGGTGGCCGCGCTCTTCCCGCTCAAGTGGATGACCCAGGGCATGCGCTCGGCGTTCCTCCCCGAGCAGGCGGCGGCCGCCGAGGCAGCCGGCAGTTGGGAGCACGGCCGGATCGCCCTGGTGCTGGTCGCGTGGGTGATCATCGGTGCCGTGGTGTGCGTGCGCACGTTCCGCTGGCGCCGGGTCGACGGGTGACCGACCGCCCGACCCGGGCCGCCGTCGTCCCTCCGGTCGAGGAGGACGACGGCGGCCCGCCGCTGTCCGAGCGCGGCTGGCGGCTCACCGTCCTCGGCCTGCACGCGGTCTTCGCGCTGCTCGTGACGATCGCCGTGGTGACGATCGCGCTCTCGCCGTTCGAGGCGCCGAAGGCGGTGCTGCTGTCCTCGCTGGGTGTGCTCGCCGTGGCCTACACCCTGCTCGGCGCCCCTGCGCTGGTCACCCGCGACCAGCGCCGCGCGAACGCCTACCTCGCGGTGCTGGTGCTCGTCTTCGGCGTCCTGGCCTGGTTCGAGCCCTCGCTGCTGTTCCTGCTCTTCCTCGGCTACGCGCAGGTGTGGTTCCTCTCCGAGACCGTCGCCCGCGGCGTGCTCTGGACCCTCGCGCTCGCCACCGCCAGCACGGTGGGGCCCTTCGTGTCGTGGACCCGCGGCGACGAGCCGCTGTCGGGCCCCGCCCAGACGCTGGTCGGCCTGACGTTCAGCCTCGCGATGGGGTTCTGGATCTTCCAGGTGCTCGAGCAGAGCCGGCAGCGCGCCCTGCTGATTCGCGCACTGGAGCGCACCCGGGCCGAGCTGGCCACCGCCGAGCGCGAACGCGGGGTGCTGGCCGAGCGGGAGCGCCTGGCCCGCGAGGTGCACGACACCCTCGCGCAGGGTTACACGAGCATCGTCGTCCTCGCGCAGACCGCCGCGGCGCAGCTGCCGGAGGGCGCCGAGGCCGTGCGGGACCGGCTGGCCCTGATCGAGGAGGTGGCGCGCGACAACCTGCAGGAGGCGCGGGCCGTGGTGGCCGCCTTCGCGCCGGTCGCGCTCGAGGGCTCCACGCTGGTCGAGGCGCTGGAGCGGCTGGCCGAGCGGTTCGGCCGGGAGACCGGGCTGGCGGTGCGGGTGGACACCGCGGCGCTCGACGGCGGCGTCGCGCTGCGCCGGGACGAGGAGGTCGTGCTGCTGC
Source organism: Blastococcus sp. SYSU DS0510 (assembly GCF_054050835.1). Lineage (NCBI taxonomy): Bacteria > Bacillati > Actinomycetota > Actinomycetes > Geodermatophilales > Geodermatophilaceae > Blastococcus > Blastococcus sp. SYSU DS0510. Next base: position 1,151 of record NZ_JBJHAC010000002.1, on the reverse strand, counting down.
GGGGTGCGCAGGAGGCGCTGACCAACGTGCGCCGGCACGCCGACGCCACCAGCGTGGCGATCCGGATCTCCGCCGTGGGGGAGGGGGGCGCTCGCCACGTGTCGGTGCACGTGGAGGACGACGGCGTGGGCTTCGACCCCGCGCACGCCCGGGGGTCGGGGCTGGACGGGTTGCGGGGGCGGGTCGTCTCCGTCGGCGGCGAGGTGGACGTCGCGTCCTCGCCGGGTGCCGGCACCCGTGTGACCGTGCGGGTGCCGGGCTCGTGATCCGCGTCGTCGTGGTGGACGACCACCCCGTGGTCCGCGGAGGGCTGGTCGGGTGGCTGGACGCGCAGGACGACCTGTCGGTGGTCGGCGAGGCGGGCGACGGTCTCGAGGCGCTCGCGGTGGTGGCGGGGTCGACGCCGGACGTCGTCCTCATGGACCTGCGCATGCCGCGGATGGACGGCGCCACGGCGACGGAGAGGCTGGCCGCGTCGCACCCCGGCGTCCGCGTGCTCGTGCTGACCACCTACGACACCGACGCCGACATCGTGCGGGCGGTGGAGGCGGGCGCGACGGGATACCTGCTCAAGGACGTCCCGCTGCCCCAGCTCGCGGACGCCGTCCGCGCGGCCGCCCGGGGCGAGACGGTGCTGGCGCCGCCGGTCGCGGCGCGGCTGGTGTCGCGGATGCGGGCACCGGCGGCCGAGGTGCCCACGGCTCGGGAGCTCGAGGTCCTGCGCGGGGTGGCGCGCGGGCTGACCAACGCGGAGATCGGCCGGGAGCTCTTCATCGGCGAGGCGACGGTGAAGACCCACCTGCTGCGGGTGTTCGCGAAGCTCGGCGTGGACGACCGGACGAGGGCGGTGCTCGTGGCCGTCGAGCGCGGCCTGCTGCCGTCACCGGGGCGGTGAGCGGACCGGCGTCAAGGCCGTCGCGAAATCTGTGGACAAGCCGTTGACCTGCGCTTTCGGGTCGCGGACGCCAGTGATTCGCGGTAGTATTCGTACATGCGTTCGACAGGTGCGGAGGGCGCGGTGGCCCGGCTGGGCGCCGCGCTGGACGACCTGGCCGCCGAACGGCTCGACGGCGCGTTCGGCCCGCAGCTGATCGAGCAGCTGGGTGCGCTGCTCACCGCGTCCAACCGGCTGGCCGCGCAGGTGGCCCGCC